>CAYLNH010000039.1:0-36114 GCA_964384625.1 uncultured Lentisphaerales bacterium
ATACACGGAAAAGACATTGCCTGTCCCAAGATCATCTTAATTCAGCGCCATTCCCATGTAGTCCCCCTGCTTACTTCGAC
The DNA here is from genome assembly GCA_964384625.1 of uncultured Lentisphaerales bacterium. Lineage (GTDB taxonomy): Bacteria > Verrucomicrobiota > Lentisphaeria > JABSQK01 > JABSQK01 > CAYLNH01. The sequence goes on from CAYLNH010000039.1 coordinate 81, forward strand.
GGCTGTAGACTTCCACGTAATCCGACGGCAAGCCCACAGAGCTGTCAGCGGCGAAGTAGATATACGGCACGGCCAGCAGACACAGCGCCAGCAAGGCGAGTTTGTTGAGCGCCCGCAGTTTGGGCTTCTTCATACGGTCTCTCGAGTTTCCGGTAGACTGCCGCAGGCGGCAGGCCAAATCAACGCTCATCCACCCAAATGGCGGAGGCGCTGTCCGACTCGTAGCGCGGGCCTCTGTCCCGCGTCTGGGTAGCGTCGACTGACGGAACGCGGGACAGAGGCCCGCGCTGCGTCGGAGCTGTCCAGCCAACATCTACAGGTAATTCCGGTGTCCCAGCTCCGTGCGCAACCGGTCCGGACTGACCTTGCCGTCGGCGTTCGGACAGTGTTTGTAGCGCTGAATGCGCTGCCAGTTGCCGGTGGCAGCACTGCCCTTGTCGCCGAGACCGTGGACCGTTGACGGTCGCGTCGTTGTGATCAGCCAGTTGAGCAGGTCGCTCTTCAGCTCATTGACGACGGTCTCATACTCGCCCTCGAAGTACAGGTTCTTCATCTCCCACGGATCGGCTTCCAGATCATAGAGCTCCCCGAAACCGTCGGGATAGTTCGCCGGGAAGTACTCGTCTGCATACCAGACCAGGCGGTACTTGCCCTTGCGCACGGACCGGCTCCAGGCGAACTCCGTGACGGCAATCTTGCGGACCTCGCCCGACTGCCCATGCAGGATCGGCGAGATGTCTTTGCCGTCGCTGGTCTCCATCGGGTCCACATTGGTCAGGCTGCAGAGCGTACTCGTGACATCGACGGTTTCGACGAGTTCCTGAGCGACGTGCCCCGCCTTGATTCTGCCGGGCGCCCACCAGACCATCGGGATGCGGGTGATCGCGTCGTGGCAGATGCCGGGCGCCTTTTCCATGATGCCGTGTTCGGTGGCGTAGTCGCCATGGTCGGAGGAGTAGACCACGATCGTGTTGTCGGCGATGCCCGCTTCTTTGATGTGGTCGAGCATGCGGCCGACGGCGGCATCGACCTGGCTGATCGCCGCCAGGTAGCCGCGGAGCTTGCGCCGGCGTGCCGCTTCGAAGGTCTTCGGTTCAATCAACGGCCAGTCGCGCGTGCGCCATCCCTCGGCCGTCTGCACCAGATTCGGCGCCTGATCGACCATCTCATAGTCGGCGTTGGGCGGCAAGGTCAGTTCCATCCCTTCATGGAGATCCCAGAACTCCTGACACGGCGCCGTACACTGATGCGGCCGCGGTAACGAGGCGTGCAGGCAAAACGGTCTGCCCTCTTGCTGCGCCTGCTGCATCAGCGCGACGATCTTGTTGGCGATCCAGCCTTCCTGGCATTCGTCGAACGTCAGCGTCGTCGGCCGGCCTTCCATGGACTGCCGGCCCTTGGCGCCGAACTCCGGCATGCGGCCGTGGTCCTCGAGCTCGAGCTTGCCGCGCTCCTCGAGGAAGGCGGCATACTCTTTGGAACGGCCGCCGATGCTGCAGCCGCAGGTCTCGTGGTATACATCGCAGTCGTCCTCCACCCAATACTCCGGACAGTGAATCTTACCGACTGCACCGGTGAAATAGCCGTAATGCCGGAAGTGCCCGAACATGGTCGGTAGACCGTTCGGGTTGGGTCCGGACAGACCGTAGTAGCCGTGGTTGTGACAATACTGCCCGGAGATAAAGCACGTGCGGCTCGGTGTGCAGATCGGGTTCTGCGTGATGGCGTTGTCGAAGCGAACGCCTTCCGCGGCCATGCGGTCCAGGTTCGGTGTTTTGACATCCGGGTGGTCCTTGCAGCCGAGGACTTTCGCATTGTGCTGATCGGACAGAATGAAAAGAATGTTCGGTTTCATAGGAATCACTGATGTTTGGTTATTGGATCTTCACGAAGACAGGACTGGCGTAGATGATTGCGCCGTCCGTCTGGAGGGCGCGAAGATAGAAGTAGGTCTTTCCTCCGGCAGCGCCGAGGCAGGCACTGGTCGCAATGTCGAGGCCATCGGGAGACGCAACGGGAATGACGGTGTCGTTCCCGGTGACGATCTCGAGCAACTGCAGCGGGGCTTCCAGGGACATACGGATGTTTGCGGTCAGCGCGGTGCCGGCAGGGACCTGCAGTTCATCGCCCTGCAGTGCGTTGTTGACGGTGAAACGTATGATCGCGCGCGTGCTCCAGCAGGCCCAGGTGTGCCGCGCAAACAAGGCGTCGTAAACGGCCCGGCGCTCGCGGGCCGGCGCCCAGACGCCGGTGTAGATGTTGCTGCCGTGGCCGCGCCCAATGAACGTCGGCCAGCCGGTGTGGTTGTCGGTGCCGCCGGTGAAGCCGAACTGATGCCCCGCGTCCAGCGCCGTCTGCACGCTGCCGCCGTTGCCGCTGTAATCAACGCGCCAGAGTTTTTCGTCCGGATAGTGCTCGCGTTCCTGGTTGCCGCGCACCTGGAAAATCTCCACCAGTCGCCGGTACTCGCTGCGCGGCTCCTTCCAGGGATAGGGATACCAGTAATGGCTGCCGTCGTCTTTGACCGCTTTGCTGATCGCGTTGGTGTGATGCGGAATGGCAATGAAGTCTTCGTGCTGATCCAACACGGGCGTTGAGTCGGCCGGAAAGCCCCCCTTGAATCCGGCGCTCCCGTTGCAGACGAGGGGATGGTCGGGATCCGTGAAATAGAAATTCTCATGGCCCTGATTCGAGCTGGCTTCCCAGCCGAAGAACGTGGCGAACTCGCCGTCGGCGTTGGCAGCTTCAAGCGCCGCGACCGTGCGTTCCCAGTTGGGCCCTTGTGGATTATGATCGCCCGGCGCGACAAAATCGAGATTCAGCAGGTCGCGCGCCGTGTCCAATGCGACTTCGATATCGCGCATGCCGTCACCCGAAATATTCGTATGCCAGTGGATCTCGCCGAACAGCGGCAGGAGGTCCTTTGTCTGCAGCCAGACGGGGTTGGATGTGACAAGGAGGTCCTTACCGTCTTTGCGGGCGTTGTTGATCCCGTCACCTTCAGTAAGGTCCTCCTGGCCAATGCGCGCGGTCAGTCGCAAGACCTCCTTCCCCGGTGGTGGCGAAAGGTGAGCAATCCTGGGGTGTTCAACCGCGCCTTCCCAGACGGTTGCACCGGCCACTTGCAAGGCCACAGGAGTTTCTGCCGCAAACGCAGTGGGATAGCCCTTGCCGTCCATCGGCGCCAGCAGCACCCGGACGGAACCGTCGGTCTCGGCGCCGGGTCGAGCCCAGATAAACAACCGTTCGGCCCGGCCGGCGGCAACGCGCAACGTCACCGGCCCGCCCAGCATCAAGCCGCGCTCTGCTTCGTGCAGCGCCAGGTGGATCGGGAACTCGCCGCCGGCAATCCCGGTCACCAGCGCTGTCACACGGAAGCAAACGTTTTGTCCGGCCGCCACGGCACGGCCGAGCCGGAAGCGGGCGATGGCGCGCTTGGGATTGTGCTTGGCGATGTCATTGAACGATAGTTGTTCCTTGACGCGCCAGATCAGTTCATTGTCGTCGTCGCCATCAAAGTCGATCCAGCGAACGGAAATCAGCGTGCGTAGATTCGCGCCGCGCAGTTCGACTTCCGTGCCGTCTGCGATGTCCGTCTGCGATGTCCATTGCAGGGTCCACGTCGATGGTTCGGTATCGGTCGTCCTGGCGTTGCCGTCTTTGAGAATTGTCAGCATTGAACTCACTGCAAAGGTTCGCTTCACAGCCCATTCGTTAGAGGTAGTTCAGGTTCATGTCGTCGCGGTTCCGCGGCTGAATCGGGTTGGGCGCGCGGCCGTCGGAACAGAGGGGATAGGAGCGGGCACCGAAGCGCTCGCCGTCGTAAACGACGGGCTGGGTTGTGGTGACCCGGGTCGTGCGGATGAGCCAGTCCAGCAGCCGGCGGCGGCCTTCCTGCACCACATCACTGCAGGCCGGATCCGCGTAGAGATTCTGCGTCTCGCCGGGGTCTTCTGCCATATTGTAGAGTTCGCCGGCTTCTTCCTCGCCGAACATGCCGGCGGGATAGTGCACCAGGCGCCACTTGTCCCAGCGGATGGATTTGGCATAGGCGTTCTCAGTCACCACCTGATCGTGGACGGCGACCGCTTCGCCGCGCAGCAGCGGGGTCAGGTCTCGGCCGTCCGCCGATTCGAACGCAGGCAGATCGCACAGCTTCGTGATGGTCGGCACCATGTCTACATTCTCCACGAGTTCCCTGCAGACACGGCCGACCGACGTGACGCCGGGGCCACGCCAGATCATGGGCACGCGACACACCGCGTCGGAGCAGATGCCCGGCGCCTTCTCAAGAATGCCGTGGACGGTATGATAGCCGCCGTGGTCGCCGCCGTAGATCACGATCGTATTGTCCGCCAGACCGTTCTCGTCCAGGTGGTCCAGCAGCATGCCGAAGACATCGTCGATCTGGCTGACGCAGGCCAGCGTCCCGCGCCAGGCGCGTCTGGGGCCCGCCAGTTCGTCGTCATCCGGCCCGGCGCATTGCCACTTGTGCGTTTTGGCATGGGCCCACATGCGCCGGAAGTTCGGCGGGCGGGACGCCGGTTCCTGTGACCAGGTCGGCGGCAGTTTGATGTCCTCCGGATAGAGATCCAGGAACTGCTGCTGCGGGATCAGGGGATGGTGCGGCCGCTGGAAGGCGACTTGAATGCAGAACGGCTGACCCGGGTTTTGATCCATAAACGCCATCGCCTTCCTGGCACACCAGACTTCCTGCGTTTGCTCGTAGGGCAGCTTGGAGACACACGCATCGTGGTGCAGACCCGTTTCGCCGTAGGCCCCACTGAAGTTATGCCAGCTGTCTTCCAGTTCGCGCAGGCCCCGTCCCTCCAGTCCGCTCAGGAACTCTGAGTCGCCAATGATGCCGTCGACATTTTCATAGCTGTCGCCGAACTCATCCAGGTCATCGGCCAGCCAGTTGCGCGGGCGGTTGGGCAGATGGAGTTTGCCGTAGGCCGCCGTGCGATAGCCGTGTGCCCGGCAATGCCGCATCAGATTCGGCAGTCCGGCATTCGCCGGCCCCGATAAACCATAGTAGCCGTGATTGTGGCAATACTGGCCGGACAGGATACTGACGCGGCTGGGCGTGCAGATCGTGTTCTGGGTGTAAGCCTGAGAGAAACGAACGCCGCTCGCAGCGAACCGGTCGAAGTTCGGCGTAAGCGCCTGGGCGTGGCCGGCGCAGCCAAGCTGCGTCGCGTTGTGCTGGTCCGCCAGGACCATGAGGATATTGGGTTTCATAGGGTCCGGAAGTTGAGGGTTGACGGTCAAGTCGGCACGGAAAGGGATTCGGTCAGGCGGTCGGCATGCCGGCGCAGCAGGGCGCCGAATGTCGGGAGTTCAGCGTCGGGAATCGTGTACGGCGTGCCGCCGAGTGTCAGACAGCCGATGACATTGCCGCCGGCATACACCGGAGCGGCAAGGCGCCGGACACCGGGAAGGCTCGTGCAGTCGTCATAGGCAAAGCCCCGGCGAGAGGCGAAATCCAATTGACGCTGGACCGCCGCCCAGCGCCGGTCCCGTTTGGCCGCCCGGATGAACGCCTGCCGGCCGGTCTCGGCAAGACTCCGGAAGAAATAGAGACTCCACGGACAGCCGTAATTCAGCCCGCCCCGATTGCCGACCGGCTGCATGACAACCGCTGCCGGGTGCATCTCCTTGGCCACCACTTCGGTCTGATTGCCGTCCCAATAGAATGCTGTCGCCGTGTTGCCCGTCTGCTCCATCAGCTCTTTCAGCAGCGGCAGCGCCGCCAGCCGGAACTTCTGCTTCATGGTGCCGGCGAGCAGGAGTTGATTCAACTTCGGTCCGAGACGGTAACCGTTGTCGGCCTTGGCGACATAGCCCTCCTCGCGCAGGGCCTGCAGCAACCGCGCTGCCGTCGCTCGCGGAATGTCGACGCCGGCAAGGACCTCCTGGAAGCCGATCTCGCCTTCGGCGGCGGCAATACTCTCGAGCATCCGCAGCCCGCGCCGCAACGCCGGCACACTCTTCTTCTTCTTCTTCTTCTTCTTGTCTGCAGATGTCATATGTGAGACCTGAAAACTCAGATATGATACTTTGATCGAGATACGGACGTTGTCAATGGCAAGGGCGGAATTCGGTTGATTAGCTGAATTGCGGCCGGTTCTTGTGCCGTGGACTGGATGCGCAGCAGGAGGGATGGGTCCGGAAGATACGGGTGAGGGCGGTCTGCAGCCCGGCCGGCAGGTCGCAGGCAACGTCCAGTCAGTACCGGATCGTCACCGGATTCGGGTTTCAGATGCCGCAGTCCACAGGGGGGAAACGGCGTTTCATCGGGTCCGGTCGATCTACCAGTACATCAACACTTCGCTGCGGTCGGCGAAGGCGTTGTCGCCGTAGATGTCGCGCCAGATCCGGGCGTGATAGAGCGGCGGACCGTGCCACTCGACATGGCCGTCGGTATAGGCGGAACTCCCGCCGGCACGCGCGTCGTAGTCATGTTGCGCGTGATTGGCCTGAAACGGGAGATAGGGGGTACTGGACCCGTCGTTCGGGTGGTTCGGTGCCGCCCAGGACTTGTCCGCCGCCAGGATGTCCTCGGCGCCGGACTCGGTGAGTCGCCGGGCCAGCAGGAACGGGGGCGTGCCGGCGGGCGGATAGTTATCCGGGTCGATGTGACGCCAGCGCGCCCAGGTCGCGCCGCTGAGGTACTTGTAGTGGCGTTCGAGACCGGCAAACAGGGCGTAGTCGATCTCCCAGAGATCATAAGAAGACGCGTTGCCCCGGCGAAATTCGTCGGGGGCCGCCGGCTTGGTCTCCGCCCGATGACTGGGGCAGTAGTAGATCCACGAGGTCGTGCCGTACTCCAGCAGCGGCCCGCGAATGTCTTGATGATAACTGCCGCCATAGGTCGGGTTGCTGTAGGCGACCGTCCGCGGGGTCTGTTCGTTGTGATAGAGATACCAGCCGTCGTTCTCGTCGGCGTAGTTGTGATAGGCCATCGTAATCTGGCGCAGATTGGCAATGCAGACCGCCCGGCGCCCGCGCTCGCGCGCCTGACCCAGAACCGGCAGCAGCAGGGCCGCCAGGATGGCGATGATGGCAATGACCACCACCAACTCAATGAGGGTGAAACAGCGTTTCATCTTCCGTCTCGCTTTCGCCCGTTTCCGGCGTAATTGCTTTCGAGCTGGTGCAGGTGTGATTCCGTGACCGGCGACAGGTCGTCGAGATCAATTCCCGCCGCCGCCCGCCGGCGGTCGCGCCAGTCCAGAAAGGCCAGAGCGCTCTCCTTGCCTCGCTGCAGGTGCGCCGCCATCGTTGTGCGCGCCGCCTCGGCGTCGCGTTGTTCCAGGGCCCGAACCACCGCGCAATGTTCCTCGTGGGCCCGGCGCAAGCGGTCCAGCATCTCGGCCGGCAGGTCCTTGCGGCGCCCGAGAGCACGGCTCAGGATGCGGAAGCTGGAAACAATCCGCAGAAGCGAACGGTTCCCGGCGCTGCGCAGGATTTGCAGGTGGAACTTCGTTTCCAATGTGGCGTTCTTCTGCAAGGTTCGGATCTGCTGTGCGGGCGGTCCGCCAACCGCCTCCTCAAGGAGGGCCGCCATCTGTTGAAGCAGATGTTTGATCTCCGCCAACTGCGACGCGTCGATGCGCTCCGCGGCCCACGCCGCCGCCGCCGGCTCGAGCACCAGCCGCAAGTCGTAGAGCTCCGCTAACTCGAGGCGGGAGGTCTCCCGCACATAGGTGCCCTTCTTCGGGACAACCGTAAGAACGCCCTCCGACTCCAGCCAGCGAATCGCTTCGCGCACCGGCGTCCGGCTGGTCCCCAGTTCCTTCGCCAGCGTCAACTCGGACAGCGCCTGGTTCTCAACCAGTTCGCCGCACTCGATCTTCGCCCGGATATGCCGGTATGCCCGTTGTGCCAGTTTCGTCGCCACAGGACCTCTCAGTCAATCTTGTATACAAGTATAGCGTTCGTTCATTTACTTTGCAAGCCTATTCCTGTGCCAAAGTAAGCCCTCAACTACTGTCCTGCGCGGTCCGCCTAGAGATCCCGCACCCTCTTGAGCGCCGAAGCCTTGGCGAAGGAGTTCGCGGTGCGGAGTTTCAGGATCGGTCACCTACACCAGACAGCCACCTCCAGTTCCCGTTTTCCCGCCGCTTTGGCCGGCGCGCCGGCCAAAGCGGCGGGAAAACAGAGGAGGTGTGCAGACTTCATACCGGTGACAGATCCGCAAGTACCGCAGGTTCCCAACCTCTTGAGAACCGGGACTCGAGGCAAAGAAGGGCAGTAATCGAGGGCTTACGTGCCAAATCTTGGGTATTGGGAAGCTTGTATACAAGAGGCGGGCCTCCGGCTGGAAGTCTTGGTCTACGTCTGCACCAACTCCCATTCGCGGCGCAATTCGCCTTCCTTCACCAATTCCTGCACCAGTTGCAGGTCGATCTCATCCCCGGAAATCGCCAGCATGGCCCGGATGTCCTGCAGATGCTTGTCGGTGTTGCCTTCACGGTAGTACTCGAGTTTGCGCATGATGACATACTCCGGCGGCGCCAGCCAGAACTTCATACTGACCACCTCGAGCCGGCGTCGGTTCTGCATGGCCCAGCGCGATAGCTGATCCGTACCCATCAGGTAGATGTCGGCGCGATAGCCGCCGGCATGATGTAGAATGTTGAAGTGCCCGCGTTGCGGCCGACGGATTTCGAGTCGGACGACCTCCAGTGGTGCGCAATAGAAGTCCTTGTCGGGAAATGCCTGCTGGATCCGCTCCGCCTGCTTCAGCGGCAGGTGAAGCACCAGATCCAGATCATGCGTCATTCGCGGTTCGCCGTAGATCGTGCTCGCCACCGACCCCGTGACGAGGTACTTGATCTTGTTCGTCTCCAGCGGGCCGATAAAGGTATTCAGCAGCTCAAGTGCTTGCATACATGAAGATCCGTTTTACTTCCTGCTCTATCTCTTCCGCCGACCAGTCCGGGTGTGCGCGTCGAACACCTGCAGCTTTGAGTGTCCAGGCCTGGTCGTGCAGCAGTCCTGCCTGTTCCAGCTTTTCCGTCGCGGACATCTGCCGGTACGTTTTGATCTGCTCGGCCCGCACCATGTTGGTTGACGTTTTGCGGATAATCGCAGTCAACTCGGGCAGGATCGGACAATCCGGATTGGCCCGGTAGAAGACCTGCTTGCCTTTGGGCTCGCGCAACAGGATGCGGGCTTCGGTCAGGTTCTTCAGCTCTTTCTGAACTGCCCCCACCGACAACTCGGATTCGCGCACAATCTCACGCAGGTAACAGCACCGTCCTCGGACCAGAAGAAGTTCCAGGATCTTCCGCCTGGCCGTCCCAAAGAGTATTGCACCAGTCTCTCTCATCTCATTCTCCAGGTGTATGAAGATATAATATTGATGTTCTATAAAAAAGAACAAACCCAAGTCGAGTTGAATCTGTAATTCAGCCGGGATAAATTCTTTTCAACCAGCCGGGAAGATGTATGGCAATCGACTGCAAAATGAGAGGGGCTTGCGTTTCCAGGGCGATATGGCCTTGGACAAGCAGCCTGTGATCCCCCTGTCATCGCAAAGCAAGAAAGGATCTGTCTGGTGGTTGGAAGAAATGACCCTTGCCCTTGCGGCAGCGGCCGAAAGTACAAAAAATGCTGCCACAGAAAACGAGTGGTTGAGCAGTCGGACGCCGTGTCCAGAGGCAGATTCGCGTACGTCCCGGGAAGCTATGGAGGCCCCGGAAGAGGGTTCTTTCCGTCGTTGTTGTGCAAGAGACTGGTAGGTGAGGACAAATGGGTGGACTACTACTGCCTTGTGAAAGTCGAAGAAGTTCTTGGGGCGGAGGATGCCGCCACGGCAGTGGCAGAATCGGACCTCGACCGAGCGAAGAGCGCCGGGAATTCGCCAGTCGAGTTCGCAAAAACGTTGCATGAAAACGGATACAAGGAAGTTGACGACTTCAGGTTGGCGAAAGACTGACATGCCGGGGCCACAAATGCGATTTCTTTCACTGCAGCCGACGAAACAAGTCCTTGACCGGCTATCGCGGGGGCTTACAGGGCAGATCCCCGGGTTGGCAGCAAAGTGACTTGGACACTGGGGGCAGGAGGGCGGGGTTCTGTCGGTATTCGAAAGGGCTAACACAACTATCGGTTGCCGGCGTTGGTCACCTCGTAAGCTCGATGAACCAGACCGGCTGGTCGGCGGGGATCGCGAGAGACTCGTCTTCCACCATGCCGGTCGCCAGTTCGCGCTGCTCGAAGTCGACCATTCGATAGGTCATACCGTCGATGGCGGCGCACTCGATAGTACCGGCAACACGGGCGACGAGTACAGGCAGATCGCCGCCCTTTGCTACCTGCGCGCCGGCGAACTCCTTCACCTTGCTTTCGCCGGTGTCGAGTTCGAAGCCCGTGTTGAAACTGGTGGACACCAAAGACACGATCGCGTTGTCGCACTCGCTCAGCGGCATGCCGTCGGTGCTCGTCAGCGAGAAGCCGATGTAGCGTTCATCCTCTTCGACGGGGTACGCGATACCGTCGGGGTTCCTCACCGAGACGTCCCTCAGTGTGACGCCGGCTTTTTCGAAACGCACCCCGTCTTCCGGATGCTGCAGGGCGCCGTAGAAGCCGACGAAGCTCGCGGCTGCAGCCGAGTCCAACTGCAGGTTGCCGTGATGCCAGTCATAGGCGATCTCGTCTGTCGGTCTGATCGGGCACGGTTCGAAGATGCGCGGGCGCACAACCGGGCCGATGGTCATGTAGCCCTTGGCCAGGTACTCCTTGCGGACCTGCTCCAACTGCTTTGCACGCTCCTCGTCGTCCGGCGCGTCGCCGTACTCCACCTGGCGTTTGCGTTCGAACAACGGATGGTCAGGATTGTCTTCGACAGTCGGGTCGATCAACAGGCGCATGCCGTGGCGGTAGGTCGTCGGCACGAAGCTGTCACCGATGGCGCCATAGCTGCCGGCGTAGTCCATGCTGTCCGGATGATACAGCATTTTGCGGCCGAACACGAAGAGCGTCGGATCGGCAGCCGGCTTCACCAGGAAATCGCGGAAGATGTGGCCGGCCGCCAGCATGCCGCTTTGCTGCACTTCGTCGCCGCCGAAGTGCAGATCCAGCGAATGGCCGACTTCCAGCGCGCGGGTGTATGGTTCGTCCCTGGTCGAGTCCGCACCCGGCCCGAACGTATGCCAGTTGATCACATCCCAGTCCTGAATGCAGCCGAGGGTGGCGATCTCATACGGAAACTCGACACGGTACTTGGTCGATGTCTTGATTTGACTCTCGTACACGAAAAACGGTTTGTTCGGCGCCTTGTTGTGTTCAAGCCAAGGCTTATCCCAACAAAGGCGTGGAAGCTCTTCGAGAGCACTGTTGAACGGGAAGCGCTTGTGATCACGTTCATGGTGCTTGCCGTTCACGTACGTACAGTGCGTCACCGCATCGGCATGCTGGTGCAGGTACTGACACTGAATCTGCCAGCCAGTGCCCGTGTCCCAACACAGCGGGGCCTTGGCCGATGCCTTGCCCAAGCTCTTGACCATGTTCGCCTGTTTTGCTTTTCTCTTCACCAGGATCTGCAGAAAGAAATCGATCACCGCCTGCGAGCGTGCCGGCGTGAAGTCGTCCCGGCTGACGGCCTGATGCGCACCGTCATCGAGCGCTGCCTGCGCGTGCGGGTTCGGATCGTTCAGCAACGCGGTTTCGACCGAGTTCGCGGTCGGCGCCAGCAGTACGGTCTTGTCTTCCAAACTCTCACCGGGCAGCAGAAATCCCCAGGCCTTGATCAGCGCGTCGTTGCTGCCATAGGTCTCCTGCAGATACTCATGCCACAGCTCCAGCAACTGACGTTGGAAGAGCTTCGGCAGCTTCAGCCAGACGCCGCGGGTCATCTTCGGCAGCCACCATTCCTCGTTGGACAGCTCCCAGATGACGTTATTCGGGTCGTCGCAATTGCGGATGCCAATGTACGGATTCGTGTAGGTGGCGATGGCTTCCATGCGTTTCAGCGTCAGCGCCTGCAGCCGCGGGTCCCAGTGCTGAGCCACGTTCGCGCGAATCGCGGTCTTCTTGCCGTCCCAGCGCCAGTTCTCCTTCGCCATGGAACGCACCGCGTCCTTCCATTCGTCGGCGGTATCGGGGTCGTCGATGACATTCACGTCAACATCGGCGTCAATCGTGCCCAGTCGATTCAAGGTTGCGAACCAGACGCGGATGCCGTGCTGGCGCAGCAGGGAGACGCCGTAGGCCCGCAGGTCCTCCCGGCTGCCGTCGCCCTTCTCAAACGGCTTCTCCGGATCGTGCCAGAGGCGGTGCAGATTGAACCCGAGGTCCGCCATGCGCTTGGCCGACAGCTCCAGGTCGCGCCGGGCAACATCGGCAGGAACTCCTTTCCGCGGATTCGGGAAGTGGCCGATGTGGCCCCAGAACCGGATGCGTTGGCCGCGGTATTGCAGATGGCCGTCGGGACTGACGGAGACGTATTCGTCGTCGGGGATATTATCGGGATCGTTTTCCCAGTCGTATCTACTCATAACCTTAATTTCTCCAAAATGTATCATGAGCATCGCTGCTCATGGCCATCTGACTATCCGCAAAATGTATCATGAGCATCCCTGCTCATGGCCGAAACACAAGCAGGGACGCTTGTGATACAACCGGAAGGCGATCCGGTCTCGCTGGTCGACCAAACAACGCCGATTGCAGCGACGAAGGGTTCTGCAAAGACCTACTTGCTGAACAGGTACTCCGGGCCGACGAAACTGCGGGAACGGTTCCAGATCTTCGGTTCTTTGACGCCCGGTCGGGTCCACATGAAACGCACGCCGGCGCCGACACCGGGATGGCTGCTTTCGATGGTGATCGGGTAGCGTTTGCCGCCCTCCAACTCCATACTGCCGGCGCTCTCTTCGCCGCTCTTGCCTTGCCACAGGTTGATGACGACCTTGTCGCCGATGGTCAGGCGCTTCCGACCGGCGACCCGCAGATGGAGCACATACTTGCCGCTGATCTTCGGCCGGATGAACCCGGTCCATTTGCAACTGAAGTCATCGACGCGAATCTTCTTGTCGGGACTTCCTTTGCCCCACCAGAAGTTGAGTTTCGGATCGACCCGGGTAACGAGCGGTTCGCCCGTTGGCTCCGCAGCGTTGAAGAACTCGGCCTTCAAACCGTCGCCCACCAGCCACGGGGTGAATTCCACCGAAGCCTGGATCGCATTACCGGCTTCGCTGCGATCAGTGATGCCATTGAAGGCGATGCTCGTTTTGACGCCGTCGCCCAGTGGTTGTGCCAACTTCAGAATCACGCGGTCACCGGCATGGTTCAGTCTGGCGCTGGTGACGGTTGCCGGCGGCGTGAACGCATAGTTCGCCGGATCCGTTGCACTTCTGCTCAACGGCTGATCCACGTCGATGGTGACAACACTCGGATCCGTCGGCCAGATGGCAGCCTTCGTCACCTTCGGCCCGACCGTATCAGCCGGCGTCGTCACCTTGGCCGTCACCGGCGTGGACTTGCCGCCGCGGATGTTCACGGCGGTCAACTGATAGTTGTACGCGGTATTCTCAAGGACCTCCTTGTCGACGTACTTCATCTCCTCGGCGTCGGCTTCCGTGGCGCCGACGGGTTTGCCGTTGCGCGAGATGATGTAGTAGATAACCGGGAGCTTCTCTTTGGGCGCCGGCTTCCAGGTCAGTTCGACCACGTCACCGGCAGTCGCCTTCACCTGCAGACCGGTTGGCGCTTTGGGCAGGACCTCCTGCGGGTCGAACTTCTGGCCGCCGATAAAGAGGTTGCATTCACGCGCGCCGCCGGTCTGCTTCATCACGCCGTTCCAGGTCTCGCGGATCTTGATACTGTGCCCGCCCTGGCCGCCTTCGCGGTAGGGAACAGCCAGCCAGCCTTCGCGATTCTCGACAAACGGGTACGTCCGGTTGCTGCAGCCCTTCGGGGTCATCGCATAGAGTCCGTAGCACTCGGTCACACCGCCGATGTTGAGGATGCACTGTCGGCGGCCTTCGACTTTCAGTCCGAGGATCCAGGCGTTGGCGTTGCGGATCACGATCTGCGGGCGGTGGCCGTACTCCGAGTTGTACTGGCGCGCCCACAGGTTCTGCGGAAACAAGGCGTATGCTTTGAACATGCCGTCTTCGAAGAACACATCGCCAGTGCCCTTGATCGTATTACGATAGTGCAGGTCGCACTTGCGCATGACCAGCGTCTGGTCGCAGTTGTGTTCGACGATGCCGCTGCCGCTGACGTGTTCGAAGATGACCGTACCGCTGTCAACGCCGTCAAACCGAAAGCTCGCCGGCGTCAGTTTGTGCCAGTCGCGTTCCCGCTTGTGGCCGCGCAGGTGGACGTCGCCTTCGCAGCCGATGATCTTTCGCAGCTTGCCGCGCAGGATGATGGTCTCGGTGATGTTGTACTTTCCGCCGAAGGGGAGATAGACGATCTCCGCGCCGCTGTCGATCGCTTCCTGGATGCCGGCCGTCCGGCTGCCGACAGCAAACTTCTGTGGGTTGGCCCACTTGCTGAAGTCGTTGTGATGGAAGGTCGGGGTTTCCTTGACCGGCAGGTCGGGAACGTCATTCGGACCGGGGATCAGTCGCGTGATCTTGCGCGACACATGGAATGCCAGCATGCCCGTGCCGCCTTCCATCAGCACGGGGTTCTGCGAGGTCGACTTGCCCCTTTTCTTCTTCTTTGCCTTGGCACCGCCCTGGGGTGGCGCCATAACGGTCGGATAGCCGTCAACCGTAATGTCCTTCAACAGCATATGGCCTTCGGCGATGATGGCCGGCGGCGGCTTATCTCCGCCGGTGTAGGTGAAGCTTGAGTCGACAATGCTGATGATGGCATTGCGGCCGTCGCTGACGAACGCCGGAACGCTGCCCCTGGTGGTGATCTTACGCAGGCTCATGAACGGATGTCTGGGACCGTGGACGGCGGCTTTCTTCTGGTCGATGAAGGTCATGTGCTCGTAGGTCATGCTGCAGTCCATGCCCTTTTGCCGCATGCCGTAGTCGAAGCCGTCGACCAGGACGTTCTTGATCAGGCCGGGGCCCGGCCACGGGCGAAACAGGGAAACGCCGCAGACGCCGCTCTTGTCGGGCGCGCCGCTGCGCACCGTAATGTCCTCCATACAGCCGCGATTGCTCGCCAGGAAATCAACGCCGATGGCGCCCGGGTTGCCTTTGCCGGTATCGACCGTGAAGTTCATCACCGTGTTCTGGAACGCTTCGTTGCCCCAGCCGCCCTTGCGCATGCCGTGCCGGCCGCCATGGCCGGTGGATCCGGTGATCAGCATCGCCTGCGGCTTCTTCGGGTCGGTAAATCCGGGACAGTTGTCCTTGAGTTGCAGGACGGTGCCTTCCCGGCTTTCGCCGACGAAGAACATGCCGCTGCGCCAACCGTTGCACCAGACCTTGTTATCCTCCGGGCCATCAATGATCCGGGCTTTGAGCGGCTTGGACAACAGGTATGTGCCTTTGGGCAGATAGATCATCTGCCGTTGGCGCTGCTTCTTCAGGGCGACCTGGATGGCGTTCTGGATTGCCCGATGGTCATCGGTCTTACCGTCGCCTTTCGCGCCGAAGTCACGTTTCACGTCGAGGATGTTGGCGTCCTTCGGGAACCGGTACTCGACGGCCGGGACCGCTGTGACAAAGCACAGCAGTAGCAGGCAGGTCAGTGTTCTGGATTTCATTGGCGTATCTCCATCTTGGCTTGATCTCTTTCTCAATCTCTTCCTATCCCTCTCATGCTTCCGACTAGAGTCGACTAGAATCGACGAGAGCCGACGAGAGTCGATCCAATCTCCTATCTTGCATCCTGTATCTCGTATCCTGCATCGTGGATCCGCATCAGCGCTTCAACTCGACGATGAATGCTTTGTCGTCCGCTTTGATCGTGATCTTGCCGTCGTTGCCGATTTTGCCTTCAGCAACAGGTTTGAGATGCCAGTCGAGCATGCGGTAGGTCATCCCGGCCAGTGCCGGCGCCGTGATGGTGCAGTTGACGCGGGAGTGAATCTGCGGCTTCTTCCAGGAGCCGCTGAAGATCTTCATGCCTTCCCAGACGTGGCGCGGCCGCTCCGGGCCTTTGGGATCGCGACCGACCTTCAGCCCTTTGTTGGCGCTGGTGCTTACCGCCGAGATCATCGCTGTCCGGCAGTCGTTCAGACTCCGGCCGTCGGTACTGGTGACGGCGATCGCGACGTAGTTCTCGTCCGGCGTCACCGGATAGGGCGCCTCCGGGGGATTGTCGACGCTGACCTTGCTGATGGTTACGCCGTTATCGAACTTCACAACATCGCTGTCGTATTGAGCCAGAAAGCCGACGAACGCTGCGTTAGCCGGCGTGTCGAAGGTGAGGCAGCCCTTGTGCCAGTCATAGACCATCTGGTCGGTCGGCGTCAAGGGGCTGGGGTAAGCATAGCCCTTGAAGGGCACGGTCGGTCCCTGGATCTCATTGTCGTCGCGGGTGAGATCGATTTCGATGTTACAGCCGTAGCGGTAGCTGGTGTGCAGCATATCCATGCCCTTCTTGCCGTAGCTGCCGGCATAGTCCATGCTTTCCGGGCTGAAGATGGTCTTACGGCCATAGATGAACTTGGTCGGCTTTGGCGCCGGCTTCAGCGCCAGGCTGGTGAACATCTTGCCGGCGGCGTGCATGGCGGACAGCTGCATCTGGTCGTACTGATAGTTGAACTGGACGGCAGCGTGCCCGGGTGACGACAACGGCCCTTCGAAGGGGTCTTCATTGTTCCAGCGGTAGCCGCCGCTGAGGGTGTGCCAGCAGACGATATCCCAGTCCTGCACGGTCGCGAGGAAGAGGATGCGGTACGGGAATTCCGCCCGGAATTTCGCGGGATTGCCGATCTGCGTTTCATAGCAGAAGAAGGGTTTGTTTTCGACCTTGTTGTGTTCGAGCCACGGCACGTTCAGGCAGATCCGGGGCGGCTCCTCGAGGCCGCTGTACCAGGGATAGCGTTTGTGTGTTGTGTCCGGTGTCCAGCCGCCGATGTAGGCACAGTGGCTGACGGCGTCGGCGTTCTGGTGGAGCAATTGTGAAATGCCGTTATAGCCGATGCCGGTGTCATAGAGACAGGGGGACAGCCGCGTACTCTTGCCGCACTTCTTGAGAGCAGCGGCGAGCCGTTGTTTGTGTGAGAGAATCAGGCCGGCGAAAAACTCGTTGACGTCGCGGGCACGATGCGCGCTGAAGTCTTCCCGGCCGTACTTGACGCCTTCACTTTTGAATTTGGCGGATGCGTGCGGGTTGGCGTCGTTCAACGCCGCCGGTCCGGATTTGCCGCGCAGCGGCGCCAGATAGATGGTGCCTTTGACCAGATCTTCACCGGGTTTGAGCCCGCTCCATTTTGCCGTCAGGGCCGCCTGCGTTTTGTATTTGTCTTTGAGGAATTCATGCCATTTCTGCAGGAGCGAGTCACGGAAGAACTTCGGCAGCTTCTGCCATTTGCCGGAAACCATTTTGACGATCCACCACTGCTCGTTGGTCAATTCCCAGACGGCAAAGACCGGGTCGTCGGCGAGCCGTAAGCCGGTGTGCTGATTGACCACGTCCAGGCGTTTGCGCGTGTTGCGCATGGCAATCGCCTCCAGCCGCGGATCCCAGGCGATGGCGACGCAGTGGGCGACGTTGACGCCTTTCTCGCCGACGGCTTCTTTCCATGCTGCGGCGGTGGCGGGGTCATCGATGATGTCGACATCGTCCTGCCGGGCGCGGCCGCCGGCGCCGGCGGCGCCGACCCAGAGCTTCATGCCGGCCTTCTTCATCTCCGCGATGCATTGGTGGTACATATCCATGCGGCTGCCGTCGCCTTTGGTATACTTGCTGCCCTGCTTTTCGGCCGTGCGGTACAGACCCCAGATGCGGTGCATGTTGAAGCCGTAAGCCAGCAGGCGCTGAACCAGGATTTTGTTGCGGGCGTAGATGTCATCGCCGGGCGCTTTGGGCGCGGGCATGGCGCCGATGCCGCCCCAGAAGCGGATGCGTTTCCCGCCCTGGTACAGATGGCCGTCTTTGACGACGACATATTCGCTGTCGGGCGGGAGGTCCTGAGCAATGCTCTGTAATCC
This sequence comes from uncultured Lentisphaerales bacterium, assembly GCA_964384625.1. Lineage (GTDB taxonomy): Bacteria > Verrucomicrobiota > Lentisphaeria > JABSQK01 > JABSQK01 > CAYLNH01. The sequence goes on from CAYLNH010000039.1 coordinate 18,158, forward strand.
GATGCCGAGAATGCAGAACGCGATGCCGGCAAATATCGATTTCATGGCTGTTCCTTTTTGTTGGATTGGCCCGTGCGATAGACGGGAAGGTGATAGCTGACAAGGCTCTTCCGTGGCAGTCTCCGGGTCTGGTCACCGATCGTCTCCTCGACAATGGTGGAAAACGGCGTGCGGTGGTGGTAGAAGCCGAGCGTGAAGGATGCCTGCGCGTTGTCCTTCACGATGAACATGGGCGGATCGAGCGGCTGTTTCTTCCACGATTGATAGCTTACGCCGCCGAGGATCTCGACTTTTGCTCCATTGGTAGCGAGTACATGCGTGGCCCGTCCCTCAGTTTTGAGACCGAGTACCCAGAGTTGTCCGCCATCAACTTCGATCATGTTCGCCTTCGGTGATTCCGGATTCAGCTGTCTTGCCCAGACCTTCTCGCCTTTGGCCATACGCAGATGCGTCGCAATGTCCTCAAGGAACCAGGTTTGGTTGGGATTCGGTTTCTTCAGCCGGCAGGCGCCATGCGCAATGTTGCGGACGATGATCGGGTATTTGGATTTGCTCTCGAACAAATACCGATCACGCAGTCCTTTCCAGCCGCCGTATTTGAGCACATTGAAGAACCGCTCAAATACGATTGGGCCCTTCAAATCCTCAGCAAACGTTATGGCAACGCCGCCGATGGGCAGCTTGGGGCTGATCCAAAGAATGTTCTCCATGCCGATGATGCGGTTAACACTGCCATGCACGCGCACGGGTTGGGTCAGCACATACTTGCCCTGCTTCTTGCCGATCTTGGGGAAATAGATGGTGGTCTTCCCGGCTGCTGCTGCCTGATCGATGGCTGCCTGCAGCCCGTCTTCGCCGGGCGCGACCTTGACCCATTTGGCCATGTCCATCTCCCATGGGATCTCGAGCGTCTCCTTGATCGGCAAGCGAAGTGTTGCCGGCTTGGCACCGAACAGCGCATGCGCCTTGCCGTCGTGCCATTCTGCGATTGGGCCATCGACAAACGTCCCGTTCGCGGTTTTGATGCTGTGCGCATAGCCGGCGACTTTGACATCGCGAATGAGGACTTTCGGATTCACCACGGTGATTGCCGTCGCCGCTGTCCCATTACCTTGCAGGTCTCCTTCGATGAGCGTCAGCTGCGTGTGCTTCACGCCGGTGAACGCCGGAACCTTGCTGTTGCTCTGCAGATTTCGGATCGTCAGCCGAGAGTTCCCGGCGTTGAATCCTGCCTTGCGCTGGTTGGTAACGGTGATGTGCTCAAAGACCAGCGAGAACGTGTTGGCGGTCTGAATACCGTAGTCGAAGCCGTCGATTGAAACGTTCTTGATCAGGCCGGGACCGTTTTGGCTCTGACGCAGATCGAGGCCGATGGCGCCGCGCTTCTCCGGGTCAAGGCTGCGAATCGTAACGTCATAGACGGCGCCGGAGTTGTTGGTCATATAGCGCAATGCCGCAGCCCCGGGGTTACCGTTGCCGATCTCAACAGTGAGACTGCGGACATAGGCGTGCATCACATCGCCTGTGCTCTGCCCTTCGTACAGCGATATAAAGGTTTTGGGCTTGGCCGGATTGTTGAAGCCAGGCGCATTGTCCTTCAGCCGAAGGATCGCACCTTCTCGGCTCTGGCCCTGCAAGTGCAGGAATCGACTCGAGCTGTGTGCTTTGCTCTTGGCATTGCCGCTGATGTTGACTCGGTCTCCGACCAAGTATATGCCGTTGGGAAAATACAGCGTGTTGTTCTTGCCGCGGTTGTTGGCAAACGCCAGACGCAGTCCCGCTGTATTGTCGGTCACGCCATCGCCCTTGAGATTGTACGGCGGCTTGGTGACATCGACTAACCCGGCATCTGCCGGAAAGACGTAGCCCGTCTTTGCACCGGCGATCGGCGCGGCCTCGGGTACCGCTTCGGGTGCGGCCTGAGCGAATACCAGAGAGGCCAGGAGGGCTAGTGCGGAGGCGATTAGACTGCGGCATGGATGCATGCTATTTGGTCTCCGTTTTGGGAGTTCCGGTAAACAGCAGGAACGAGAACCAGCCGTGGGCCGGGGCGTTCTCGACGCGGTAGAGAATGCGGTTGAGTCCCTTCTTGAAGCTGACCTTGCGGTAGGCCTCGTTGATCTTCCACGCCTTCAGTCGGGTCGTCCGCCAGATCAGCATGTTGTTGAGATAGAGGCGTGAGCCATCGTCAGCGCCGCAGACAATCCACATCTGCGTCGGCTCGTCGAACCAGAGCTCGGTGTAGGCGTAGTAGATCGAGTAGGAGTCCTTGAAGCGCACCACCGGTTGCCCGACCTTGGTGAACTTCCAGCGCACCTGCTTCTTATCCTTACCTTCATAGACGGCGTCAAGGTCGACCACGGATTCGGGTGGGAACTTGCGTTCCATGTAACGGCGACCGTCATTAGGGAATGGGCCGACCATGTACCAACTGTCGATGTACATCCAGTTCGCCCCGCCCACACCCTTCTGGATGCGACGCCCGGGAACTGCTGAGAACATGGTCTTCGCTTGCGCCGCGCCCTTGAGCAAACTCAAGTCCAGATGTCTCCGGCGTGGACCTTTGCCGACGCCGTCGTACGGGTTCACCTCGATGTGGACGCCCTTGCCGCTCTTACCGCTGCCCTTCTTCTGATCCGCGTAGAGGCTGCCGCCCTTGCTGGTGTACCCACCGGCTGCACCGCCGCCGCTACTCGTCCCGCCGTCCGACGACGCACCATAGGCCTCTTCCATCAGTTCGGTCAGGTCCTTCATGTCGCCGTCGCCACCACCGTCGGCCGCGGCTTCTTCGAGGGCCTTACCGATTTCGGCGTCGGCCGCGGCGCTGTCGGCCGAGAGCTCGCTGGTGTCGCCACTGTCGCCACCGCCGGCGGTCTGCAGGAGCTCCTGGCCGCGGGCGATCATGGCGTCGACCTGGTCCAATGCCTTGCCGGCTTCACCGCGGAACGCTTCCATCTCGCCCGGGGTCGAGGCGTCGCCATCCATCGTCTCGGTATCGACGTCCTCGCGCTCGGCTTCCGGGACGTCGATGCGTTCCTTCGCCAGTTCCTTCGTGACCTCGCTGATGGTCGCCAGCTCTGCGGCACGGGCCTCAACGTACTCCTCGGTGATGCGCTCTTCGGTCTCCTTGGCTTCTTCGTACAGCTCCGATGGGGTCATCTCGGACAGTTCCGCATCGCCTTCGGCTTCGCCGTCAGTCTCATTCGGCTCATCCTCGTCGTCAGTCAGTTCTTCGACTTCTTTCAACGCCAGAATCGCCGCAGTCTGTGCGGTGAGTGCTGCTTGTTCGGCCTTCTTCGCTTCGGCCATCGCCTGCTGCAGTTCGCCGTCGCGGATCTGTTTGATGCGCGCCCACCGCGGTCGACAGAGTTTGGCCAGGCCTTCAGCCCCCTTCATCTCGCGGTTGCGCTGTCCGATGGCACGCCCCAGGTCCTTGCGATCACGACGGAGAGCCTTCGCGGTTTTACCCACCTTGCCCGCCGCGGTTTTGGCGTTGCGCTTGTTCTGCTTGGTCGGCTTCTCCTTTGCCAGTTCGGCCGCCTTCTTTGCATTGAGCTTGGCCTGCTCCAGCGCCTTCTCTCGCTGTGCGACACGCTGTTTCAGGCGCTCAATCTCGGCAATGCGATCCTTGGCCTTCTTAGTCGATCCCCGGCTGCGGTCGCCAAAGTACTTCAACTCGATTGCGTTGTGGCGGATCTCGACCATCAACGCCTCGACCTTGGCGGTGGCGTCGTTCGCCGCCTTCTGCGCTTCGCGCGCTTTCTTCTGCAGTTCCAGCGCCTTTGCCTGCTGGTTTTTGATGAAAGCCAGCTTGGCTTCAGCCGCAGTCTGCGCGTCGTCCGCCGCGATCTGCGCCTTCTTAACCGCATGCGTTTGCTCAACAAAACGGTTGGTCTTGTCGCCCATGTCCAGCTCATGCGCGAGCAGAGGCAAAGAGAGTGCGAGTAGAAGTCCGATCACCGGCGAAGCCGGACACGGAGCGTGGAGTTGCACTCCGCTCTTGGGGCCACTGGACGGGAGCGGAGTGCAACTCCGCGCTCCGTGTGCGCCTACGGCGCGCAAACCATTCAGAGAGGTCCTCATTCCGTCTCCTCCTTCGGCTTCGCGTCGCTGGCGAACATCTCATATTCCTTCAGGAAGTCGTCGACTTCCGTGAGTGTGTCGGCGAGCTCCTGCTGCTGCTTGGTCTGCGTCTTGACGGTGTCGCCCTGTCGCGCCAGGGCCTCCTTCATCCGGGCCTCGGCCTCTTCCAGAGCGGTCTTGCGCTGTTCGTCGGCCATCTCGTCGTACGCTTCCTCGCGCGCCTGACGGACCTCCTTCATCTGCTCCTCGAGTTCGCGCAGGTGCTGAACGCGTTCCTTGAGATGCTCCTCCATCCGTTTGTTGATCTGCTCCTGGACCTCGCGCACGTGTTCCTCGGAAACCGGCGCGGCTTCCGGCGGCTCGCCTTTCTCCGGGATGCTCAGGTCGGGCTTCGGCGCAAAGACATAGATGACGCCAAACAGGATCACATGGAAGACGATCGAGAGCGCCACCCACGGAATCTTGGTATCGCGTTTCTGCTTCATAAATGGGAACAGGTTTCGGGTTCGGAATTCCTACCGGCGAAGCCGGACACGGAGCGCGGAGTTATACTCCGCATCCGATCTGCGCAAGGAGGAAGAGCGGAGTACAACTCCGCGCTCCGTGTGCGCCTCCGGTGCGGAAGAAGACCAGATTGACGAATCAACGAGTTCATTGATCAGCTACTTCCGGCTGCTGAGCCGCATGTCTTTCTCGACCATCGTGTGGAAACTGATCCGTCGCAGGCCGTAGAACTGGCAGAGATCCACAATCTCGATGAGATCCTGGTAGACCACGTTACGATCGGCATCGATGCGGACCTTCTGACTGGAACCGAGTTTCGATCGCTCACGGAGAATCCGATGAAGTGATTCCGTGCTGACGATTTCGCCGTTGACGTAGCGGCGGCCGTCCGCGTCCAGGCCGAGGACGAGTGAACTGCTGTCCTTCGCGGCCATGATGCTCACAGCCGAGTACGGCAGGTCAACCGGCAGTTCCGGCTCGTGCTTCTTCAGCGTCGTTGCGACGAGGAAGAAAATGAGCAGCAGAAACACGCAGTCGATCAACGGTGCCATCTGCACATCAGGCGCATCATCCTCTTCAGGAAGCATGCTCATGCGGCTTCCTCCGTGCCCTTGATCCGATGGCCGAGACCGCGGCGGATCAGAGACATGGTCGCCTGTTCCATGATCTTCCCGAATTTCTCCGTGCGCGACCGGAAGAAGTGGTAGAGCGCAATCGCAGGAATCGCGATGACCAGGCCGCCGGCCGTGGTGACCAGCGCCTTCGAGATGCCGCCCGCGAGAATCGAGGCATCGCCCATCTCGCCCATCAAGGCGACTTTGTCGAAACTCTCGATCATGCCCAGCACCGTGCCGAACAGCCCGACCAACGGCGCCAGCGTGGCGACCACCGTCAGCGGCCGGAGCTTCATCAGGTGTCCGCTCAACTCGAAGCGGCCGAGTTCATCCACTTCTTCAGTCAGCAACGCCGGATCATCCGTGCGGTTCTCGACCAGGTGCGAGACGATGTCGGCGTAGACGCTGGGTTGCGCCTGGCAGGCCTCCTGGAGGGCGTCGAAGTCTTGTGCCTTCCAGAGTTCCCTGGATTGCTCAATGAGTGTCTCCGGCGCAATCGCGTTGCGCCGCAGGCGGAACACCCGTTCGACGGCGACCGATACCATCACGATGGACAGCGCCAGCAGCACGGCCATCGACCAGCCGCCTTCCCTGACCTTCGCGACGAACGCCGCACCGCCGCTCAGTTTTTTGTCCTTCGTCTTCGGCTTGGGCTTCGCCGCTTCCGTTGCTTCGGTCTCGGGAGCCGCAGCCTCCGCTGCTGCGGCGTCGGTCTTGGCGGGCGGCTTGGCTTCCTGGCCTTGCCCGGCCATGGCGATCAGGCAGAACGCCAGCAGTACCGTGCAGATGGTCAGTCGCGTCCACATTGTTGCTCGTCTGTTCTTCATTGGCGTATCTCCGTATCTTCTGCAGTCTTCCTTCGTCTCAACCTTTGTCCTAACCTTCGTTCCTGTCCGCGAGGACTAGCGACTCGCGACGCATATTCGGACAGGCCCCGCAGGTGCGGGGCGCACCGAGCCGCTTCAACGGCGTAGCTCAATCACGAACACCTTCTTGTCGTTCGGGATCACGATGGTGTTGTCGGTCACCTTGCCCTTGCCGATCTCCTCGAGTTGCCAGTTCTTCATCACGTAGCTCATGCCGTTGAACTGGGGAATGGTGATCGTGGCGCCGGGGCGGGCAACCTTTGCTTTGCCTCTGTCGCCGGTGCTCTTGGTAGAGCCCGGGTTCCGGCCCCAGAGATATTCCGCTTTGATCTTGTCGTGGTCCAGTTTGAAGCCGCTGTTGAAACTGGTGCTGACCAGCGAGATCTGCGCGTCCTTCGTCTGGTCCAGCGCCTTGCCGTCTCGGGCAACAGCAGAAAAGGCAACGTAGAGTTCCTTCTCGGTCATCGGGTAGGCGATGCCGTCGTCGTTCTTGACGGTGATCTTGTCGAGAACGATGCCGTCCTTGAACTTCACCGGGCCGCCGTGCTCCGCGAAGAAGCCGACGTAGGTGACGCCGGTCTTGGCGTCGAATTTGACGTAGCTCTTCTGCCAGTCGTACTCGATGTTCTCCGACGGCCGCAGCGGACAGGACTCATAGATGCCGCGATCGGTAACGACCGGGCCCTCGGCCGAATCGCCTTCCTGCGTCAGGTCCACCTTCATGCGGACGCCGTGCCGGTAGGCGGTCGGCAGAACGCGGAGGCCATACTTGCCGTAGGCCACGCCGTAATCCATCGACGCCGGGTCGAAGGTAGTCCTGCGGCCGAAGGTGAGGACCGTGGGCTTCGGTGCGGGCTTGAGAGCGAAGTTGCGGAACAGATAGCCGGCCGCGCGAATGGCGGAGGAGTAGATCTCGTCACGCCGGAAGTGCAATCCCTGCGGGTGTTTGTTGTTCGAAGAGCTGTAATCCATCCAGCCCTCGAACTTGTCGTCGGCACTGTGCATGTAGTTGCTGAAGAGGTGGAAGCAGACAACGTCGAAGTCCTGGATCGACGCGAGTGCAGCCATCAGGTAGGGCCACTCAGCACGGTACTTGGAGGGGTTGTCGGCATTATTCTCGTAGACAAAGAACGGCTTGTCGACGAGACGCTGGGTCTCGATCCACGGCACGTTCCAGCAGAGCCGCGGCGGCTCGTCCACGAGGCTGTTCCATGGAAAACGCTTGTCCTGCTTGTCATGCATCAGGCCGCTGATGTAGGTGCAGATGGACGATGCGTCACCGTGTTGATGAAGGTAGGTGTACTGGGTGTTGTATCCTTCGCCGGTGTCGAGAAGACAGGGGGACAGCTTGCAGCTCTTGCCGAAGGTCTTCAGGGCGTTCTTGACGCGGACCTTGTGCGCAACCAGCATCTCAGTGAAGAACTCAATGACGTCTTCGCCGCGATGCCGATTGAAGTCGTCGCGGGTGTACTTCTGCTTGACCACTTGCTTCAGTGCGGCGACGGCCTGGGGGTTGGCGTCATTCAGCGTCACGGCCTGGGTCTTGCCGGCCAGCGGCGTAATGAGAATGGTCTTGTCTTTGAGTGACTCGCCGGGGAGTAGGGCCAGCCAGCGCTGCTTCAGTGTTTCCTCGTCTTTGTACTTCTTCGTCAGGAACTCGTGCCACTTGAGGATCAACTGGTCCTTGAAGAAGGGATGCATCTTCTGCCACTGTCCACGCAGCATTTTCGGCAGCCAGCGTTGTTCGTTGGAAAGCTCCCAGATGACGATCTGTGGATCGTCCGCGAGGCGGAGGCCGCCCTTGTAGGGATTGCGCAGGTCGGCACTTCGCTTCAGGTCGCGGATCATCACGGCCTCAAGCCGGGGATCCCACATGGTCGCCAGGAAATGGCCGCAGCCGATGCCGCCGCTGCCCTGATGCTTGCGCCGCTTCCTGGCGCCGGCCGCGACGGCCTCGACGGCCTTCTTCCAGGCGTCCGCGGTGGCGGGGTCGTCGACGATATCGACGTCCGACGGCTTGGCGTAGCCCTTGTTCAGGGCGCTCATCCAGACTTTGACGCCGCGCTTGTCGAGTTCGTTGAGCCAGTAACAGAGCGCGTCGTTGTCGGACGTGTCGCCCTTCTCCCAATCGCCCCATTTCGGCCGGGCCCAACAGCGGTAGAGGTTAAAGCCGAGCGCGACACTGCGATCGGCGCCGGCCGCGTAATTGCGCTGCATCTGCTCTAGACGGGCCTTCTTCTCTGCGGCCGTCGTGTTCGGCATCTTCTTCCAGGGACCGCCGATGCCGCTGTAGATGATGCCCCAGTAACGCACGCGCTTGCCCTTGAGATGCATGTGCCCGTCCTTCACCTGGACGTACTCATCGTCCGCCGGCAGGTCCTGGGCGTGGGCTGCAATGGCAGTCGCCAGCATAAGGCAGGCGGCCAGTTGCGTCGTGATGGCAGTGTGTATCTTGGTCATCGGCTATCTCCGTGTTGTTCGCTGTCTCATATTGTCGGGTGCAGTCGACTGCAATCGGTCGCAGTCGGTCGCAATCGACCCAGAACCGTGGAACTCGTGTCTCGTGTCTCGTGTCCCGAGTCTCGTGTCCCGTGTTCCGTGTTCCGTGTTCCGTGTTCCGTGTTTCGCCTGCCTCGCATCACCCCACCACCTTGCCGTAGGGCACGGCCTTCGGTTCAGACTTCTCGTTTGGTTGCGATATTCGCTCCAGCAGCAGGTCCACGCCTTCAAGGCCGACCTGGCGGAATGGGGTCTGGATGCCGGTTATCGTTGACGGCAACTCAAATCGCTCGTTGAAAAACGTGGCCAGGAGGACGTCCTTCCCGGGCTGCAGGCCCATCGCCGGCATGACTTCGGAAAGACACAGGTGTACCTCGTGGCCGTAGCTGATCAGTGCGTCCATCGGCTCGTCCGCCTGCAGACGGCGCCGCAGATCGCCGCGCAGGCCGTTGCCTTCTTCTGACTTCAGCAGTTCGTCCGTTGCCAGTCCCGCGTTCTTCATCGCCGCGCGATAGCCTTCAAGACGATCCTCTTTGCTGTAGTGAAACAACGGCGAGTAGTAGCCGCTGCAGGCATAGCAAATCCGTTTGCAGCCTCGTTCGATCAACGCCTGCGTCAATCGCTTACCGCCGTCAAAGTCGTCTGGATAGACGCAGTCCATGTCCCGCCTGATGTTCAGCCAGACCGACGGAATCGCATACTGCTGGATCAGGTCGGACATACGTTTGGGCGGGGCCGTGTGGAAGTTGATCAGCAGGCCGTCGGCCATGACTTCGCGCAGGATGCTGGGGACAAAGGTTTCGTTGGTCAACTGTTCGTCGGAATGGCGGGTCAGCACCAGATGCATCTTCTGCTGTTCAAGTCCGGTCTGCACACCGTCGAGCAGAGGCATGGGCAGACTGCTTCGTCCCGGGCGCCAGTCGTGGACCATGGCGACCTGCCGGGTTTTGCCGGAACGCATGCTGCGGGCCGAGGCGTTCGGGCGGTAGCCCAATTGGCGGGCGGCGGCCATGACTTTCTCGACGGTGGCGTCTTTGTGCAGGTTGGCCTTGCCGCCGAGGATGCGGCTGACCGTCTGGTGCGAGACCCCGGTCTGCCGGGCGATTTCATTAATGGTTACGTTAGCCATTTGTCAGGTACAAGGGTTGCGCCGCCGGCGGTCCCGCCGGTGGCCGGCAGGGTGTGGTTCAGAGCCCGGAGCAGGAGCGGACTGATACGATGCGCACGTTAACATAATTGACGCTGTCCAGTTGGTCAAACTGCATTTTTGTATGGCTCATGTTTGCCTTTTTTGAACTGAAGACCGGCGATCCGGGGCGCCGCCCGGGGAATCGCGCGGATCGGTTTGCGCACGTTAACATAGACAACAGGATGACCCCGGGGTTCCCGGGGTTTCGAAGTTTTTGCACCCGATTGCCAGAACGCTTCGGGAGGGGCTCAGGATGACCGCGGGACCGCGGCTGGCCAACCGGCGTGGCGTGGCGCCGGTCGCTGCGCCATGACGTTCGCGTGCTCCGGGTGGTCAGCGGCGTTGGTGTTTTCCCGGGGATGGCTGTTGTGGTCGCAGAGCTCGCGGGCCGGGACCTCTTTGCCGCCGCGGTTGCAATTGTGCTCCTATACCAAGGCGCTGCGCGGATCGATATCGGGGGTCTTGCGATCCTTTTCGTAATCCGGATTGGGCGGCGGGATCTTGGCGTTGACGCTCTCACGCCAGGCCACGAGCTTTTGATGGAGTTCCCTGGCCAAGTCGGGCCTGGCCGGCGCCAGGTTGCACTGTTCACTGATGTCGTCGCGCAGATTGAACAGCTCCAGCCGGCCGTCCTCGAAGAACTCGATCAGCTTCCAGTCGCCCTGTCGGATGGAGCAACCCGGGCGGCCGCCCTGATTGCTGTAGTGCGGGTAGTGCCAGTAGATGGCGTCGCGCTCCAGTTGCGCGGCTCCTTTGAGCAACGGCATCAGGCTGACGCCGTCGCAGTGCTGTTCCGGCCGCAGCGGCAAGCCGGCGGCTTCAAGGAGGGTGGGATAGAAGTCGGTGGTGGTCACGGGTACGTCACAGGTTGTGTGCGGCTGGATGACGCCGGGCCAGACGGCAATCTGGCAGACGCGCGTACCGCCTTCGTACATCCAGCCCTTGCCCTCGATCATCGGCAGGCAACACGTCGGAGATCCTTCCGACGTGCAGCAGCCGCCGTTGTCCGAGGTGAACAGGATCAGCGTGTTGTCGCGTTCGCCGGTTTCATCGAGGGCGTCCAAAACGCGGCCGATGTTCCAGTCGAGGTTTTCCACCATGGCGGCATAGACCGGATCGGACTGGACCATGCGACGGCGTACGCGGCGTTCCTGCAGATGCAGGCCGGCGTAGTATTCGCCTTCGACAATCGCGTCGACTTCGTCCAGATGCATCTGTTTCGCCTTCCGGCGATATTTTTCGACGAGTGACTCCGGCGCCTGAATCGGGATGTGCACTGCATAGTGCGACAGATGCATAAAGAACGGGTCATCGCCTTTGTGCCGAATCAACTCGATGGCTTTGTCGGTCAGATGATCGGTAAGATATGTGCCTTCTTCGGCGTCCGGCAGACCGTCGATCCCCCAGGGACTGAAATAGCCGTTCTTCGGCATGCCCCAATGGCAGCCGCCGATGTTGATGTCGAATCCCTGGTGCTGCGGGTAGAAGTCGCGGTCGCCCAAATGCCATTTGCCGACGTGCCAGGTCTGGTAGCCGTCTTCCTTGAGGGCGGCGGCAATCGTCGTCTCTTCCAGCGGCAGGTAGTGCAGGTAGGGGGTGCTCAGCAGTTTGCCGTTGCCCATGCCGGCGATGTAGTTGGTGATGCCGACCGTGGCCGGGTATTTGCCGGTCATCACACTGGCTCGCGTCGGTGAGCAGACCGGGCATGAGGCATAGGCGTCGGTAAACAGCATCCCGCCGCGTGCCAGCCGGTCGAGGTTCGGGGTTTCGTAGAACTCGCTGCCGAAACAGGTAAGATCGCGGCAGCCCAGGTCATCGATGAGAATGAAGAGAATATTCGGTTTCGACATAACGGATGCTCCAGAAGAAAACGTTCATTCACCAAAACGCCGGGAATGGGATTGTCCAGTAGAACCAGTTCAAATCGCGCGGCGACACTGTCCGCGCGCAACGACGTCCGCTGAGACCGTCCAGCTTCAGCCTTCGCGGCAGGCATTGCCAACGTCTTTGCGGCCCACAACTCTGCCGGCTTGCACTCGGGTTTATTCACGCTGACGGTATGACCGTTTTCAGCCTGGGGTCGGCCGTCAAGGCCTATCCCGGGTATCGGTTGCGTCGACGACCAACTTTGAGGGAGTTGCAGTCGGCCTTCCACTGCGAGTCGTCATTGCCTGCAAGCTCATCCCGTGACCACGTTGTCACGTGGGACGGGACTCACGTGGAGCGCCCGGACGACGCTGCCGGCACGGCGGACAGGCAGCGACGAGGTGTATGAACTAACCGGGCTGGGAGGTCTCGCGGCGCAATGGATGAACGCTTGCCGGCAGGTGGAGATGACAGAACCGGGCGGCGGCCAGAACTGCGAAGATGCTGATGGCGCCCCAGAACCGGAGCGGCTGCCGGCCGGTGTGCTCGTAGAGGATCGAGCCGAGAAACGGGCCGATGGAATAGCCCAGGCCGCGGACCAGGCCGAAGATGCCCATATACCGCCCGGTCATGCCGGCCGGCCCCAGGCGGCTCGCCGCCGCGCCGAGAGAGGGGAAGGCCAACATCTCGCCGATGGTGAAGATGCCGACGCCGAGGAACAGGTGCCAGGATGCCGTGCAGAAGGCCATTGAGTAGAACCCCGCGGCATAGCAGATGGCGCCGAGGGCAATGCGCGTGTTGAGTTTCGTCGGGGAGAAAAGCCGCAGAACGGGCATCTGCAGCAGGATGACCAGCAGGCCGTTCAGCGTGTAGATGAAACCGATCTGCGTACCGCTCATCTGCAGGTGGTCCTTGCCGAAGATCGACAAGGTCGACACCAGCTGCGAACTGACCATCAGCAGCGGGAACATGAACAGCAGCAGCTGCATGAAGGCGCGGTCCCGGCGGATCACGGAGAACAACGAGTCGTTGCCGGTCGGCTTTTCCCCAGCCCGGCGTGCGGCTTCCGGGCAGGTGTAGTAACACAGAACCGGGGTCACCAGACAGAGCCCGGCAGTCAGCGCAAACAGCAGGGAGAACGGGGTTCGCGCCAGGAACGCACCCACGGCGGGCCCGGCCATCCAGCCGACATTCAGGCCGACTTTCAAGCGGCTGTAGGCCTCCGGCCGGTCCTCCGGCCGGGTGACGTCCGCGACATAGGCGTCGGATGCGTTTTGAAAGAAACCGCCGACGAACATTGCGAGGAAAAGCAGGGCGGCAAGGGTCCAGAATGATGCCTCATAGTGGACCGCGACGGCGATCGCCCCGAAGACCGCCGCGCGCAGCGCCGGCATACCGATCAGCACGCGCCGCCGGCCGAAGCGATCGACCAATGGGCCGGAAACCGACGGCGCCACCATGCGCGCCACGCCCATGATCAGGTACATCAACCCGACCTGGCTCATCGGGAAGCCGCGTGTGTTGTTCAGATACAACGGCAGAAAGGGGTAGGCGATGGAGTAGCCGAATGTGTTGATGCACCAGGCGACGGAGAGCCAGTGAACGCGTCGGTCCACACGGGTCTTGCCGTTGCCCCGGAAGAACCGGGAAGCGATGCTGTTGCCGGGATGACTCATCGCAGTCGAAACAGTTTTCGCGCAAAGGCGATGTATTGTTCCCAATCGTAGTCTCGCAGGCCATGGCCGCCCTGACGCAGATGGTAGCCGAGGCGGCGACCATGAACCGGCGTTTCAATCGGCGGCGGGGTCCTTGGCATGACGGGAGTGTCGCCGAACAGGCCCCAGGCCGGTTCCGCGGCTTTGACCGAGAGGAATTCGCCGACGGGATCGGCCCAGGCATCTTCGCTGGCGCTCGCGACGTAGGCGGCCCGCGGCGCCATCAGGGCGATCAGCATATGTTGGTCCACCGGCAGCAGGTCTTCGCAGAAGTTGTATTGCCGGTAGTTGCTGCAGAACCAGTGGGGGAAACGATCGTTGATTGCTTTGACTGTTTCGCCTTCCCGTCGGCGGGCCGGCGCCGCCCCGGTGCAGCCGGAGTCGTTCGAGATCGCCAGCGCGAAGCGCTCGTCCGCCGCACCGGCCCACAGCGCGGTCTTGCCGCCGCGCGAGTGCCCGATTACCGCCACCTGCTTCGCATTCACATCCGGGTCGGCGGTCAGGTAGTCCAACGCCCGGGAGGCGCCGAAGGCCCAGGCGCTGATGGTGCCCCAGGCAGCGCCGCCGCGAACGCCGCGATCCAGCACCCGATGGATTCCATTGCGGAAGCCGTCATCGTAGTCCGGATCGAGGGCGGCGTTGTGGAATGCCGCCGTCGCAAAACCGTTGGCAATCAGATTCTCAACCGGCCAGAAGGACCGCTTGAGCCGGCGTGTATAGTCGATGTTCTGTTTGTTGCGGTTGCAGATCAGCAGGAAAGCCGGCGCCGGTTTGGCACTGCGATTCGGTGAGAACAGCCGCAGCTGAAACGTCAGACTTCGCTTGCCCGCGGCGACGGTGATGTCGATGAGCTTCAAGGTCGCCGTCCCGTTGATCGCCGCCCGGTCCGTCCGCGTCACGGTCCAGGAAACATCATAGGCGGTGTCCGGCCGACGCCCGTAGATATGCTCGCGGAAAAGCTCCAGCAAATGCTCGCGGCGCGGCCGCCAATTCGCTTGGCTTTGCCCCGTCGTCAACAAGTCGGGAAGACCCGGGATCGAGATCGTCGCGGCGCCCATATCGTGCTCCTTGGAGTGATTCTCACAGACAGGGACATCCGAACTATCAGGCCGAAAATAAAGGATATCTTTGGTGAAATGCGGGCAAATATGGTAAAATACCGACATGACGGATCGTGAGACAATCATCCGGGAGCTGACGCGGTTCCTGGACGCCGGCGGGCTTGCGGCGCTGCACGTGTCGCTGGCTGCGCCCGGGCCGGCGGCGGCGGCCGACGAAGTGATCTGCCACTCCTACCCGGTGCTGCAGTTCGTGCTGGACGGGTTGCTGCCGTTGCGGTTTGCGGGGCTGGGCCACCGCGTGACGGCCGCGGCGATCGCCGAATGCGAGGGCTATTTCAGTCTGCCGCATGCGTGGAATTCACGATCCTACGGCACGGACCGCCGCATGTTGGCAGTCAACTTCAGAGAGAGCGGCAGGGAGTACGTGATCACCCATTGGAAGGCGGCGGGCCGTCGCGGCGAACGTCGGATCTGGTGCCGTGTGGACGGCAGTCTGTCGCCGCCGGCCGGCTATCTGCTGCAAGCACTGCTTGGCGTTCCGGAAGCGCCGGGGACCGAACCCGAACAGGCGCCCCTGGCGGCCAGTGTCGGGAACTCGCTGTTGCAGGCCCTCCGGCTGGAGTTGGCGGCCGACGGTCACAGCGGCAGCCGGACGGAGATGCGCTGGCACCGGATTGCCGGTTATCTGGATGAGTACTGTCACCTGCCGGTCCAGCGCGAGGACCTGGGCCGGACGTTTGGCGTGTCCGCCGATCACATCACGCGGCTGTTCCGCCGTCATGCCGGGGAGTCCTTCCCGACGTATCTCAATCGCCTGCGCGTGGCGCGGGCCGAGCGGCTGCTGGCGACCGGCAACCTGACCGTCCAGGAAGTGGCAAATCAGTGCGGCTTTCGCGACAGCTCGTACTTCATCAAAGTGTTCAAGCGGTTTGCCGGCCGCACCCCGGGCAGCGGCTGAGGTCCGACAACCATGCGTGTGTCCTTCACCGCGTCCGGACGCGTCTTTGCCGGGCCGGAACCCGGCGCTTACCAATTCCTGCGGAACAGCCACTCATCCAGCGTCGCCGAGTCAGCGTCGGTCCAGCCTTCGTAGTTGTCTTCCAGCAGCCGGCGGAAGCCGCCGCGTCCCATCAGCCGGCGCAAAGTGCGGAGGTTGTCACGGTCCAATCGTTTTGCCTCGGCATCGACGGGGTCGGGCTGCACCTGCCGGCGCAATGCAGCTTGCATGTCGTTGAGCACTTCCTGCCGTTCCGCGGCGAGATTGTGAATCTCCCACGGGTCTTCCGTCAGATTGAAGAGTTGCGGTTCATGACCGGCGTACTCGATGTATTTCCAGTTGCCGTCGCGCAGCATGAACGAACCGGTATTCTGCAGTGACCCATGGTGCTGGACGAGAACCGGTCCTGCCGCGGCGCCATCCGCTGCAAACAGAGAGGCCCCGTCGAGTCCCTCCGGCGGTTCGATGCCGGCGAGATCGCAGAGCGTGCCGAACACCCGCAAGAGACTGACCGGTTGGTCGACGACGGTTCCCGGGTTGATCTCCGGACCGGCCATGATCAGCGGCACGCGGACGCTGCCTTCGTACATGGAGCTTTTGCGCCACAGCCCGTGTTCGCCGGCGAGATCGCCGTGGTCGCTCAGGTAGATTACCACCGTGTTGTCGGCCAGTCCGCACAGTTCCAACTGCCGCAGGAGCGTGCCGATCTTGGCATCGACCTCCGCGATCATCGCCAGGTAGTGGTGCCGGACGGCCAGGGTCAGCTCGTCGCTGAAGCCGTTTTCACAACCGCGTGCCAGCCGGGCATAGCATTGTACCGGATGCGTGGGCAAATCGGCCGGCGGCATCGGGACGCGGTCCCGCGGGATCTGGTCGAGATAGTGTTGCGAAGTGCGGTAGCCGGCGCCCGGATGCGGATTGCAGAAGCCGACGTGGAGGAAAAACGGCTGTTGGTCGTCAGCCTGCCGCAGCCAGTCACATGCGGCATCAACCGCACGCCAGTCCGGCTCGCGTACGCGGTCCTCTGTATCCGCGACGCAAATCGGCTGCGGGACCATACCCTTCCGATGGCGGCGGATCGGCGCACTGCGCATCCAGCACGCGAGCCGCAGGCCAATCGTATGGGCGTCGCGATGATGGTCCAGGCGACCGAGCAATTCCGTCCGATAGCCGGCCTGTCGCAGCAACGGGAATACCGTCTCGCCGTCGTCAGCCAACCCCTCGGCGTTGTTCCACACACCGAGGCGATCAATCTGTTTGCCGGCCCACATGCCGGCACGAGACGGAACACAGACCGGCGACGGGCAATAGGCCTGCTGAAAGATCGCGCCGCGTGCGGCGATTGCATCCATAGTCGGCGTAAACGCCGCCGGATGGTTCATGCAGCCCATGGCCCGGCCATCCATGCTGTCGCTCTGGATAAAGAGGATATTCGGTCTTCTCATGGCATCTCCTGCATTTCGGTATATTGTCTATTCTTGATTACAATAAATCCAGGAATATGGTCTTCCATGGCGATAACTGACCATCATATGTCAAAAACTGATATGCGGCGGCCGGCGTATTATCCGCCTGCGGCGGCCGGAGCGAAGGCGTTGCGGGTGCATGTCGTCGTCTTCAAACGGCATACGAAGACATACCGCGTGCGGCGTTGTGATCCGAAGCTGCACGTGTTCAACCTGGTGGTCGGCGGTCGCGGCAGCTTTGTCGATGAAGACGATTTCCGGCACGAGCTGCGGACCGGGTCGGTATATGTCTATGGTCCGGGCCGGTGGCATGAAATCGAGACGCGCGGGAGCCGCGGCCTGACGGTCTGGAGCATCGGTTTCGAGGGACGGAAAGCATCGGGGTTGATGCGGAAATGCTGCGGCGGCATCTGCCGCGCCTGCCCGCCGCTTCCCGTTGGTCCGATCCTCCGGATCATTCGTGCCATGGAAGACGCCGCGCGGGTGGGGGGGCAAAACACCGCGGCAATCGGAACGCGTTACCTGGAGATCCTGTTGATGGCATTCGCCGACGAACAACGTCGGCGCCATGCCGTACCGGACTGGGTTGTCGAGGCGGCGGAATACATGGATTCCAATGCGTGTCGCCTGCAGGGCGTGGGTGAGCTGGCCGAGTTGTGCGCGGTTTCGCCGGAACACCTCTGCCGCCAATTCCGAGAGGCCTACGGCGAGACGCCGTACCAGCGGTTGTTACGGCTGAAGATGTCTGAGGCCGCGCTGCTGCTGGCCAAGCGGGACCTGCAGCTGCGCGAGGTCGCCGTTGCCGTCGGCTACCAAGATGCCTCCACCTTCAGCAAGGCGTTCAAGCGCGTGGTCGGCACGTCCCCCCGCAACTTCCGCCAAACACTGGAGACCCGGCGCTGAGTTGCGCAGCGGTTTCTGCGCCGCCCCCCTAGATGGGCTCGGCGTAAGTTTTCCAGCCAGGGACGGAGGCCAGGCGCCGGTCCGGCCAGACGATGCCGAATAAGCGATGCGAGCATCGTGTTTTGACATCAACGCCGCCGGCCGGATGCTTGGCCCCGCTCTCCGAGTTGCCCGTTTTCGGGCTCGGGGGGCGT
>CAYLNH010000040.1:0-35802 GCA_964384625.1 uncultured Lentisphaerales bacterium
GGGAAGGAGACGGCCCCACGATCCTGCTTTTCGGGCGCTGGGAAGCCGGCTTCCCGGCGCCCGAAAAGCAGGGTGAGGGGTTTGTCGCCACTAATGAACTTCTTCACCAG
Source organism: uncultured Lentisphaerales bacterium (assembly GCA_964384625.1). Classification (GTDB taxonomy): domain Bacteria; phylum Verrucomicrobiota; class Lentisphaeria; order JABSQK01; family JABSQK01; genus CAYLNH01. The sequence goes on from CAYLNH010000040.1 coordinate 111, forward strand.
GCGGGTAAGCCGCCTGGGGTCGTATGATCGAGCCAATTGTTGGCAGGAAGCACCTGCGAACGAGCAATGGGAAACAGCGCCGACGGACCGGCTTACACAATCTTCGGCTGATGCAGAAAGAGGTCACAGGCAACCCAGGCAAAAAGCGGGGTGCACAAAGCAGATGCCTGCGCTACGTTCGAAAACTGCCTCGACGCAATGTCCGACGGGGGGGGCTGGCACACCGAGCGCAACGGGCATGGTCCGTTTGCCGGGGACGAACAGGTCATGCGGACCTCAACTCACCAGTACATGATCCAGTCGGTGCTGTGGGAAGTGGAGGTGTGGGGTTCGACGTTGTTGACGTGGCGCCATTCGACGGAGCCGTCGAGCAGGAGCAGGTTCAATCCTTCCATGCCGTAATCTCTCGGTTGCGGCGGCGACGGCAAAGTGCTGTCGGAGAAGAATCCGGAGCGCGTATGACTGATCGTCATGCGGTACCGATTGTTCCAGTAGGCGCGTTCGACGTAGTCGATCATGAGCGGCAGGGACTGATCTTCTCCCAGCAGCCGCTTCGGCGATTCCCAATCGCCCATGGCCCCGCCGGGAAACGGCACCTCGCGCCGGCCGAGGTAAACATAGCCGAGCTGCGCCCCCAGCAGCACCGCGCCGTAGTACACCTTCTCCCGGGGATGCGTCGGCCGATTCGGACAAGTCAGAACGTCGTCGGCGCCGACTTCGTTTCGCAGCAGTTCGTGAGTGGCGATGGATGTCTCGCGAATGTGATCACTGCCGCCGGCCAGCTCATGGTCCCGCCGGCCGTCCGGCAACCAGGTATCGTGCTCTTCGGCATAGAGCACCAGCGCCATGCTGCACTGGCGCAGGTTGCTCTTGCACACCACCCGGCGCGCCGACTCTCTGGCGCGCCCGAGAACCGGCAGCAGCAATGCGATGAGGATCGCGATGATGGCGATCACGGTCAGCAATTCGATCAACGTAAAACGACATTTCATCAAACGATATCCTCTGCTTTGTTTCCGTCGTCAAAGATAGTAGAAACACAGGCGGAAATCAACCATGCCGGCGGAGGAGGCACAAACCGGTGATGGACTTCGCCCGTGATTATCTCCGGCGGTCCCCGCGGCAACGGAAGACCACGAACGGCGGCACGGCCACCAAGGAGGAGCAGACGGCCACCAATCAGCTAAACAGTCGGCACAAGGCAAACATCAACGACGCCGTTCTGCGATTCCAGCGACGTAGTCGTGGACCACGTCATAGTGGTCTCGGTCCTGGTCGGCCAGGGCGTTGAGGAACCGTGCGGTCAACTCCTCGCGGCGCGCGGGATCGACGGCTTCGTAGAAGACCGTGCCGGCGCCGGACTTGAGCAGGTGGTCAAGGACCTCCTGCGGCGTGTCATAGCGAAAGACCACCTTGCCCTCCCAAAGGACCTCCCGGCGGAAACCCGATGCGCGAAGGACCTCCTTCGCGGCAGCCGCGTCTGTCGGGAAGTCGAAGTCCACCTGTTTGACCATGACCGACGGGTCGAGAGCGATGAGGCGGCGGTAGAGCTCCATCGGTTCGCGCGGAGAGTTATCGCGATGGACGACGAAAGCGACCCGGCCGCCGGGTCGCAATGCTTCGGCCGCGGTCATAAAGAACGGCCGCAGCGGGATGTAACCGAGGACCCAGGTGGAAATGACCAGATCCAGATCGCGGGTGTCGGCCAGCAACTGCAGTGCGTCGCCGTGGCGGAAGTGCACACGGTCGGCCGCGGTCCCGTTGACTCGCCGCCGGGCCTGCGCCAGCATGCCGGCCGAAAGGTCAACGGCATCGACACGGCCGCTGCCGTTGATGCCTGAAGCCAGCTGCCGCGTACCGAAACCGGTGCCGCAGCCGGCTTCGAAGACGGATTCGTCGCCGGCCAACTGCAGGCGCTCGATCAGCTCCGTCACCGGTCTGCCGGCTTTGCTGACCCAGAATCTGTCGTAGTCGCCGTTGACCTGATCATAGGTTTGCCGGAGGTCCTCGCTGCCGACATGCTCGCAGAGCTGCAGTCGTGCCTTGACAAAGGCCGGGACCGCGTGTTTCGCCGGCAGGTGCTCAGCGCAGAGCTGATCGGAGACGTCCGGAGGCGTCGGCAAGTCCGCAGTCCTGACGTGCCGGGCCAACAGCTTGGCAGCGCAGCCGGCACGCGTACACTGGAAGTGCCTGCCCATGCGGGTCAGGGCCGGTTCGAACCCGTCGGCGGCGATATTGCCGAAGGACATCGGGATCAGGTTGCAGGGACAAAGCTCGCCGCTGCCGTCGATGTAGATGTGCTGCAGACCGGCGCCGCAGCCGAAGGTGCATTCCGACTCGAGATAGGTGAACGTGGACAGCACCGGCAGATCCTCGCGCGCGGCCACGTCCCGCTGATAGGCCATGATCTGCCGGCGTTCGGCCCGGCCGAACGCCAGGTCCGTACGGCCGGCCAGATTGCCGGTCAACGACGGTTCGAGAAGGTGGACCTCGCGAGCGCCGATATAGCCGGCGAACTCCAGCAGACCGTAGAACCGTTCGGGCTGGAGCAGGTCGCGATTGGCCATGGTGACAACATAGGGATAAAGCCCGGCGCAGCCGGCCGTTTCGACGGCGTCGACCGCCGCCCGGAACGCCCCGGGCCGGCCGCGGTTGGTGTCGTGCTCACGCTCGTCGTCACTGTCCAGACTGATCCCCATGCCGAAGGCCCCCGACTCCCGCAGCGCCCTGGCGCGGGCCGGCGTCAAACCCCACCCGGTGGTGCCGATGATCGTTGTGACATCCTCACCAAGGGCCCGGCAAATGTCCTCCAGATCCGGGCGCAGCAGCGGCTCGCCGCCGGTGAGCGTCACCATCGTGGCGCCGCGTTGCCGCAGTTGCACCGCCAGGTTCTGCATGGTCGCCGGGGGTACGTCGTCTTGACAACGGCCGGCGTTGTAGCAGTGCCGGCAAGCGAAGCAGCAGCGGTTCGTGACGGCCCAGGTGACCGAGTACAGAGAACCCTGGCTGCCGTCTTGGGTCAACTGCTCGATGAGCCGCTCGAAGGCACCGCTCGGGTATGGCGGGAAGTGGGTGTTGATGACCTTGCAGCCGTCGAAATCAACCACCTTCTCCCGGGCCAGATAGTCGCTCAGGAACTTCATCATCGCCGGTGACAAGCGTGAACTCATTGGATCCGCTGCCAGCGTCTGCAGCCATTCTTTGCCGTTCATTGTGGGTATTCCTCCGTAACGTCACCTGTTGTAGTGCACAGGCCATGCCGAACCGGGTAGAAGTCGACGTAATTTATTGCGCTCAAAACTCTTGCATCCTTTCGTCGACAAGGACTCCGCCATCCGGCGTCGGCAAGCGTACAGTCAATGGACAGGAATGGCGGCATTGATTGCACGCTGCGCTTCCGGACGGCGGTCGCGCGAGTTCCTTTGGGGTAGGCCTGCCGTCAACCCCAGGTTTTGAAACAGGCACGCCTTTGGCGTGAGGAACCGCGCAACGGCGGTAGAAAAACAGGGAGGATGACCGGGCCGACTGCAACTCCTTCAGAGTTGCCGGTGTCGCGCGTTTCCCTGGGGTAGGCCTGCCGTCAACCCCAGGTTAAAAACTGTCACGCCCTTGGCGTGAGGAACCTTGTAACGGCGGTGGAAGACTGCCCGCCTTGGGCGTGAGGAACCGCGTAACGGCGGTGGAAGACTGCCCGCCTTGGGCGTGAGGAACCGCGTAGCGGCCAAAGTCCGCGCGATTGAGATCCCGACTCCGTGCGGGCGCGGGGCGGTTACCGGGAATGGCGGCGCCGTTGCCGGTGGGCGCGGCGGGCAAAACGGCGGCTCACAAAAGATCGGGTCTGACACCGGCAGTTCTGGCGGAAGCGAAGATTGCCGGTACTGTAGGCATGGGCTGTTGGGCAGTCTGTAACGTATAAGACAAAAGAGCGGCGCTTCGGTATATGCAGTTCTACGAATCTCTTCAGAACCACTACATCTTTTTCGGGGCGTGGGTTTTCGTGTTCGGCGCCTGCATCGGCAGTTTCTTGAATGTGGTGATTTGGCGATTGCCCCGGGAAGAGTCGATTGTCCATGTGCCGTCTCACTGTCCGAAATGCAACAAGGACATTCGCTGGTTCGAGAATATTCCGATTCTCAGTTGGCTGGCCCTGCGCGGACGGTGTTCGAAATGCCGGGCGCCGATTTCGCCGCGCTACATCTTTGTGGAAGCCCTCACGGGTTTTTTGTTTATCGCCGTCTGGTTCCGAGCCTGGCAGATCTGGCGAGTGGCGCCGCACCGGGCCTGGCCGCCGTCGATGATCTTCGCTTACCTGTTTCTCGTTGCGGCGCTCATGGCGATTTCATTCATCGACATCGATCACCGCATCGTGCCGAATGAGATCACCTACTTCGGCGTTGCCGTCGGTCTCGTCACGGCCGTCATCTGGCCGGGCACGCACGAACTGATCGAGGCGCCGGGCCGGCTGGATTACATGAATCACAAGTTGGCGCTGAAGGCGTTCGTCAGCGTCATCAGCCGCGTCTTCCCTGCCGTGCTCAATTCCGCCCGGATCCTGGCGCTGATCGACGCCGTCCTCGGCGTCTTGATCGGCGGCGGCGTACTCTGGCTGCTCTCGGAGCTCGGCAAACTGCTGCGCGGCAAAACCACTATCACCTCCGACGAACCCGTGGTGCTGACCCTGAAACGCAAAGGCTTCGACGACCCGGAAGAAGGCTTTCAGGACTGGGAGGACAACTTCATCCGCGCCAGGGACCAACTGGTGATCAAAGGCCAGATCGAGAGCATCAACCTGCGCCGTAAAGCCAAGTCCGAAGCGCCGCCGGACTTCGATCAAATCAAAGAGATCGTCGTCACTGAAGACGGGGTACAGATCGGCGAGACCACGTTGCCGCTCGACGACATCAAGTCGATCCCGATCACAACCCGGGAATGGACGATCCCGCTGGAGCCGATGGGGCTGGGGGACGCCACGCTGATGGCGATGGTCGGCGCGTTCCTCGGACCCGGCGGCGTCATCTTCGTCTTGACGATCGGTTCACTGATCGGCGCCGCTTTGGGAATCATGAAGATGGTGGTCGACCGCGCCAAGCTGCACTCCGCCCTGCCCTTCGGTCCGTCGCTGGCCGTCGGCGCCGCCTGCTACATGCTGTTGTTCTACGAGCTTGTCCGAGTCTGGTTCTGGCTGATGAAGCTGGCCGGCGTCGCACCCGGCACATCCTGACCCGGCAGGGATGCGCCGGCAGTCGGTCCACTGCAAGCGCAGTACATCAGGTCACAATTACGCTGCCGTTTGATCGCCCCCTCGGGCGTGCCATTGCCCCGCGCCGCCACACCGGGACTACATCCCAAGGTTCTCCTTGACTGCCTGCCGGACAATGTCGGCGCAGCGGTGGAACGCTTCCTGTTCGGACGTTTTCAGCTCCGGTTCCAGGACGCGGGCAATGCCCTGCTTGCCGACGACGACGGGCAGCGAGAGGCAGACATCGTGCTCGCCGAGAAAGCCGTCCACGAGAACGGACAACGGCATGGTGCGGCGGGTGTCGTAGGCGATGGACTCAATGACCAGGGCGGCGGCCATGCTGATGGCGAAGTTGGTATGGCCTTTGCGGTTGACCACGTCGAAGCCGCAGCGGCTGGCGCGTTCAAAGAGTTTGTGGGTGGACTCGTCTTCCACGATGCGGGTGCCGCCGGCGACGGCTGAGCTGAACACGGGGAACTGGGTATCGCCGTGCTCGCCGAGGATATAGGCCCGCAGATCGTCGGGGTGGATACCCATATCGGCGGACAGCATGGTCCGAAACCGGGCGCTGTCAAGCAACGTTCCCGTACCGAACACGCGGTTCGGCGGGAAACCGGACAACTGCAGGGCCAGAAAGGTCATCACATCCACCGGGTTGCTGACGATCAGCAGACAGGCTTCCGGGCTGCCGGCGGCGAGCGGCGGGATGATCTCGCGGAAGATCTCGGCGTTGTCGGCAGCGATGGCGAACCGCGTCTCGAGTCCCTGCCGCCAGGGGACGGAGCAGGTGACGACGATGACGTCGGACTCGGCGGCGGCTTCCAGGCCGCCGGCATGGACGGACATCGGGTGACCGGTAAAGGCCTCGGCGTGTTCGAGGTCGAGGGCCTCGCCGGCAGCGAGTTCGAGTTGCTTGTCGACCAACACCAGGCGGCTGCCGATCCCGCGAATCAGGAGGGTATACGCCAGGGTGGCTCCGACCCGCCCCGTACCCACAATCGATACTTTCATGATTCTCCGCTATTGAAAGGAACTGCTTTCGATGCCGAACTTCTCCATCCGGTATTTCAGGATGCGCCGGGTGGTGCCCAAAAGTTCGGCCGCCCGGCTCTGATTGCCCTTGGTTTCTTCGAGGGCGCGAACGATCAGGCCGCGCTCGTGTTCTTCAAGGGCGTCGGCCAGGGCAAAGCCCGGACCGAGACTGGTCGGCACTACCATGGAAACGTCGCCGCGCAGATCATTTGGCAGGTGCTCCGGCAACATCCTGCCGCAGGAACCGTGCAGGACGAGCATGCGTTCGATTACATTGCGGAGTTCTCGGACGTTCCCGGGCCAGTCGTACCGGGACAGCATCTGGACGGTCTCCGGCGCAAACTCGACGTCCGGCAAGTTCATCTCCTTCTGGAAATGCTCGAGAAAGTGACAGGCCAGCAGCGGGATGTCGTCGGCGCGATTCCGCAATGCCGGCAGATTCACCGGCACGACACTGAGCCGATAGTAGAGGTCTTCACGGAATTTGTTCTCCCGCACCTGCCGGCGCAGGTCCTTGTTGCTGGCCGCCACAATCCGGCAGTTGGTCTTGATCACCTTGTTGCCGCCGACCCGGACGAATTCGCGCTCCTCGAGCACGCGCAGCAGCTTGGCCTGGACATTGAGCGACATCTCGCTGACTTCATCAAAGAACAGGGTGCCGGCACCGGCCATATCGAAGCGGCCGGATTTCTGGGCCACGGCATTGGTGAAGGCGCCCTTCTCATGGCCGAACAGTTCGCTCTCGATCAGCGTTTCCGGGATGCCGGCACAGTGCACCGCCACAAACGGCTCGTCCCGGCGATTGCTGAGCTGGTGCAGGACGCGCGTCGCCAGTTCCTTACCGGTGCCGCTTTCGCCGTAGATCAGCACCGTCGAGTCCGTTTGCGCGGCCTTCTCGATCTCGGCCATGGCAGCGTGGAACGCGGCGGACTCGCCGACCACGCCGTCAACCGGGAACTCCCGGGTAATGTCGCGCTGCAGCACTTCAAGCTGCGATTTCAGTACGCTGTTCTCCAGGGCGCGGCCGACCAGGCGCTGGATATCGGCCACGTCGAAGGGCTTGGAAATATAATCGTAGGCGCCGTTCTGGATGGCCTCGACGACCCGCGGCACGGCGGTAACCGCGGACACGATAATTACCGGCAGATTGGGATAGCGGCTGCGGACTTCGCGCAGGAAGTCCAGGCCGTTGACGTCTTCGAGCAGGACATCGAGCAGGATCAGATCCGGCCGGTCCTTGGCGAGGATGTCCTGACCGGCCTGGCCGGTGTCGGCGACGGAGACGCGGTAGTCTTTGTTGAAGATCACCCGCAGCGATTCGCGGGTGCCCATTTCGTCATCGATGATCAACAGGTGTTTCTGCGGGGTCATTGCTCAGGAGGTCCTTAATCTTGGCAATCTCTCCGGCAGCAAGCTCGCAGAATTGCGTGCGAAAATCGGGATCGTCGTAACGATCCGGCAGCAACTGGATGAAGGTATTGATCGCCACCAGTTGGTTTTTGATTTCGTGCGAGATGGCCGGGTCGACTGTGTTCAGTGGGATGCCACCCTCTTCGAGCTCCCCGGAAACCGCAGCGTCCAAAGGCACCGGCTTTTCCGGATTCTGAATTAAGGCAAAGGCCCCGAGACAACGTCCATTCCGCTCCAACCGCCGGACGTACACATTCAGTTCACTGCCGCCGCTGGGCGGGCGCCACGAAGCCGGCGTCGGCTCGGAACCGCCTTCCAGCGTGGACTTGAGGATATGCGCAATCGTGCCCAGCGCTTCGACCGGACGGTTGACCACCTCTTGACCGCGTTTGCGCAGAACGCCCAGGGCGGGCGCGTTGATGCAGCGGACCATCTCATCATCGCTGACGGCGATGACGCCCATGGAGATGGCGTCGATCAGCGCGTCCAGGAGGTCCTTCTGCACGGCCAGCGCATCCTGGCGCATGGCGTTCTCGAGCAGCGACGTCACCAGTTCGCCGAGAGTCATCAGGTTTTCCAGGTCCTGCGCCTCGAACGGCTCGCCGGAGACCCGCTGGCCCAGGAAGATCCAGCCGAGCAGCCGGCCGTCCAGATGCAGCGGCACCAGGACCTCGGCGCCGAACACCTCAAAGCTCTGCCGCAGCATCCGGCGGGTATCGGCGACGGCCACATTATTCAGGGCTTTCAGGTTAACCACATTCGAGCAGTTCTCCAGGTAACTCACCAGCGGCGAGTTCCCATTGAAGCGCAGATCCTGCGTGCCTTCGAGGCACTTCACGCCGGCGCGCAACGAGATATGCCCGTTGTCGGGCAGCCGCATAAACAGTCCGACCCGGCCGACGGAGGCGCAGCGGGCAATGCCCTCAACGATATCATGCACCAGGGCGGCGTTGTCGTGGCTGTGGCGAAACGCCCGGGTGAAGTGCGACAGATTATGCATGGAACTGGGCTTCTGCAGCAGGTTCATGGCCTGCGACAGATGGACGACGGACGGCGCCCGGGCCAGTTCTTCCTTGAGTCGTTCGTTCTCCATCTGCAGCGTATGATAATCCAGCGCCCGCCGCAGCATGCCCTGGAACTGCTTCCGTTCCATGTCGCTGTTTTCCACGGCGTAGACGCCCTGTTTCTCAGCGAACAGCAGCGGGTCGCTGCGGGCTTTGCCGAGCGCGACAATCAGCAGGTTCGGCTGCTGGATGCGCAGGTTTGCGACCAGCGTACCGGCATGCTCGGAACACATATCCAGCAGCACGATTCCAGTCGTCTTCGCCGACAGCATCTGCAGGAGCTGCTTGGCGGAGTCGGTAACGCGAACCGCTCCGATGGGCTGAGCGTAGGCGGAGACCCGTCGCGCGAGTTCTTCGTCACCGGTATAGAGGCAGAAATCAGGAAGCGAGTTCACACAACTGCTCCAGACTGGGGAAGGTAGCCCGGAAAGACGTTCCCTGCCCCTTCTCACTGTGGACTTCAAGGCGGCCGTCATGGTCTTCGATGATGCGGTGCGTGACCGACAACCCGAGACCGGTGCCGTTCTGTTTGGTGGTGAAGAACGGGTCAAAGATCCGTCCGAGCTTATCGGCGCCGATGCCGCTGCCGGTATCCTCAACGTTCAGCGCCAGGGTCGGCTCGCCGGTGGCCGGATCGGGCTGATTCGAGGTCGACACCGTAACCGAGTCTCCCCGGTCGGTGGCATCGAGGGCGTTGAGCAGGAGGTTCATCATCGCCTGTTCCAGTTGATTGGCATCGGCCGTCACGACATCGTCATCGGCCTGAAGCCGGGACTGCATGAAGACGCCCTTCTTGCGGAACTGATGCTGCAGCAGACTCATCAGGCTTTCGAGCAACTGGTGCACATGCACTTGGCTCAGAATCGGCGGCGACGGCCGGGCAAAATCAAGCATCTGATTAACGATGGAATCGATCCGCGTCACTTCGCCGGCGATCAGGGATGAGAAGGTATCACGGAATTCCTCTTCGTCATAGCGATCCGGCAGCAGTTGCGTAAAGGTTTTAATCGCAACCAGGGGGTTCTTGATCTCGTGCGCCATCCCGGCCGCGACGGTGCCGATCATGGCCAGCCGATCACTGCGACGCACCTGGCTCTCCAGGCGGCGCAAGGCCGAGACGTCGTGGAAGACGATCAGCACGCCCGAACCGTCGGCGTCGGGCTTCTGGAACAGCGCGCTGCCGACCCGGATCATAATCTCTTCATCATCGACCCGACGGATTGTCAACTCCCGATCGCGCACCCCCGCCTGCTGTGCACAGGTGCGGTCGACGACCTCGACGAACTCCGCCGGCAAGATGTCTGCCGAACGACCAACCACATCCTCCGGCCTCAATCCAGTAATGCGCTGCGCCTCCTGATTGAAGGTGGTGATCCGGCCGTCGGCATCGACGGCAACCACGCCGCTGACGAGATTTTCCAGCAGGATATCGTTGTAGACCTTGCTCTGCTGCACGGTGGAATAGAGCCGGGCGTTTTCGATCGCCACGCCCAATTGCGCGCTGAGCAGTTGAAGGGCTTCGAGGTCCGTCTTGCTGTACATCCGGCCGGACAGCCGCCGGCCCAGGAGCATGATTCCCTCGAGCGTACCGTGACTGTGGATCCCCACGGCCGCGGCACAGTTCTGCTGCTCCAGCAGCGACGCCAGATTTTCCAGGCTCGGGGTCGGCCGTTGACGCTCAATGGTCTCGGCCGAGAAAGGCGCCGGCGCCTGCTGCAGTTCACGGCGAATACCGCCGTCCAACTCCAGCCGGGCAGCTCCGGCAACCGCCGGGGTCGGGTAGAACTGGCGGAAACTGCCGTCTCCCTCCGGCAGGAAGACCTTGACCTGATCGGCGCCCATCGTGCCGCCGACGACCGTGGCGAACCGGTCCAGCAACTCGTCCAGCGGTTTCAGCGACTGCAGTACGGAATTGCTCTTGTGGATCGCGGTCTTGACGTCCACCGGTTGAAGACTGACGAACAACTTGTTGGCAAACGTCTGCATCCAGCCGTGAGCCGGCGCCAGTGAAAATGCCATGGCCGCACCGGCCAGCATGTGCGACAGACTGTCGGGCAGCCCGAACCCCGTCACCAGAACAAGATCGCCCAGCTGCCAGACGCCGCCGTACAGCACGACCAGGTACAGCCCCATCAGACCGTAGGCCGTGGCTTGCCGCAGAAACTCGCCCACCGCCAGGATCCGGTGCTTCGCGATGCCGTAGGCGACAATCAGCTCCATCGCCACCAGCGACAACGGAATCAGGGTCGCCGACTGCGACGTGTCGAACAGGTGCGGCGTCAAGACCGCTGTGAACAACCCCGTGAACAGACAGGCGGCCGCACCCACAACCAGGTACAGCACTTCCGTCTTCTTCCCGCCGGAGACCCGCCGGGCGTCGCGAATGAAACTGATCAGGAGCCAGACGATCCCGCCGCCCAACAACAGGTTAACCAGCGGATACACCGGCCCATGAACCGGCTCCGGAACCAACAGCCCGTTCTCCGGCCCCGGCAACACCATACCTTCCAGCAACCAGGGCGACGCCGACAGTAAACCCGTGATGAACAGCACCACCGTCCACAACCGGGCCCGCCCGAGCAACTGGACCACCGTCTCCTGCGGATGAGAAATCGACAGCCGCAGAAGATTAAAAACGTAAATCGCCGTCATCCCAAAAAAGCACGAAAGCGCCACGCCCAGGCTCGCCCCCGCAGCGTCAAAGCGGTTCAGAAAGGTGAACTCCAGAGCCCCCGCATAAGCGGCCATGGAGAGGCAAAGCAGAGACAGACACCGATTGCGCGAACGCTTCGGATTCGCCTGGTAAACACCCACAGCAAGAAGAACATGGAACACAATTGACGCCACTGTCCAAACATGAACATACAAAATCATCGGAAGACCTCACAACGTTACGGAATCAACGAACAAAACAGGGTCTGTACATTTTCGAACACCAATACAAACAAGGTTTATTATCGGAATACTAAGTTTTTCCACAGCACTTGTCAAGCATTTGTACAAAAATGAACAGCCTATTTCCCGGCGGCGTCTTGCATGGCCGGTTCTCACTTCCTATACTCTCGGGCAAGACGGAGGTCGTTGCGATGGACAAAGGAATCTCAGGACGGAATCTGGCGAGCGCGGCGGAAGTGCGGACCTATCTCGATGAGTTGGCCCGGAACAACTCGGCCGCAGCCTACAAAGAACAGCAGTTTGAACTTCTGGAGGCGGCCGCCGGCCTTCGCATCCTGGACCTCGGCTGCGGCACCGGGGCCGACCTGCAGGCGATCGCTTCTCGACTGGACGGCGACTGCGAACTGCAGGGGGTGGATATCAGCCCGGATCTGGTTGGCGAAGCAGAACGGCGGGCCGCGGCGGCGGGCGTCAGCATCGCGTTCACCACGGCAGACGCCCAGGCTCTGCCGTTTGCCGCTCAATCCTTTGACCGCTGCCGCATCGACCGCATGCTGATGCATGTGCCGGCGCCGGACCGCGTGCTGCGCGAGGTCCATCGCATTCTTGTGCCCGGCGGCCGTCTGGTTGTGAGCGAGCCGGACTGGGAAACCGTGACCATTCGGCATCCGGACCGGGACCTGACGCGAACCGTGCTGAACTACCTGACGGACGCGGTGGTCGAGCGGGGTTGGATCGGCCGGGAATTGCCGGACCTCTTGGGTCAGGCCGGCCTGCGGGTGGCGGCCGTCCGACCGTTCACGGTTCTGCTGCCGGACTACCCCACCGCCAACCAGCTCCTGCAGTTGGAGCGAACGGTAACCGGCGCCGCGGCCGCGGGCCGCTTTGACGCCGAAGTTGGTAACGCCTGGCTGGAGGAACTGGCGGACCTGGACGCCGCCGACCGGTTCTTCGCCTCGATCACCGTCTTCGCAGTTGCCGGCAATGCACCGGCGGCAAATACGCCTTCAGCATGAGCGGTTGCGGCGAATAGAGCAGGTTAAACCACACTGCAGCCCGAGACTTACACAGCTTTCTCCCCGAGCCGGCGCCAATGGTCGTGGGTGCAAAGCAGCCGCCGGGCGACTGCACTTCCCGTCTTCGAGGTGGGAGCCTGTCCAAAAACCCGCAGCCGAAGTCAGGCGACCCGTCGCGTGACCATGGCGCTGTTTCCGCCGCCAACGCCGTGGGCGTTGATCAAGGCCGTTTCCAGGTCGTGTCGACGGGCCTCGTTGGGGACGTAATCCAGGTCGCAATCCGGATCCGGATAACGGTAATTGGCAGTTGGCGGGATCAGGCCGTGCCGGAATGCGAGGGCGCAGGCAATTACCTGCAGCGGGCCGGCCGCGGCCAGCGGATTGCCAAGGACCCCCTTGATCGAGCTGACCGGGACGGTGTAGGCCAGGTCCCGGAAGACCTCCTTGATCTGCGTGGTTTCCACCCGATCGAGCACCGGGTGGCTGGGGCCGTGAGCGCAGACATAGTCGATCTCGTTCGCCGTCAGACCGGCATTGGCAATGGCCTGTTGCATGCACGCACTCAGTCCCGACGCGGGCGACTCGGGATCTTCGTCGGCCTTGACGCTATAGCCTGTCAGTTCCAGGTAGGGTCTGGCGCCGCGGGCCAATGCATGTTCGAGATTCTCCAGGACCACAACGCCGGCGCCTTCAGAGATCACGCCGCTGTCGCGTTCGCGGTCAAAGGGCCGGCTGGCCAGTTCCGGCGCATCGTTGCGGCAGGAGGCCATACCGGCCGCGGAGAAATTGGCAAACGGAATGGGGCTCAACGGGGAATCCGCCCCGCCCGCAATGGCCACGTCCGCCTGTTCGGTGGCGATCATCTTCATGGCATGGGCGATGGCATCCAGCCCGGCCGGACATGCCGAGGACATGGTCAACACCCGGCTGGGCACGGCGAGGTACTTGGCAATGGCGGCGGCCGGCGCCTGGGGCGGGGCCTCCGTCACCGCATACGGCGGGATCCGGCTCGGATCGTGGCTTTCCCGCGCGTCGAGATAACGTTGGATAACATCGAAACCGATGATACTCACGCCCATGACCACCGGCAATTCGTAGCCGAGCGGTTTGAGCGGCTCCAGTCCGGCATCCTGCAGCGCTTCATTGGCGGCGACCAAGGCAAACTGAGTGTGCCGCGCCAGGCGCTTGAGTTTAACCGGCTTTTTCAGGTAGTCCTGCGCCCGAAAGCCCTTGACCTCGCCCGCGATTTGAGCCTGCATTTCGCTGGTGTCAAAAAGAGTCAGCCGACTGATGCCGCTGATTCCGTTGCTGAGCGACTGCCAGAACGACGTCTGCCCGATACCATTCGGCGCCACAACGCCCAGACCTGTTACACATACACGTGCCATACCGACGCCCTCCGCTACTGTTGCTTGATTGTTCCACACATACCTGTTTGAAGGCACGGATGGGAAGGAGCATACCCAATGCCAATCGGAGAATCGTCATCCGGCGCCGTTGCTGTACAAGATTGTACAGCAACGGCGCCGGAACCGCCGGCTGTCGGCTTGGCACAGCACCTGCTCAACCAGCCCCGTCTGTCTTCGGAAAATTATCTTATAACAGTGCTCGCAGGAGACAACGATGTTGGAGCAGGAGACCATTGACCAGGCTCGGGTCCTGGTTATCGACGACGAACGGGGAACGCGGGAGAGTCTGCGCTTTGCCTTGCGGGACGAGTATTCGATTGCGACGGCAGAGTCGGTCGAGGAAGGTTTGAGCTTTCTCGATCGCGAGCGCTACGACACTGTGGTGCTGGACTTGCGTCTGCCCGGGCTGAATGGAATCGAGGGGTTGCGGCGGATTCGCCAGATCGACGATGAAGTGGCGGTGGTCATCCTGACCGCCTACGGTTCGCTGGAGACGGCCCAGGAAGCGATTCGGCTCGGGGCCAACGACTACCAGCTCAAGCCCTTTGACGTCCGCGAGATGCACGAGGTGGTGGACAAGTATGTTCACGTCACCCGTGCCACCCGGCGCTGCCGCGATCTGTCGGCCGAGGTCCGGAAGATCAACGAGAACCTGGCGGACGAGGTGCAGCAGCAGGCGCGTTATGCGTACGTCGGCCAGCTGGCAGCCGGCTTGATGCACGACTTCGGCGGTCCGCTTTCGGGTTTGTATGTCTACCTTGAGCTGGTTCGGGAAGGCCTGCACGAACTGGATTCCGGCGGTCGGCTGGACGCGGTCATGAGCCACCTGGACCGGGCGGAGAACGCGCTGCAGATCATGCGCGATATGATCAGCTCCTTTCGCCGGCTGTGTCACGGCGAACAGGGCGTCTGGGAACCGGTGGACCTGCAGGAACTGATCAACGACGTTCTGGTTGTGCTGAAGCCCTCGAGCCTGGACCGCGGCTACCGCGTCTGCACCAGTTTGCTGCCGGAAGCGACGATGGTGTACGGCGACCGGCTGCAATTGTTCCGGGCCTTCTGTAATGTGATCAACAACGCTTTGGAAGCCGTCGAACCGGCAGTCGGCCTGGTTGAAGTCAACTTTGAGACCACCGCCGAGGAGATCATCGTAACTGTTCGGGACGACGGCCCCGGGATCGAAGCCGGCAACCTGGAGCGGGTCTTCAACCGTTATTTCACCACGAAGGAAGACGGCACCGGGCTGGGGCTCTTCATCACGCAATCGGTGGTGCAGGCGCATGAGGGCCGGGTCGACATTCAAAGCGTAGTGGGCGACGGCACCTGCGTCACGATCGCCCTGCCCCGGGCCCCGGCGCTGCGGCAAGGGGAGCAGTCATGATTGGCACGGCATGTGCTCATAACAACCCCGCACCCGTTCCCCCGGATGCGGGTGACAGATTTGAACAACACCGGAACGAACGCAACGCCGAACCAGGTCGGGCGAGCAGAGCGAAACCGTTCCAAATCACGGGCGCCGGCCCGGGATGATGATGTGAGCCCACCTGTTGGTGGGGGCGGGAAGACATTCTGCGGCACGCGAATGCGTGGCTCGGGGGAAGGGTGTTCTTCCCCGGGCGCAACGCGCCCGGGGGTCTCTTCGGGACCCCGGCAACGAACCACTGCGCCCCCTCGAGAAAGGCGCCCCCGCAAGACACGCTTGTTGAACTCTTTTGTTAACAGGCCGTCCCATGGAGTGTTGGAGTGTTGGAGGATAGTGAGGTACAGCTCAGGATAAGACGGTCAAAAAGAGAAAAATGTCTTTCGGCAGTTGTCTGCGTCCGCTCCAGTCCTCCGAGCTCAAATCCGATACTCCATATTCGCCGCGTCATAGTCCCGGCCGCCGCGAGGTCGAAAGGCGGTCATTCCGGCAACCTGTGGAATGCCTGTGATTGCCCCCCTGCTTGCGGTTTTCCGCTCTTCACAGTCTGTCCATCGCTCACTTCCCCTTTTTCTTCTTCGTACCTGCTTCAGATTTCGCGTTGCCGGCCGATTTATAGGCCAGGAGGCGGCCTTTGTTGCGGTTGAACATGACAACCATTCCCGGCAGGCGCAGGGGTTGGAAATGCCGGGGGTCCTCGCCTTTCTTCATGTCCTGCTTCAGCGGCAAGGTGATCGGGGAGAATTTGCCGTTGGACTGCATCAGCCGGTAGGCATACCCCGAGTACACGGTTCGCTTGCCGACTTTGCGTGCCTTGGAGGCACGTACCAGAAGGAGTTCCCGGCCGAGGATGAACATGGGATAGGTCCGTTTGTTCGGCATTTTGCCGTCAAACATCACCTTGCCGGTGGCGGCCTGGATGTAGACAACCTGGTACGGCGGCCGCTGGGAGCGGAGCTGGATGCAGCCGCTGTTCGCGTCGTAATTGATATAGCGGCGGTAGTACCGATGCGTATTGCGGTGCACCCGGGGCCAGGCAAGCGCTTTCTTGCCGCTGTTAAACATGATCTTGCCGTCGCTGAGGCGGATCACGGCGTAGGCGTTGCCGGCAAGTTTGAGCACGCCGTAGTTGGCGGCAACCGGATAGTGGGCGCTGATCTTCAGGTTGGCCGGGCTTTGCCAGATGACTTTTTTCGTTTTGCGGTCCCGACTGATCAGGCGGCCGCCCGCCAGTTTGACGTCGTCCGGAATCTCCGGCGGCGCGTAGATGCTGCTGCGGCTGGATTGGAACAGGCTCGACGCCTTTCGGCGATCCACCTTTCTGGTTGTGGCCGTGCCGGTCCAGGTGTCAAACTCCATCAATTTGAGATGGCGGTAATCCTGGGTGTAGCCGAAGGCCCGAATCCGGCCGCCGCTGATGCGGAACTGCATGTTGCGCAGATTGCCGAGCTGTTGCAGCACGCGCGACTGCTTCCAGAGCGCCCGCTTGGCGAGAAGATCGAAAGCGGCGACGGAACCGCCGTCCGCCGTCCCGAAGGCCGGGGCGATGCCGCGATCATCACAGCCCTGGATTACAGCGCCGGGCAGGACCGACTTAAACCGGTGCACCGGCTTGCCGGTGAAGACATCCGTTACCTTGATTTCCGTGGCGGCCCCGTCGGCAATCAGGTTAGTGGGCGGGTTCAGGCGGAAGGTATTGAGCTGTTTCTTGTCGACCTTCGTCTCCCAGACCTTCTTGCCGGTGGCCATATCGAGAGCGCCCACCCGACCGCTTTGATAGTTCATGTAATACCAGGCGCCGGGCCGCAGCTGCTGTAGTTGAGAATACCGTCCCGGGATCGCGGAGGTCCACGCCAGCTTCAGCGGCGGTGTCACCAGCAGGGCGTCCGGCCCGCGCTTAGCGCCGGTGTCGTCCAACTGCCGGGCGACGGCGGTCAACGCCGCCGGTTGCCATTTCGGGTTCGACCGGCGCAATTCGTCGTACGCCGACTCGGCCGAGAGCCTGTTGCCGGCGGCCAGATAAAGCTTGACCAGCTGCAGGCCCGCATGCCGTCTGGTCGCGGCATCGCCGTGGTCCTGCAGTCGAATGAGCATGGCGGCGGCCATGCCGTTCTGTTTGGCTTTGATGTAACGGTCGACGGCCATGAATCCGGCTTTCGACGCTTCCGCCGCGCCGCGGAAGTCGGCGGCATACGCCGCCAGTTCAGCGGTATCCTCAGCCTTTGCCGCCTCTTCCAAAGCCCCGCTCAGCGAGCGGTTGATCTCAGCGGCAAGCTCTTTGGAGGCGCGTTGGCGGAGAATCTGAATGCGTCCCCAGATTGCGGCGCGGCCGGGCACCTGCCAGTTGTCCTTGCCCGCCTGGGCCGGCATCATCCTGCCGGAAGCCGACGCCATGGCGTTGAGATACACCCTCAGTGCGTCATCGGTCTTCTTCCGGTGTTCGAGGTACCGTCCCAGCGCCCACGAGGTCTCCAGTCTCTCCAACTGTGTGCGCGCCAGCGAGGCGGCCTTTCGCAGCCAGGCCTCGGCGTCGGGCGGCCGGGTCTGGGCATATTCGAAGGCGGCCTGAACGAGGTACTCCCGCGATTTCTCTTTATCCTTGCCGCCGCCCAGCTTGTCGAAGGCGATCTGCAGGTCGCGCAGCGCGTCCTTGTAGCGGGTCAGCAGGTAGTAGGTGATGCCCCGTTCCAGGTAGGCTTGGGGATCCTTCGTCTTGGCGATGCGGGCGTTCAGCCGGTTCATATCGTCGCGGATATCACGGACGAGATAAAGCCGGTCCGGACCGACCACCAGGAGGCCGTCGGCGACCACATAGAGATTGCCCAGGGAGACCTGGTCGGGGGTCCGCAGATTCACGACGGCGCGCCGTTTACCGGTCGCCGCATCCAGGCGCCAGACCTGGTTGTGGACGGGCACCAGGATCTCGTCGCCGGCCAGGCAGGCACGGCCGGTCGTACCGGAGACGCCGGCGCTCCAGACGCGCTTGCCGGTGGCCATTTCGAATGCCATCAGGGCCGTGGCGCCGCCCACGACGAACTGCCGGCCATAGACGCCGACCACATAGTTCACCGCTTTCGGACGTGCCTTCAGCCACACCTGGCGGCCGGTACCGCGGCTGAGACAGACCATCGTCGGGGCGTCGGTGGGGAAGGCCACGACCCGGGCGTCGTCGCAGAGAACCAGGTCTTCCTTCCAGCCCTTCGGCAGTTCCGGTATGTTCAGTTCCTCTTTCTCGGGCGCCGGTTTCTTCGGGGCTTCTTTCTTGTCTTTTTTCTTGTCTTTTTTCTTGGTCTTGTCCGCCGCCTCTTTCTCGGCGGCTTCGGCTTCGGCGGCTCGTTTGCGGGCCTCGGCCTCAAGCCGCATGGCCGCTTCGCGGGTGCTCTCATAGGTGGAAAGCCAAAGCACCATCCCGTCGGTCGTGTCAATACAGGCAATGTGGCCGCGGCCGCTGCAGAGATAGGCGTGCACGCCGCGGACAGTCAGGTGGACAGCGCTCTCGGGCGCTTCCATCGAGGGCATAGACGAGGCCACCCGGGTCTGCCAGAGAGGCATTCCGCTTTCCGGATCGAGGGCGACGATGTTCAGGCCCAGGTCGTTCTCCATCGGGACGATCAGTTTGCCGGCGCACTTCACCGGGGCGGCGAGGAAGCGGATGCGGTTGATGGTCCAGTGCCGCAGTTTCTTTTGTTTCGTGGCGGGCTTTTCTTTCCCGAGCCGGCCTCGGGCGTCGGCCAGCCGCACGCGATACATATTGCCGGGGTTCGCGTGAGTTCCCTGTTTCGGGAACCAACTGGTAGTCCAGCGTTTCTTCGGGTCATCCCAGTCGTTTACGTAGAGCTGCAGCGCCAGTTCGCCGCCCTGCTTGCCGTCAATCCCCAGATTCGCCCACGGGAAGAGGGCTTCCACGAGGTAACCGCCGTCGACCTTGCCGTAGCCGTACTGCGCCGTCAGTTTGCCGGCGGACTTGGGCCGCCGGTTGCGCCGGTGATCGATGATGTAATTGCGCGGCGTCTTGAATTTCGGGTCGATGCCGGTGGCGGCAAACGCCTGATACATGTTCCAGGACCCACGGGCATCGGCGAGGAAATACTCGATGCTGTCGCCGCGGAATAACTGGCGGTGGTCTTTGAATTCCATGATCTTGGAGTCGATGACTTTGGTACGGACGACCAGGCCCTGTTCGTTCCAGGCGGCGTAGGCTTCTACTTCGAAGTCGCCCTTGGGGTTGGGTTTGCCTTTCAGCGCCAGCCGCAATCCCCTGCCCTGCCAATCCTTCGGGTTGCCGTCGATCTTGATCCGGCGTACCAACGGCAGGAGTTTCGCCGGCGACGACCGGTCGATCACCACCTGTTTTCTGGCGCCCAGCTCGCGACCAATCCGCCATTTTAATTTGCCGTTCTTCGCGTCATAGGCGGAAAGGATATTGCCGATTGCCATCTCCTGGCGTACCCGCTGCCCGTTGCGTACCATTACGGCGAACATACTGGCGACATACGAAGCCTTCCCATTGGCTTCGATCCGGTACACCGTGTCATCGATCCGGCTCATATCGCGGTTCAGCCGGTAGCCGAAGTTCCACTTGTCCTGGGCGGTCGCCGGTTCGTCGGCCGGCGGTTTGCCGCGACGCGGGTTGTAGTATCGCCGCGTCGTGCTGTTCTCAACGCGGGCCTTGGCGGTCCAGACCTTCTTGCCCGTTTCCAGGTCGTAGCAGTAGGTGTTCGGATGCGAACCGTACCAGACGCGGTTCCGGTCAAACAGTACCTGGTCGGTTGGCCGCCAATGATGTTTCCGCATCTTCTCGGTCAACTGCGCCGGTGATGACGGATGCGACACATTCAGATGCGCCAGGTTGCCGTAGTAGCGTCGTTGCGGCTGCACGGCAACCTGGTATTTCTGGGTCCACTGAACCAGCCATTGGGGGTCCTTGGCGCCCTTCTCGAAGGCGGCCATACGCCCGAGCCGGCGGGCATCGCCGTAGGCGGCCGAGACCTCGTCAGCCACCGCCCGGCGTTGTTCGGCAAGCGCCTTCATCTGCTGTTCAATCGGCTGCCAGCGAGCCGGCACCGGGTCGTTGTGTCGGCGGAAGTCCTCCCAGGCTTTGCGGGCGCCGACCAGATCGCCGCTGCGCACACAGGCCAGCGCCAGCCGCGGCAGGAGCTGCTGCGGACCGATGTCCGCGTCCGGATGGCGATAACGGATCTCGTCCAGAATGCGACGGGCTTCCGGGAACTCCTGCTGGTCGAGATGCATGCAGGCCAGCTGGAAGGCGGCGTTGTCGCCGAACGTACTCAGGAACTTGTGCTGGTAGGCGTCTGCCAGGAGTTCCCTGTCCCGGTTCCGGCGGAACACGTTGAGGCGATGGCGAACGATCGGATCCGACAGCAGCCGGTAGGCCTGCAGGGCTTCCTCGGGCAATGACATTAGAATCTGGTTGGCCAGCAGTCGCGCCGGCAGGTAATGCACGCCGTCGGCCGTGGCCATGGTCTTGCCGCCGAGCGCCATGGCTTCTTCGAGCAGACGGAAGACCAGTTCATACTTGCCTTCGGCGGCGAAGGCCTGGGCCTGCATGAAGAGTGCGTTCGCCTGCGAGTCCATCTGGGCCGAGGCATCGACGGCGGCCGGCACCACCGGCTCCAACTCGGCCTCGGGCTCGTTCGGCGGCGCCGGCGGTTTGGCCCCCAGGCCCGGCATGCCGGCCTCGAACTGGGCCGACACGGCAAGGGCCAAACCCAGCAGGGAACCGGCGAAAAGCGCCCGCAGACCGGAAAGGACATCATACGTCATACTGATCCAGAAGCTCCTGTTCCAAGCCCCATTCATTCAGGCTGATTCGGTTCGCCACGGTACCCGACCTGTCTCCCGCTGTCAAGGATCGCCGCCGGCGCCATCAGAAACGTCGTAACTATAACGTTCCCCAGCCTCAGATTTCTCATCCCGCGAGGCATTTCGCGCTGACCGCGGATGCCGCGGCGCTGAGCGGGTAGATATGGGAGTGAGGAACGTGCAGTCGGACGGCACGGCCAATGGCCCGGGACCTGCCGGCCTCGCCGCCCCCCGAAGAACCGCATGCGGAACAAGTTGTTCCCGGCGGGATAACCACAACCCATCGTCGAGCAAAAACGGTTGGACCCCCTGCAGCATTCGGGGCAACACCAGCGTGGTACCTGGGAGGTCGACGCTTCGCTCCAAACATGAAGGTCGGCCCAGGCCTGTGGCCATCGGTCCCCAGGCTGCTATGCGGCAGCCCCTTCAGCGCGCCCAAACTCGACGAGACACACGACATCTACGCCCCCTGAAGCCGGAGCTCAGACACGAAAGAGACATAGCCTGTCCGAAAGCCCCCTTACGCAAACGCCATTCCGAGCTAAACCACTTCAAGATCGTCGCGACTTCCCAGCTTCGGGAACTTCTTGTGCGGCTCGGTCTGGTACCAGTAGGTGACCGACGAGATGTCGTCCTGCAGCGGCAGATAGCGGCCTTCACTGCGCCAGCCGAGGGCCTGTATCGTCGCGCGGAAGTCCGTTTCAAAGCGAATCGGGTCCATGATGTGGAAACGATACAGCCCGTGTCGTTGACCGACTTCATTGACGCCGCCGAGCGGGTAACCGAGGAAAGGCGCGCTGAAGGTGTCCTGGAAGCCCCAGGCGCCGCCGAAGTAGTCCTCTGTGCCGGTGCCGCAAATCGTCGGGAAGTCCTTGTCGCCGTCGATGAATGCTTTGAATTCGCCTTCGCCCCACCAGCCTTTGTTGTTCTGTTGCCAGCCCATGTAGCAACCGACGTACTGGCCCTTGCCTTTGATACTGTCGACCAGGACGTAGTCCTCGCCGTACGTCAGCGGGTTACGGCGCCGAAACTGTGCATGGAAATAGGCTTCGTCGTCGCCAACTTCAGTTTCAGTGAAATTGACCGCGTAAAAGAAACCGCCGAGGTCTTCGGGCGCGCGGTTCTCAACCGTGATCGTGGCCCGCTTGCGGAACGGCATCGGAAAGTAGCTGTTCATCCCGCCGGACGGGTTCACATTAATCGGCAGGGCAGTCACGTTCACCCGGGTGCGAAACCCCAGGCAGAAAAAATCCCCGACCGGACATTCCACGCTTGGCATCTTCTCCCCGTCCCAGTAGAGGCGGATGATAACGTCCCGCAGGGCCTTGTCGCGCAGGGTAATCCAGATGTGCTGGATGCAGCCTGAGCCTTTCACGTCCATGATCGTGGTGGTCGATTCGGCCGGCAGAGTAATGCACGGCCGGACCTTCCAGCCCTGACCCAGGTCGCGGGCGCACGGGTTGGGACCGCCCCAGACCTGACCGATCTTCTTTACCTCCTGCTGCGGCGTCTTCGACAACTCCGCCATGCCTCCCCTGCCCTTCTCGCCAGAGACGTTTTCCGCTGTGATGGACCGGGTCTTTGCATTCGAAAGTCTGCTGATGCTGCCCAGGTTCAGGTGCAGTCCGTCAAAACTCATCGTTATCTCCTTTCGGCAGGAACAGGTTGGTACTCGAGAACATCGTTCCATGATATTCTAATGACCTTGAACCAATGCAAAAGCTAAGTATCTTACGAAAAACTTGGATATTCTTACGGACGTTTCATCTTGCGGACAAGATTATCCCTGGTCGGCAGGCAAGCTGCCGAATACCGGAACCGGAACCGTGCCAGCCACAGGCTGGTCCGCCGATGACGGAACCCCTGAGACATGAACCCGATTCGCTTCTTCTGTCCGGAACTGAAGACCAACAACGAACACTTCGCCGTACACGGCCTCGGCTATCTGGAGCCGATGAAGCCCGGCATCGTCGATCGGCCGCAGGGCACCGGCGATTATCTGTTTATGATGTTCTACGAGCCGGTTCGTCTGGAAACGCCGGTCGGCCGGGACGAGCATCCGTCCTGCACGCTGATGCTGTGGGAGACCGGCGCCGGCCACTACTACGGCAACCCGGACCGCCGCTGGACGCATACCTGGATTCACTGCGAAGGCTCTTTTGTGGCGCAACAGACGCGGGCCAATGAACTGACGCTGAATGCTGCTTTTGCCCTGGAAGACCCGTGGCTGTTTGAAGAACCGATTCGCGACATGATCCATGAAACCACGTCGGAACCCGAACCGGACGGCGTCATTCTGCAGAATCTCTTTCACAATATGATGCGGCAGTTGGGTCGGCAGGCCCGTCGCAAACAGCGTTCCCCGACGATACCGGGGGAGTTCCTGGAGCTGCGACACCGGTTGGACACGGAATTCCATGAGCCGTACTCTCTGGACGACCTGTCTGCTGCCGTCGGGCTTTCGGCTTCGCACTTCAGCGCCCGTTTCCGCGAGTATTTCAGCATGGCGCCCATCGCCTATCTGATCCAGCAGCGCATGTATGCCGCGGGCTATCTGCTGCGGAACCAACGCCAGTCCATCAAACAGATTGCCCGGCAGGTCGGTTATCACGACGAAGCCTACTTCTCGCGGTTATTCCGTAAATACCACGGTGTGAGTCCGCGTGAATGGCGCCGGCGGCCCGGATAATCCGATTTGCCCTGTCAACCGATTCCCGCTATAGTCACAGCGTGCAACCACATGAATTCGGAGGGACGCCCTGCCCTTCGTAACCCGGAAGGAGAAGACGGATGCAAGTCAAGATCTTCAACAGCAATGATCCGAAGCAACTCGAAGCGGAAATCAATGCCTTTATTGAAAGTCTCCGCGAGGACGGCGTCATGAAAGTGGATACGGTGCGGTTGACCGAAAGCATGGTTTCCGGTCCCAACGGCATGGTCAACCATTTCACGGCCCTGCTTTGTCTCAGCAAGATCGAGGTCATGCAGAGTACGCTTCTGGGCGGCTGATGAAAAGAACTGTTCTTTGCTTCGCGACTGTCGGGCAAAGGAACTTGACGAGTGAATTACGACATGAACATGGCAACCGCCGTAATCGTCGCCC
This sequence comes from uncultured Lentisphaerales bacterium, assembly GCA_964384625.1. Classification (GTDB taxonomy): domain Bacteria; phylum Verrucomicrobiota; class Lentisphaeria; order JABSQK01; family JABSQK01; genus CAYLNH01. Next base: position 24,522 of record CAYLNH010000040.1, read on the forward strand.
GCGAGGTCCTGCCGGGTTTCACTGACGTGCCATGATTCCACAGCACCTGTGACCAAGCCCCCGAGGCCATTGTCTCGGGGGTTTTCGTTTTTGTCCGGTGCCAGTGGTCGAAAGCCATTTGCCACCCCCCTCCCTTGAACCACGCTTTCAGCGAGGAGTCAGAGATTCACAGAGGCCGGTCACTCCACTACAAGCACCGCATCGAAGCTGTAGGCATAGGGGCTGAAACTGAACTGATGGTGTCCCGTGTCCCGAGAAGACAAGTTGCGCTCGCGCACAGCTTGGTGGATCGGGCCGCGGTTTGATAGAATGCTGTAGTTGGCCGGCAGCCAGACACCGGCAAGTCCCCAGGCGTTGGCGATTTGGCCGGCGAAGTTGAACGCGGCATCCAGGAAGGTGTCGGCTTCCACCTCGTGCAACAGTTTCATCGACGGGTTGATGCCTGGCAGGACCAGGTATTCCTTGCCGTCTTCTTTCACGATGAGCAGATGCATCCCGCCCCAGGCGTGCTGTCCCGGCCCCCAGAACACGGTCTGCAGAAAGTCCGATCGTTCCCAGAGCTGCTCGTCCGGCGCCGTGCAGACGCCTTCGCAGAAACCGACAGGCGCATGGGCTTTGCGTTTGGTAACAACCATGTCAATGGCCATGCCGCTGCCCTCGGCCGCCTGCCGATACTCCAGTTTCGGCGGCGCCCCGTCACCCCCGAACAACTCACGCTGCATCGCAGCCAGATCAGAGCCGACCAGGTCTTGCAGGATCCGCTTCTGCGCGGCTTCCGGGTCGACATCCGACTCGGCCAACGGGAGTCCAGCAATCAATGGTCGTAGTCTCTCTCGGTCAACTGCCAGGATTGCGTCGGCCTGTTCGTCATCGAGTTCGAAACCGCGCAACTGCCGCCGCAGACGATCCCTCGCGTCCTCACGATCAACCCGGCCGGCGGCCAAAGCGGCGGCCGTCTTGGCGATGGCACGGAGCAAGCCTTTCCCGACCTGCGGTCGCGGCGCCAGTTTGGCGACCGCCTGCCTGGCGTAGCGTTCCGGATCGGACTGACGGAACTGATGCAGTGCTTCCTGAAGGATCTCCTTGACCGCTTCCGCCAGAAACTCGCGGTACCGCAGCAGGTCCTCTGCACTGTGCAGATCCGGCGGCAGCGGCCGGTTGCCGGCGAGATAGAAACAGTAGGTGTCCGTGAGCACTTCCCGCTTGCAATCCGCCTTTGCAAGGTCGCCGTCCAACCACGCCTGGAAGGCCTTCTGCCCCAATGGCGCCAGGTCGCCGTCATGGTCGGAGGGGGCCGTTGTCTTCGCGATCCCGTTCAATATCTCCCACGCCGCCAAGTCCACCGTCACGCCGTCGCGCAGGCAGTAGGCGCCCTTCGCCAGATTGTAGTGCATCGAGGCCACCGCCTCCCTTGCGTTCCATGTCTTCAAGTGGTCTGCATGATCCGCAAAACGGCGATACAGGTTGATGTACTGCTGGCGCGAAACGCTGTAGGCCGGAGGGAATACGTGATAGAGCACGAGACCAAACAAAGCGTGCCGCTCCTGTCCCTCAGAGACGTCGCCGGCAATCACTGCGGTGCTCAGGGCTTCGAGGTCCCGGCGCATGACTGTCAGGCGTTCACGCTTGGCTGCCGGACCAAGGTCGTCGTCGGTCATGATCGCCTTGTACTGGTCGTAGTAGTCGGCGCTGCGGTATGGAATCTCCTCCAGAAAGCTGGTGATCAGGTTCTTCTCACCGGACAGCGAGGCGACGCTGCCGCAATGGACGGCGATCGACAAGAAGTTGCCGAGAATGTCGATGGCTTCGACACCGTACTGGGTGACCACGTGCCGCAGCAGAGCCATTGCGTCGGCGTCGGTAATCTGGTGTTGCAGACGGTAGTAGAGTTCGAAAGCGGTTGCGGCATGCTGCTTCTGCGCCTGCAGCGTCGGCATGAGCAGGTGCTCCCACACATCGGGTTGCTCACAGACCAGCGAATGCAAACGGGGGAGCGCGTCGAACACGGGTCCGGGCGGGTCGCCGGCCAAGTGCTCGCAGTGGATCCGATCCAGGTTGTCCAGGTATGCGGCAAGCTTGCGGTCATCGCCGGCTGCCGAGGAAACGACCGTCGGCAGCGCCTGTTCCAGTAGCAGGTCACGCATGCCCTCGTCGTCTGCAGCAATCTCTGCCAGGCGCCGAGACAACGTCAGGAGGACCTTGGGATCGTCAGTCGTTGCGGCGAGCAAGTTGGCCGTCTGCCGCAACACCGGAAGGAGGTCCTTCCCGTCGGCCGCAAGGAGGTCCTTGGCGAGATCCTGCAATAGTTCCGAGAAGACCTCCTGTCGTTCGCCGGCGACGGTTTTGGCGGCTCGCGCGCCATATTCGAAGACGGCGCTGAGATCTATGCCGGACTCCTTCTGCGACTGCGCCAGGGATTGCACCATGCCCAGCAGACACTGCAGGTCTTCCGCGCTGGTTGCGATTGCGAAGACGTGCGGCAGGCAGTGTTCGGCGGCAGCGGCCACATCCAGTTCCTGTTGATTACAGGCGATCAGGAAGTCGGCCAGTGGCGGCAGCACCTCGTCCAGGCGTCCTTCCGTCCCCACTTCGATTGCGTCCGCGTTCCAGTGGAGTGCGCCCGCGGCGTCAACACCCTGCCCTGCCAGTTCACGGAGAAACTGAAGTGTTCGCCGCAGAACGGTTTCGTCCTGGCCGGCGGCCGCGCCCATCGTCTGGAGCGCCTGCCCCAATGCCAGATGGTCGGTGAGATCGTTCTCGGTGAAACAGAAGACGGTCTGCCGCACGTCGTCCAGCAGTTCGGCCAGGACCTCCTGGCGGCCGGCGGCAATGGTGATCATTTCCGGGATGCCGGCGGCCAGATACAGCGCTGGGTCGACGCCGGTCGCGGCAGTCGATTTGCAGAACGCAAAGACCTCGTTCACCACGCCGGCTGAGCCGCCGGCATCACTGACCACCTGCGGGAGGTGCGTGGCGACGCATTCGTTCGGCGAGATCTCCTTCTGCTGCAGGACGTCGACCAGTTCCTGCAGGTTGTCCATGAACGCCTGGAAGATCTGCTGCACTGCTTCCCGCGGCTGCTTGCGGGCACCATCGATGATGGCCGGCAGCCCGCGACGCAGGAGATCCACACAGTCAAAGCCCATGCTCTGCAGGAGACGGACCACACCCGTAACCTTCTGCAGTTGCTCGCCGAACGCTTTGTCATCGTCGCCGGCCAGATCAAGAACAGCGGGGACGGCAGCGCCGAAGAACCCGCGTGACAGCCCATCCTGAGTCGCTAACAGGGCTTCAGCCGCCAGCACCTGACGCCAACGTTCAAGCGTCATGGCCGGCAGGTAGAACAATCGCCCCAGACCAAAACCAATTGTCGGTCGCGGCACGATCCGGTTCTCGGCGAGCCGGATCGTCAGGGCCATAATGGCGTCCATCACGTCGATCATTTCTGCCGGCGACAGCCGGTCTTCGCGATCGTCCTGATACCAGCCGCTGAGCATCTCCGGGATGCCATGCTGCAGCGAGAACATGGGGTCGATATCGTTCGCCTTCATTGCTGCCAGCAGCCGTCGGCCGTCAGCCAGCATGCCGGCAAAGCGGTCTGGATGGTCTTGGTAGAACTGCCCCAGATGCGGCAGCGCGAAGCCGAGGAAGCTGCCGGCATCCAGTCCTTCCCGGGCCGACTCCTCAGTCCAGGCAATGAGTTCTGTCGCGGTGGTTCCGGGGTAGTTGCCGGCGAGCTGCGGCACGCCGAACTCGAGAAAGACACCGGGATGGCAGTCGTGCGTGGCGAACACGTAGGCGAGCGGCAGGATCTCGCGCTGGACCTCCTTGCAGCCGTTGGCAACGGGGAACGCCTTGGTTAGCCCATGCTCAATGCAGGGGTACGGCGACATCTCAGACTGCCGCATCGCAATCGCCAGATCCGCCAGATCGGTCAGGTACTCGCTGAATCCCTTCGGATCCCCCTCACAGGTCTGGGCCAGCACGTCGACTCCACAGAAGATCGGCCAGCAGGGGGAGATGCCGAACTCATCCAGGCGGTCAATAAAACTCTCAAGCGTACCACACAGTTCAGCGAACAAATCGGCGTCGTCGCCGGACACGACGTAGAGCGAGCCCACGCCCTGCTGCAGCGTCTGCGTGGGGTTCAGCCCCTTCTGCGCCAACCGGATCGCAAGCACTTGCGCGATCGGGATGACCCAAGTCTGCGGACAGTCCTCCGCGACGGCCGGCGGCCCTTTCTGCAGGCAGTGGACCACGTCCATTTCGCGATCCCGCAGAGCCGCAATCAGTGCGCGCAGATCTTCGATTGCAGCCAGGAACGCGGGCGCATCGCCGACGCAGAGCTTGGCCCAGGCGGGAACAACAAAACAGAACGGCGTCCATTCCTGCTCGGCAATCTCGTGCAGCCAGAGATTCAGCTCGACCAGACAGTCAAGGACCGTCTTGCCGGCAGCGCAATCGTCCCCGGCCACCGTCTCAATCGCGGGCAAGCCGTATCCTTCGAGATTGCGTATATCAACGCCCTGCCCTGTCAGGCGTTCCTTCGCTGCGGCAATAACGTCGTCAGTCAACATAGGTATTCCCATTCCGTGTGCCGGGAAAGGTAATACCGATCGGCAAGTAAATCACGCTCATATCCAACCATGGTCCTCCTCCGGTGTTCAGTGGGATGGACCATGGTTTAGGACCATCGTTTCGTGAACTGGAATAAAAGAGGTCCCGAGTCGGTGACCCAGGACCTCCTGATGAGAGAACGATTGGTGCTATTTGCTGACTTCGTCGATCACGACGCCGACCGGGAAGGAATAGCTATCGTTACCCAGGTAACTGGCGGTGCCCTTGATCGTCAGCCCCTTCTTGTTGTACTTGTCGCGTTTCTTGAAGTACTTCTTCCATTTCTTCTCGGCTTCACTGCCCTTCAGAATGTAGCCATACACATAGTTGCGCGTCGGCAAACTGCTGCCGACGGGGATCAACTGGTAGCAGTGGTAGTCCGATCGCGGCGCTTGTTTGAGGGCCCAGGTCATCTTCTTGTCGCCCATGCCGACCTTGATCAGGACCGGCGTGTCCTTATACGCCTTCGATGTGGCGGCCCCCTTCTTGAACGTATCGAAAGCCACTTCCTTGTAGTCCTTCGCGGCGCCGCCGGCAGCTTTGCTCTTGTACTCCTTGAACGGCCCGGAGATCTGAACGCCCTTGCCCTTCTGCTTCGATACCAAACCGGGGACGACTTTCGCCAACGGATACTCCATGCCCCAGTTCTTGCGCGCCGTTCCGGCCTCGGCCTGCAGCGGCAGACCGACACTGCGGCGCCATTGGTTCATCATGTCCATGTTGAGTTTGCCCGGTTTCGAACCGACGAAACCACTGAATTTGTCGAAGTAGTCCTTGTCTGGCTTCAGCTTCGGGTCGGCTTCCGCGTTGCCTTCGGCTTCGTCCAGCATGTAGTCTTCGCACTCTTCATTCAGATCGTCGAGGTCCTTGGCTTTCCAGACGAGCAGGTTCTTCTTGTCGTCATCCATGTACTTGTAGTAGCCGCCCTGGCACTGGAAGAAAACATTGTTCATCATCTGCGTGTCGTCGTTGCCAAACCCATTGCAGACGGCATAGCCGGCGGAATCGCCTTCCGTCTGGGCGAACGCAAAGATATTGCCGTCGAGGATCGTCTGGCCTTTGTTGCCGACGAAGACACATTGACCGCCGCCCTTGCCCGGCTGGAACCAGCAGAACGCAATTGTGTTGTTCGCGATCTTGATGATACTGTCGGGCTGGGCCGAACGGGTTGAGACCGCGCAGTAGAATGTGTTGATCACAAAACAATTGCTGACTTCGTTCTGTTCGCCGCGCCAGGTGCAGTAGATCCCGTTGCCATAGGGGTTGAGCAGCGTGCAGTTGCGGATCTTGATGTCCTTGCTGTCGATCTTGATCAGCGTGCCCTTCCAGGAGCCCTTGGGGTTGATGTTGCCTTCCGGATGATACTTGTTGCGGCTGGCGGAATTCAGCACCAGGCCGTCGATGATGACACCGGAACAGTCAGCGCCCTGCTTGCTGGAGATGATGCCCTCGCCCAGTCCCGTCCAGTCGCCCTTGTAGTCCTTGGCGCGTTCGAGGATCGTCAGGTTCTTGAACGGATCGCGCTTCTCAAACTTGGCATCGTACCCGCCCGCGATGGTCAGGTTCGGCACCTTAAGCGTGAAGCTGCCGGAGCCGCCTTTGCCGTTGTAGGTGCCGGCAGCAACATGGATGACATCGCCGCGCAACGCGCGGTCGACGGCCTTCCATAGTTCGCTGTACGGCGCCTCTTTTGTCCCCTTGCCGTCGGCTCCGGCACGAACATAGACGTCGCCGGCGATTAGACTGAACCCGAACAGGCACAGCACGAGTGTGAGCAGTGATCTCATGGTCTCTCCCTTTGTTGATGCAGCCCGCAGCGACTGCACTGTCTGAACCGTTGCGCAAACCCGGGCCGTCCCGACTCAGTCCCCTGAGATGCGGCCACGGTACAAGCCTCGTAATATACTGCAGATGCAACGATTTTCAAGCGGACAATCTCATCGCCGGCAAGTCATCGTTTGCTGCCCTTCGTTGCATCCCGCAGGCCCTGCATCGAACCGGGAACCTGCAGCATTTGACCTGCGGCACTTGAGGATCAGTCACCTACATGAACTCCGTGCCAGCCTGGACACCAGGGATTTGGGGCGGCTGCTTTGTGCAGGTGACCGATCCTGAAACTCCGCACCGCAAGGGGACGGGATATCAATGCCGAATACAGAAGGCAGTATACGAGTGCTTACCATCGCTGCTTCGCCCCGGCCCGCTTCTACTTTCGACCCCGCGCCCGGGCAACAGCCTTGCCCAATCCCTCCACCGAGAACGGCTTGGTCAGGTAGCCGCAGGCGCCGAGTTCGCGGGCCCGTTCCATGTGCTCCCGGCCAGAGTCCGAAGAGACCATGATCACCGGCGTACGCTTGTTGGGAGACGCCGAACGCTGCCGCAGTTCATCCAGAAAGCTGAGACCGTCTTTGCCCGGCATATGTATATCCAGGAGAATCAGGTCGTACGAAACCGCGTCCGTTATCTCGATGGCTTCGTCGGCGCTTGAAGCCTCGTCGATGTCGGTGATCTCGATCTCCGCCAGCATCGAGATCAACAGCAGGCGTTGGGTCCGGGAATCGTCGACAATCAGTGTCTTCACCGGACTACCTGCGATTCAGCAGTCGGATGGTAAACGGACCGGCCTCGCCGTGGAAATGGGCCTCGTAAACGTCGGCCTCGGCCTGCCAATGAATCCGCGGGCTGTCGCTGAAGACGACGATCGGCACAGTCATTTCAAACGCCTCATCCGGTTCGATCCGTTCGCGCATGCGGCCGACAATGATATTGCAGAGCTCTCCCACGCAGTCCGAGACCAGTTCCTCATCCACTTCGACCGGGACATCGCCCAGGACGCTCCTGGTCAGCTTGACGGCGCAATCCACCGAGAGCCCCATCAGAAACAGCCGATCCTTCTCGCCCTTCAATTCCAGCAGTCCGGAGACTTCAACGGGGGCCTGCGCCATGTCGACGCGACTGTTCGTCATTGACGTCATCAGTTCGATGGCTTCGAGCGTTGCCTGGGTGACACGATCGAAAAACGGCGGCGGCGCGGTGACGTTTTCGCGCCAGACAGCCGAACTCGTGGCGACATCCTGCGCCGACGGCAAGTGCAGGCTGTACACCGGCATCTGTTTTCCTTCCCCGTCTCCATCGCCAAATCGTTTCACCACGGTCCTGGGCGCAAACATCCTCTATCTCCTTCGGTCCGTTATGGAAGCACAATCCCGACGTCTGTTAACGCATACTATACCGAGCGCCCGCGGAAAAGTCAAATTCAAGTCATTCCCCTCCTGCTCCCTGCGGCAAGATCAATTCGTCGGCAAAACGGTTTTCGTCCGTGGGCATTTGACGTACTGTATGGCTGAAGGAAAACGAAAGGGACAACCGGAATGGAACTGCTGCTGACCGACGCCGAGGCCCGCGTCCTGGGGTGCCTGATCGAAAAGGAATTGACCACGCCGGATGCCTATCCGCTGACCCTGAATGCCCTGCGCAATGCCTGCTGCCAGAAGTCCAACCGCGATCCGGTCGTGCAGATGGAGGAACGGGATGTTCTGCGGGCGATCGACGGGTTGATCGACAAGAAGCTGGCGAGCATTTTCCACTCCGCCGGCGGCCGCGTACCGAAGTACAAGCACCGTATGGAAGGGACGTTGTTCCTTGACGAGGCCACGAACGCGATTCTGGCGGAACTGATGCTGCGCGGCCCGCAGACAGCCGGGGAACTGCGGAGTAGAGCCAGCCGCATGCACGCGTTCGATTCCATCCAACAGGTCGAGGCGGTGCTGGCGCCGCTGCTGGAGGAGCCGGAAGCAATGGTCACGAAACTGGCGGTGCAGCCCGGCCGCAAGGAACCGCGATTCGCGCAACTGCTCTGCGGCGCGGTCGAGATTGAGGATCTGCCGCCGCCCAAGACCGAGAAACTCCGGATGGAAATGCACGCCGAAGACGAGCGCCTCGAAAAACTCGAAACCGACGTCCAGGCGCTCCGACGGGAACTCGAGGAATTACGGGCCTCCTTCCAGGCGTTCAAGGGGCAATTCGAATAAGAAGCCGAAACCGATGAGCTTAGCCTCACGAGTGCCGTCCTGAGGCCCAAAGGGCCGGCATTGATATAGCCCGGGCTGCAGGCCCGGGTCTTGGGTTGAGCCTGAAACACAGGCATGAAGGGCCGCATTACAGCCTCGCCCGAACATAAGCTTAACGGTTTCAAGAAGCCCCCGGCTGCAGCATCCTTACCGTCTCAGCCGAGTACCGCCGCAACGGCTTCGAGGAGCTCGCGGCGTTTATAGGGTTTCTGGATGTAGGCGCCGTCTTTGCGGATCAGGGCGTGAACATCCCCGGTGGAATTGTATCCCGAAGCCACAACGATCCGGACGTCCGGGTTGATCTGACGGAGGCGCTGCCCTGTTTGGTGTCCACTGAGTTCTGGCATGATCAGGTCGAGCAGCACCAGGTCGACATCCGCGTGACGTTCCCGGTAGAAACCCAGGGCGGAAGCGCCGCCGTCAAAGGCGTGGACGATGTAGCCCTGGTCCTCGAGGATACGCACAGCGACCTGCCGCAGGCCTTCCTCGTCGTCAATTACCATGATTGACTTGCCGGGCTGCGCTCGCGGCAACGGCGCGGGATCGTCGTCATCAACGGCATCAGATGGGTTGGCGGACGGCAGATAGACCGTGAACGTCGTACCGTGTCCCGGTTCGGTGTACACCTCGATGGCGCCGCGATGGCCGTTGACCGTGCCGAACACGGCTGCCAGCCCCATGCCGGTGCCCTCCCCTTCGCGCTTGGTCGTAAAGAACGGCTCGAAGATGCGCTCGCGCGTTTCGGGGTCGATGCCGGTGCCCGTGTCGGTAATTGAGACTTTGACGAAATCGCCCGGAGCAACTTTGTGGGAGTGGGCGGCGCAGTACTCTTCATCCAAGTACGCCAGAGCCGTACTGAACGTGATTGTGCCGCCGTCCGGCATGGCGTCGCGGGCATTGATCGCGAGATTGAGCAAGGCGTTCTGCAGTTGCCCGGCATCCCCGATAACCGGGGGGATGCTCTCGCTCCGGCTGCAGGAGATCTTCACCCGCCGGTCGACGGTGCGTTTCAGGATCGCCATGGTCTCTTCGACGACCTGGTTCAGATCAACATGATCGTGGGCCACCGCGCCCTTCCGAGCGAAACTGAGAAGCTGGCCGGTGAGCGAGGCGGCGCGGTCCGCCGCCTTGATGATCCAGTCGATGCATTCCACCTGCTCGGGGTCATCGGTGGTGGTCCGCAAGATTTCCGCAAACCCCAGAATCCCGCCGAGCTGGTTGTTGAAGTCATGCGCCACACCGCCGGCAAGCTGGCCGATAGCCCGCATCTTCTCGTTCTGCCGCAGGTCCTCTTCAATCCGGATCTTCTCGGTGACGTCGCGTACCACGGCCAGGATCCGGCCTTCCCCGCCAACGGTTGTGGCCGTCAGATTCACTTCCGTCCAGAAGACTTCGCCGTTCTTGCGCCTGGACCGCCAGCGAAACAATTGCGGCCCTTCGGACGTCGCCCGCCGGAGCCACTTCAGGGCGTCGCTCGCAGTATATGGCTCCTCCTCGACACACATGGCCTCCGGCGTCAACATCGGAATCTCATCCCGGCTGTACCCGTACATCGCCAGCATGGATTCGTTGACGTCCAGAATCGTTCCGGTCTCGGCGTCGTGAATAAGGACGGCCTCGTTCACGGCGTTGAACATCTCGCGATAGTTGCGTTCGCTCTCGCGCGACCGCTGCAGCAGACTCAGGAGCATGTCCACCAGAATCCGGATCAGAAACGCGGTCGCCGCAGTCAACACGGCGGCCAGGACGATATCGGTCCAGTTGGCAAACGGCACATATTTGTTGTCAACCCAGCCGTAGATTTCGCAGACCCCCGTGGTCGTTACCGCAATGACCGCCAACGCGGCGAAGACGACAAACATGGTTTTGCTCAACAGCAAACTGGCGACCAGCAGCAGTGCCGGGAAGAGGGTGATGGCGACATCATGAATACCGTCGCCCGTATGAATGGCATAGGCGGCCAGACAGAGCAGGTAGGAGACCGCCAGAATAGAGGCCAGACGAACATACCGAAGGTGCAGGAGACAGTACGTTATCAGGAAAAAGACGCAACTGACGGCAGACAGCACGAGGGTGCGCGTACTGGAGAACTTCAGGGCAAACAGCGTCAGCAGCAAGGACCCGCCGATCAGCACCAGAATGACCTTGTGCGCCAACCGGGACACGCATTCCTCGTCAACATCCTCCTGGAGAACGGGGGAAAATATGGATTCCAGCCAGAGGTCTTTCTTCATACGTCCGCGTTGGTTACCGCCATTCCTGCAGTCAGTCTGTCCAAGATCCCGTCACTGGAGGACTATACGTCGAATCTCCCCTTTGTGAAGATGGCCGCGGGCGCATGTCACTTCCGTAGGTGTTTCCTGCCGACAATTGCTCGATCATACGACCCCAGGCGGTTTGCCCGCCTGGTGAAGACGTTCATTCGTGGCTACAAGCCCTCACCCCTCACCCTGCTTTTCGGGCGCTGGGGAGCCGGCTTCCCAGCGCCCGAAAAGCGGGATCGTGGGGCCGTCTCCTTCCCTGATGAACGCATTCACCAGGCCGACGAGCGACCCGGGGTCCAGCGAGTCGCGAACCGGCAACAGACATCGCAT
>CAYLNH010000041.1:0-6340 GCA_964384625.1 uncultured Lentisphaerales bacterium
AGAGCAGGGATACTCCCGGAACAATGGGCAGCAGCGCCGCCGCCACTATAGCATTTCCAAAAACTATAGCCGCTAACACGGCAGGGCCTACTACAACGCCTTCAGCGTTGAACCGTATCTCCCCCCATCCTGGGGTAGGCTTCGCCAACCCCAGGCTCAAGACTATCACGCCTTCAGCGTGAGGAGTGGCGGCTACAGAATAGCTTAAAACGCTCTAACCACTACCCACTACGTGCTATTTGCCGTCGATCGACTTCTTGCTGCGCGTGCGCTGCAGTTCGTTGTCCGGCATGCGGCGCTCGAGGAAGTCCAGGGACAGGTCAATGCACTCGCGGGCTTCATCGGGCGTCGTCGTCCCCACCGTAACGAGATCCCGGTCGCGGATGGTGTTCCAGGCGAAGGCCAGTCCCACCGGCGGCAGCAGCCGGCCGGCGGCCATCGGCTTGATCGTCATCACCGGTTTCTTGGCGTTCTTGATGACGCGCATGACCCAGTCGACCTCCACTTGCATCAGGAACCCGATTGCATTGTAGAGCTGGATATAGGTCTCAACATCAGCGCCGGTCTCGTCAGCAATGATTGGCGTTTCCGGCATGTGTGTCGACAAGCCGGGGATCATTCCCCGGTCGCGGATCATCTTCGTGTATTTGTCAATCTCGCGGATCTCGCCGGCACGCTTGTCCATCAACGCATCCGTCACGCACTGGTGCGGAAAACAGAATGTCGCGCCGAGCTCTTTGCAGTTGTCAAATACGCGCTCGGGTTCAGACTCTTCCGGACCGTCTTCCGTGATATTGAAATGCGGCGTAAGGATCAGTTTGATCTTTTGCCCCGTCCGGTCTTGAGCAATGTCCATTGCCTGCCGCAACATGGGAACGGGCATGCCCATCATCACATCAACACCGCGTTCAAGAAAGACCGTGAGGATATCGGCGACATTGTCGACCGTCTGGAAATCCTTGATGAATTTGTCCTTGGCCAAACTGGTATGGGAATATCCCAGAAACCAGTTGGTGCCGATGATCATGCGGGATATGGAAACCCCGCCTACTTCGGTGCGAGGGAATTGGGTCATGGACGACGTCCTCCTGCGTTGGGTATGCAGGAACTAAAGCCAGACAAACGCCAAATTCAAGACGACCGCGCCGCCAACTTACCGGTGTTCCGCCAGTGAAAACTGGATCAGCAGAAAGGCTCTGCCGATATCACCCGAGAACACCGCTGAATCTCCCGCCTTCGTCGTGATCACCAGGCGTTTCGAGATCAACCCCTTCTTCTCCACCGACCTCAAGTCGGTGATCAACGCTTCCCAGTGGCGTTCCGTGACCTCGTCGATGGTTTCGGCGAGGTTGGAAAACAGCACATGCTGTACCCCGCCGGTCAACACGAAATTAAGCTGGCCGACCAGCGATTTTCCGTCCTTCTGGTACCAACACTTGCCCTGACTCAACGGCAGCAGCGAGCCGCCTACCGGCTCCAGGGCCACCACAGCTTTGCCGCGCGCCGCCAGATCTGCCGACGCCGACTCCTCGGCAGTCGCCGGCCGGATCTCCATGACGCTCATGTTGCATCGGCTGATGATATCCTCGGCCGCCGCCTCATCAGCGGCTTCCAGAACACCGTGCTCCTCCCGCCCGAAATTATCGGCAGCTTCAAAGTAGAATTGCATCTCCTTGTACCCCTTGCCTGATCGCCACAGATTGATCAAGAAGCAGTCCGTATTATACTATAAGGCTACTCTCAAAACCGCTCCATGTCAATTTATATGTCCAACGAAAACAAGTACTTAATCCCAACTATCCAGTCCGCCGGGCTGATGCTGACCTACCATTGCAGCAGCGCCTGCCGGCATTGCGTCTACTATTGCTCCCCGCGACAGCCGGACGAATGGATCACGATCGAGACCGCCGAACGCGTCTTCGACGCGCTCGCGGCCGAACGCAGTTTCCACGGGTTGCATTTCGCCGGCGGCGAAGCCGCGCTGAACATGAATCTCCTGGTTGACGTCGTCGCCCTGGCCAACCGCAAACGCGTCCCGATCGAATACCTCGAGACCAACGCCTCGTGGTGTGAGGACCTGGACGAGACCAGAGCGCAGTTGCGCCGCCTGCGCGATGCCGGCCTGCCCTGCTGCCTCATCAGCACCTGCATGTATCACAACGAATTCGTGCCGGTGCGCAACATGAAGAACTGCATCCGGGCCTGCCGGGAGGTCCTTGGATCCGGCGGCGCCTTCGTCTATCCCGCACACCTGCTGGATCTGCTCGAACAACTGCCGGACGACGGCAAGCATTCGCTGCACGAGTTCTGCGAACACTTTGATTTCGAACCGGACGGTCGGGACCTGCAGGGGCTTTTCCCGCTGATCCCGAATGGGCGCGCCGTCAAAGCGCTGCGTGGTTTCTATGACCTGCAGCCGCTCGAGGCATTCGCCGGCAATGCCTGCAGCGGCAAACTGCAATCGCCGCATCACGCGCACATGGATCTCTACGGCAACCTGTTCACCGGCGCCTGCGCCGGCATCTCACCCGCCACGGTCGACGACATGCACCCCGAGATTTCACCGGAAGCAACACCCATTTTTCACACGCTCTGCGCGGAGGGTCCTTGCGGTTTGCTGAAGTTTGCCGAGGACTTCGAACCCGAGCCGGACGGCTATGCCGGCAAGTGCGATCTGTGCTGTCAGATCCGCCGGCACCTGCACGCGACAGCCGAATTCGACGAACTCCGGCCGGACTGTTTCTACACCCACGGCGTCTGACCCGGCCAGAATATGCTGCGCACTTCTCTGCACTACAACTCCTTCAGAGTTGCCCAACAAACACCCGGTACCTGGGGTAGGCCTGCCGGCCAACCCCAGGCTTGAAACTGTCACGCCGTTGGCGTGAGGAAATGCGACTGACAGCATATGAAGAAAAGCTTGAAACTGTCACGCCGTTGGCGTGAGGAAATGCGACTGACAGCATATGAAGAAAAGTCATCGCCGTTATTTGCGTTTATTCCCGTTGTCCCTCCTGTTCCGGAATAGGAATTGACGAAGGAGAGCCAAAGGTTGAGACGAAGGCCGGAAAGAGAAAGCGGCTACAGTACTTGAAATGCTCTAACAGCCGGGCAGCTGTCACGCCGTTGGCGTGAGGGAATGCGACTGACAGACGGAAAGCTGTTACGTTTGGAACGTCGGGAGAATCAAACGGCAGCAGAATAGCTGGACTATGCGTCGCGGATGCCCAGGCGGTCCAGTTGTTCGTCGGGCGCCTCTAATTCGCCAAGGACCTCCTTGAGGGCCGACTGCATTTCATGAAGTTTCTCGGGATGGTCGGCGGCGATGTTATGGAGTTCGTTGGGATCCTCGCGTTTGTCGCTGAGCCAGGTCGGCGTGCCCCACCAGTAGTCGTCGGTGCACGGGCGACAGCCGTTCTCGTAGTCACCCAGCGTTGCCCCGATAAACCTTGCCAGGCAATGCCCGTACCAGTTCAGCGGCTGATTGCCGGCGACCGGGGCCTGATGCAGGATCCAGTCGCCATCGGTGATGGTGACGCTCTGACCGAACTGCCCGGCGATGGCGTAGTCGCGCGTCGACGCATCCGCGTCTTCCAGCACCGGCAATAGGTTTATGCCGTGCAGCGGCCGGTCGACCGGCATCTGCGGCAGTGGTTTACCGACCGCCGCCAGCGCGGTCGGATAGATGTCCACTAACTGCACCAGTTGCGATCGGCGTTCGCCGTGCGCCAATGTTGGATGCGCCATGATAAACGGGATGTGGCCGCAGGCATCGTGCTCGTGCGTCTGCAGTTTGCCAACGCGCCCATGATCGCCGTTGTAGGTGCCGTGGTCCGTGGTGAAGATGACCAGCGTGTTCTGCCACAGGTCCAGCTTGTCCATGGCGTCGAACAACCGGCCCAACGCGCGATCGACCAGGACCACGTTGGCGGCGTAGCGCGCGCGCACATTGCGAAACTCGGCCTCACTCAATCGCCCCTCCCACGGGGCGTACGGCCAGTTCACTGCAGGGAAGCGACTGTACCCCTCCGGATCGAACATCTTCACCAGATCCTCCGGCGGATCCAACGGCTCATGCGGATCAAACTCGTCGATGTGCAGATAGAAGTCCTCATAGCCGTGGTTGGCTTCCAGCCACTTTGCCGCTTTGTCGAACACCAGCGGAGAGAACCAGTCGTCTTCCGAACTGCGGATGTGGTGCACATTGCGCCAATGCCGTTCGTTCTTGCCCATAGCCATGGCGTCCGGACAATCGAAGCCGTCGAACGGCGCGGTATACCAGGCGTCCGATTCCTTGCCGCGGACGAAATCAAAACCGGTGTAGCCCATGTGGTAGTTGCCCGAGCCCTGTTCCCAGAGATGGAAGTGGTCCGTCACCAGATAACTGACGTTGTGACCGTTTTCGCGCATCCAGCGAAGGGAACGGTTCGGCGGCCCGGAGACCTGGCGCGGCAGATCCAGGTCATCCTCTTCCAACGGGCCCCAGCCGCGTTCGAGAAACTCGTAGCGGCCGGTGTAGATGTCGCGCCGCGCCGGCATGCACGGCGTGCTGCCGCACCAACAGTTGTCGAACACGGTCCCCCTGGCCGCCAGCCGGTCCAGGTTTGGTGTCGGCACAACCCAGTCCGGAGCCTCTTTGCTCCAGCACTCGTTCAACGGTTTGCCGTGGTTGTACGCACCGCAATGGTCGCGGCGAAAGGTGTCGCATAGAATGGTGATAACGTTCATTGAGAGAATCCTGTTCCTTTGCATATCGACCGAATCGGCAGATTCGACCCATTCGATTTGTTCGGTTCATTCGATTCGTTCGACAACCTGCTCACTCTGATGGTATACGATCCGCAAAGCGATCGCCGGGGATCCGGTGGCGATGCTCCGCAAGCAACGCCGACAACTCGCCGACGATCTCACGTTCCTGCCAATAACAGTTGTCGGTTTCGCTGATGTCTGCGTCCATATTGTAGAGTTGCATGGGCGCATCGTACTTGCCGGGCTTCGGATCAGGACTGAAGCCGCCCGAACCGGTGCCGTCGATAAGTTTCCACGGGCCGCGACGCATGCCGTACAGGCCGCGATGACCGTGATGCACAATCTCCCGCCGGAGCGGACCCACGTCATCGCCGCGCAGGTGGGGCAGGAACGAAATGCTGTCGACGGCGGCATCTTCCGGCAGCTCCTCATGCACGATGTCGGCGCAGGTGGCCATGATGTCCAGCAGACAGATCATCTCGTCGCAGCGTCGGCCGGCATCGATGACGCTCGGCCATTTGGCCAGGCAGGGAATGCGGTGGCCGCCTTCCCAGGTGTCGCCTTTCATACCGCGCAGAATCCAACTGGAGTTGTGGCCATAGCGTTCGAAGCAGGAGCCCGGGGGACTGCGATGGCCGTCGCGGTTTGGGCAACCGTTGTCGCTGGTGAGGATGATCAACGTATTGTCAGTCAGTCCATGCCGCGCCAGCGCGTCCTCGACCATGCCGACTGTGCTGTCGAGTTGCATGACCCAGTCGCCGTAAATCCCGGCATCGCTTTTGCCGCGCCACTCGGCTGTCGGCGCAATTGGCGTATGCGGACCGGTCCACGGAAAATAGAGAAAGAACGGTTTGTTCTCGGTCGCGCGTTCCTCGATATACTCGATCGCCTTCGATGCCAATGTCGGCATGATCTGCTCGAGATCCCAGCCCTCGGTCATGGCGCCCGGACAGCCAAACATCTCCTTCGGCTTTTGCCGGCATGGATCGCCGATCACGCGGTTCTGTTCGATGAAGGCGTACGGCGGGAAGTTGGGCACATCGACGCCGAAGTAGTAGTCGAAGCCGCGGTCGGTCGGCCCACCCGCCACCGGCTGGGTGTAATCGACGTTCATCGAGATCTCACACGCACGCTCGCTGTTCCAATCGCCGCCGTCGGGTACATCGCCGTCACGCAACCCCCAGTTCATGCCCAGGTGCCACTTGCCGACACAGCCCGTGTGATAGCCCTGCTCGTGCAGGAACTGCGGCAGCGTCAACAGGTCTGCCCCGATCAACGGCGGCTCGTGTGGACCAAGCACGCCGTACTGCAGACGGCCGCGCCAGGCATAGCGCCCCGTCAAAATGCCGTAGCGCGACGGCGTGCAGACCGAGGACGATGCGTGCGCGTCCGTAAACATGACGCCGGCGGCAGCCAGTTTATCCATACACGGCGTGTGGATTTTGCTTTCACTATTCAGGCATGACAGATCGCCATAGCCCATGTCGTCGGCGAGAATCAGGATGATATTGGGTTTCATAGGGGGAGGAGGTTGAAGAGGTTCAAGGTTCAAGGTTCAAGGTTCAAGGTTCGAGGTTCAAGGTTCAAGGTT
>CAYLNH010000041.1:6440-35065 GCA_964384625.1 uncultured Lentisphaerales bacterium
AGGTTCAAGGTTCAAGGTTCAAGGTTCAAGGTTCGAGGTTCAAGGTTCAAGGTTCGAGGTTCAAGGTTCAAGGTTCAAGGTTCAAGGTTCGAGGTTCAAGGTTCAAGGTTCGAGGTTCAAGGTTCAAGGTTCAAGGTTCAAGGTTCGAGGTTCAAGGTTCACGGTTCAGGGGTTCAAGGTTCGAGGGTTCAGGGGTTCAGGGGTTCAGGGGTTCAAGGTTCAAGGTTCAAGGTTCGAGGTTCAAGGTTCAAGGTTCAAGGGTTCAGGAGTTCAAGGTTCGAGGTTCGAGGTTCAAGGTTCAAGGTTCGAGGTTCAAGGTTCAAGGTTCAGGGGTTCACGGCTGCCATTCACTTCGTTCATTGCCGACCACTTCGGGTCGGCGCCAACGCTTCGCTGTTGTCAAGGGTGCCCGGACGTTTCAGGGTTGAGGAGTAGGAGGACTTCCGCGAACGATGCCCGCGGGTCCATCGGAAGCGCCAAGACGTGCGGAAAGTCCCTTGGCGTGTTCGATAAGGAGTGCAGCAAAACCATTGACTTGTTCATCAGTGATGGACAGTGGGGTACCGCCCAGGGCCATGCAGGCAACCAGCTCGCCGTCGGCGTTCCAGACGGGAGCCGCCAGTCTGCGGAGCGTCCGGGACGTATCCACGGCGAACCCGTGATGGCGATAGGAACGCACTTGCTCCTGGACGTGTGTTTTGGTCACAGTGAGGTCCGGGCCACTCCAGAGCGCGTCTTGAGTGGCTGCCGACGCGTGGGCCAGGATGATCCAGCCCCATGGATAGTTCAGCGTGTCGGTCCGAATCGAACCGACTTCCTGCATACCGAGTGAATCCTCATGCAGCGCTTTGGCAACACAATGGGTGTGTTGCCCGGACCAGAGAAAGAGGATCGCGGTGTTGCCGGTCTGACGTGACAACGACACCAGCAAGGGCTGCCCTTTCTCCGCCAGAGCATCGGGAAGTGGCGGTGACGTGCCGATGGTCTGCAATTGCGGCCCGGCGACATATCCGCCTTTGGCTTTACGCAGGTAGTCCCGTTCGCGCAAGACGCGGAGAAGCCGTGAAGTACTGGCATTGGAGACCCCGAGCATAGCAGCGATGTGGCCGAAAGCCATCGGTTCGGTCGCCGCAGCTACCGCCTCGATCACCGTCAACCCCCGTGCCAGCGCCGGCGCCACGCTTTCTTTCTTCGCCATGTCAATCTCTCATATATTTAACTTAGTACATAATATGACAGAACAACCGCTGTCGTCAAGCTCAACCCGGGCGCCTCGGGCTGAAACCTGAACTGTATCTCAATATATGTCCTGTCATATGTCCTCATGTGTTCCCCTTTTTCATGCTTTTCAGGGACGCCTGAAATACTTAAATATCGTATAAAAAGAACGTTAAATCCAAATTCAAACAACATAGGATATAATAAGACAGATATTCCCTTGAAATGAAACATATTTTGAGACATAGTAAGACAAAAGGAGAACGAATGATGCGGAAGACAGCGACATTTACACTGATTGAGCCCTCCGGCAGGCGCCGGATTTTTCGATCCTTCACATTGATTGAGCTTCTGGTGGTGATCGCCATTATTTCCGTCCTGGCGGCCATGCTGCTGCCGGCCCTGCGGAATGCGCGGGAAGCGGCCAATGCAGCCACCTGCATGAACAATCTGAAGCAACTCGGGTTGGCCCAGGAGATGTACGCCGGCGATGAAGACGGCTATCTGACGGGCAGCCGCAACGATGATGAAGCCACCCCCGGAGACGGCCCCGGCTGGGGTACTTCCTACTGGCCGAAGGTCCTCCTGCCCTACGCCAACGCCAAGGACCTCTTCGTTTGTCCGTCGGAACGTCACGCCGACGACGAAGGCTACCGCCGCTATTCGAATGAGGGTTCCGGGTCTGCAACCCAGAGTGAGCCGAAACAGGTGACCTACGTCTACAACTCCTTCAGCGGCTTTCACTGGAACGACCTGACCAGCGGCAAGAGATTGCGCGGCTACAACCACGTCCAGCATACCGGCAATCTTTCCTGGTACGGCGCCAAGCAATCGGAAGTGCAGTATCCGGCCCAGGGCTTCTTTATCCTGGACGCGCAGACGCAGCTCGGCGCCGACCCGGCGACGGGCAACACGTTGATCCACATTTACACCGACCGCACGACGGACGCAGTCGGCGAAGGCGGGCTCAGCAGCGTCTGGTCAATGATCGGCAGGCGGCATCGGCAACGCTTCAACGCGCTGTTCGGCGACCAGCACGTGGAACTCCGCAACTGGGGCGATTCCGATCGCTACGATTACGCGATGAACGCCAAACGGCCATAGGAGCGTAACGATGAAAGAGAACGGCAGACGCGAAACGTTCACGTTGATTGAGTTGCTGGTGGTGGTCTCGATCATCGCCATCCTCGCGGCGATGCTGCTGCCGGTCCTGACGCGGGCGCGGGAGACGGCGCGGCGGGCCGTCTGCATCAGCCAACTCAAACAAATGGGCTCGGCCATGACCATGTACGCCGACGACTATGAGGGCTGCGTCACCTACGACCCGCGGGTCGCAGCCAACGTCAACTGTCAGTGGTCGTTTTTTTCCATGCACCTGCGGCTGGCAGGCGCAGATCCGTCCGTCACCAACGCCGGCCAATGGATTCAGGGCGGCTACATCCCGGGCGAGTTGTTCTATTGCCCGAGCCAGACGTACACGGTATCCGGGGACAAGAATGCGCCGGGTCACATCAACCGGCGCACGGTTGAGAAGTGGACAAAGGGCCCGCCGAAGAACCCTGACACCGGCGCCAACTGGACGGAGTGGCTATTCAGCACCTACGCCTTCAATACCGGCTTTACCGTTGGCACATGGTACGTGACCCAGCCGTGGACCCGCAGTACAAACTGCCATACGGACGGTCTGACCTACATGGAGCCCTGGAAGTTGCACCAGTTGAAACCGTCGTGGCCGGTCATGGCCGATCTGCGGCAGAAGCCGGGGGTCCCCGGTAACGGCCACCTGTACATGAGCGCCAGTCATTTCTGTGACGGCTACCATGTGGTCGCCGCCGACGGCTCCGTCTTCTGGGTCGCCCTGAAAGCCGATCCACAGATGGTTACGGTGACCAACAGCTACACCGACGGCACAAACAACCATTCCGGTCTGTCACCACTTTGGCGCAACCAATTCATGGACAACTGATGAACACCGGCCTGAAATACGTAAACATCGCGGATTCCCTCCGCCAGCGCATCCAGGCGCGCCACTTGCCGCCGGGGAAACAACTGCCGACCGAACCGAATCTCGCCCGGGAATTCGGCGTCGGCCGGGTAACGGTGCGCCGGGCTCTATCCATCCTTGAGACGGAGGGATTGCTGCGCCGGGAGAAGGGCCGCGGCACCTTTGTCCATGACAGCGTGCCCGATGTCAGCGCCCGCCAGATCCTGTATGTCGGCGAAATGCATACGCATTACTACAAGGACTACTACATCAACCTGGTCGCGGAAATGCAGGACAGCAACGACAGCCTGACCGGCTACGCCGTCGGGCCGAAAACCGATCTTGAGAGGGAACTGAACGGCCTGCCGGATATGCTGCAGCAAGCCACCCATCTCATTTGTCACGCCGGTTTCTGGCCGGTTGTCCGCAAGATCATGCCGCCGACGATTCAGGGCTTTGCCGTAACCGGCCTGTACCCGGCAGAGGGCGAAACGGCCCCGGGCTACTACATCTATGCGAACTGGTTCGAGGCCGCCCGTCTGGCGTGTCAACACCTCCTGGACCACGGCCACAATCGCATCTGTTTCCTTGGACCGAACTGGGACGCCGGCAGCACGGACGTCATCGAGGATGCCTTTCCGACGACGCGCTACGTCGGCACCGAGAGTGTGATCCGCGAACGCCGGCACGGCGTCTTCTCCAGCATCGGCCAATGGGGCCGCAACCCGGCAGAACGCCGGGAGTCGCTGCAGACCGCGCTGCAGGCGCTGGACCGCTGGCCCGACGCATTCGTGGCCGAATCCGATTTCCGCGCGGTCGATCTGTTGCGCGTCACCGAGGGCCTCGGCCGCAGATGCCCGGATGACTTCAGTCTCGTGTCCATGGGCAACACGCCCTGGAGCGAAGTGACCGATCCGCCGATCAGCAGCGTCTGCCTCGGCGACCAGGAGATGGCCCACCTCGCGGCCCAACTGTGCCGCGAACCGGTCCCCGACCGCGCCATGACCTTCATGGTCGGCCCACATATCATCGACCGGGGGACGGTCAAGTTCCCAAGGAGTCCCTCATGAAGACATCATCGCGATACTTTGCGCTGATCGAGTTGCTGTCTATACCAGGCGCAGCCCGCAAGGCGAAGCGCTCAACCATGTTTACCTTGATTGAGCTTCTGGTCGTGATTGCGATTATTGCCGTGCTCGCGGCGATCCTGCTCCCGGCATTGAGCCGCGCCAAAGAATCCGCCCGCCGGGCCATCTGCCTGAGCAACCAGCGTCAATGGTATCTGGCCACCCTCACGTTTGCTGAAGACCATGACGATATTCTGCCGCCGGCGACCCAGCACCAGAATCCCGACATCCGTTTCAAGCCCGTGACCTGGGGCAGTCAGTCCGGCAACCTCGGCATTCCCGGCACGAAATTCACCTGGATGGAGGACTTCATCATGGACTACGCCGACATCCCGCTGGACAACATCCGCGGCAACGGCTCAACCAACTCCAACCCCGGGCGCTACTATACGGCCAACACGAACAACATCGCCTACTGCCCCAGCGGCCATCGGCAATCGCGGCGCGAACGCCTGCGCGACGACTACTACGATGTTGCCGTTTCCTACGTCGACTATATCCTGAACGGGGCCTCCCCCAGCAGTGAGGACTGCGGTCTGGGCACCCGGGTCGCCTATACACTGCGCAAGCGCAACCGGTACTGGGACGCCAAAAAAGGCGGCTTCAGCCCGGTGTTCTCGTTCGACGCCGGCAACCGCAACGGCACCAAACAACCGCACTGCCCGCGCGGCGCCAACACCGTCGAGTTCTGGGGCATGAACGTCCTGCAGACCGACGGCTCCGGCCGTTGGTATAAACCCGGCGAGACCGTCATGCACCAATGGCATGCGCCCGCCTTCCCGAACCATATCCGGCCGTTCCCACAGCGGTGCATCGTGACGCATTCCGTCTGGAGCTGCACCTCGTCGCCGACGCACCGCATCACCAAAGTCACGAGCACGTCCGTATCCGGCAGCTACGAACCGGACATCCGCTACTGGGGCGTGCGCGGCGGGCCCCATGTAAATCATTAGAGAATCCCGTGGTTGTCTCGCTTGGGGAAGCAGCGACCACCGGCAACATACGGCATGCCGAATCACCGGGTTTTGGCGTGGGAGAGAATCGTGCGCCCACTCCGGCGCGCTCAGACAGGAGATCGTCATGCTGCATCGAACGATTTGCCGCACTTCACTCGCCATCGCCGTTACACTGGCGGCAACCCCCATCGCTCTTGCCGGTCGTCTGCCGATACCGAAACTCAACTGGGTCGAATGCGACGACTGGGTCAACGTCAAAACCGAAGTCAAACCCCGCGCCGTCGGCAACGGCAAAGCCGACGATACCGCCGCGCTGAAGGCGGCCTTCGGCAAAATGCACGGCCAGGGCGGCGGCTCGAAAGTCGTCTATCTGCCGGCGGGCACGTACCGCATTACCGACACCATCGTCATGCCCAGCAGCGTCGGCTGCATGGTCCTCGGCCACGGCCGCAACACCCGCATTGTCTGGGACGGCGAAGCCGGCAAGCGGATGTTCTGGAGCAACGGCTCCACCATCGCCAAATACGTCGGCATCGTCTGGGACGGCAACGGCAAGGCCGGCGTCGGCGTGCACCATCAGGCGCATGACCGCTTCGAGTGCAAGGTGCGGCACGAGCACTCGATGTTTATGAATTTCACCGAAGCCGGCGTCAAGTTGGGGCCGCAGAAACCGTTCGCCACGTCCGAAAGCTGCTTCATCAACTGCGCCTTCTACAAGTGCGCCAAGGGCGTCGCCATGGTGGACTTCAACTATTACAACGAGGTGGTCGAAGGCTGTGAATTCCGCGACTGCGACTTCGGCATCTACTGCAACCGCTATGGTGAAGTCTACGTCCGCGACACGCATTTTCGCAACAGCGCCAAAGCCGACATGCAGTTGGGCGATTCACACAAGCACTCCGTACGCCGCTGCACGTCCTACGGCTCCAGCCTCTTCATCAAAGGCGGCGCCGTCACCATCCAGGACTGTCAGGTGGCCAACTGGAAGAACAAGGACGGCGCCGTCCGGTTGTGGTCGGCGCACTCGCCCATCCCGATCTTCGACTGCGTCTTCACCGAACCGCCCTCCCGTATGCCGCCGGTCTACCGGACCAACGGCAGCATCAAATTGATCGTCTCCAACAATGTCAGCAAAGACACCAACGGCATTCTGGCCAACACGGAAAACGTCGTTGAAATTCCGGCGGGAAAACTGGGGGCGTCGCTGTCGTCTCCCACGCAACGATTCCTCAAAGACTCCGTACGCCTGCCGACCAAAGTCTTCGATGCCGTCAAGGACTTCGGCGGCGGCAAGGGCGACAACACAAAGGCCGTCCAGAAGACCATCGATGCCGCCCGCAACTGGGGCCGGGGCGCGGTCGCCTGGTTCCCGCCCGGCCGCTACCGCATCAGCAAGACCATCGAGATCACCGGCCGCGATTACTTCATCGCCGGCACCGGCTACCACAGCGAATTCCAGTGGAAGGGGCCGGAAGGCGGAGTGGTCTTCGAAGTCAAGGAACCCGATCACATCACCATTCAGGACATCAACATCATCGGTCACAGCGTCCCGAAAAACATGACCGGCATCCATCACGTCGGCACCGGGCTGCGGTCCTCCATCGTCTATGACCGTGTCATGGTGCCGCGCGGGTTCGTACCCGAGTCCGAACGGGTCGCCCGCGGCATCCGGTTTCTCGATCTCGGGCGCCGCGACCGCGTCCATATCCGGCGGCTCTACGGCGGGGGATCCTTCACCAACTGCGGCGCCGCCGACATTCTCGCGAACTTCTGGGACGGCGCCCCGATCCTCGTGGAAAACCCGAAACGGCGCAAGGCCTCCGGCTTCCTCGGCGTGCTCAACAGCAACACCGCCAACCACGGCGGCGTCATGATACACGACAGCCAGAGCCTGGTGATCGGCGATATGTATGCCGAACAGGGCAAGAGCATGCTGATCACGCTGACCGGCAACAAACGCGATCGCCCGGGGCGCGCCACCATCGGCGCCGCCCGCCTGCATCTCTGGAAGGAGGCCCCGGGGTTCGTCACGATCGATAACTACCACGGGCTGTTCACCTATGCCCACGGCCACATCACGCGCGACAAGTCGCCGTCGGCCTACACCGTAAACCACCGCGGCAAGAATCGGTTCGAGATGATCTTCATGTCGCACAGTGCCGGGCATTTCGCGTTCAACAGCAGCGACGGCGTCAAGCCGATCCTGATTCAGAACAACGGCATGGCCGACAGTATTCCGGACGACGCGCTCAAGCACGCGTCGTGGGCGTTGGACCACTTCCGCGAGCTCGGCGCCATGGACCTCAAGTTCAACTACGGCATGAGATGATAAGAAGGCTGCCGGTCGCCGTGGTTGCTGCAAACGCCGACGATCCCGCGCCGGCAGGCAACGACCGCAGCAAAGACAAGCTCTACGGCATTTTGAGTTTTTCTATTGCCGGCACATCTCACGCTGAAGGCGTGATAGTCTTGAGCCTGGGATTGGCGAAGCCTACCCCCAGGAGGTATGACAACAGGAATCAACGCTGAAGGCGTTGCAGTCGGCTTTGCTGGATCAGCGGCTACAGTTTTTGTAGAGAATGTTCGAACCGCCATACGACGTCGCCAATCTGCCATAGTCGCAAGCAGCATGTTGATTATCGCTGCCGGGTTTCATATAATGACTTCACAAAACAAGGCTCTCAAGAAATGAAACACCGCACTTTCACGCTCATCGAGCTTCTGGTTGTCGTCGCCATCATCGGCATTCTCGCCTCCATGCTCCTACCGGTGCTGAGCAAAGCCCGGGGCAAGGCCCACGCCGCCGCCTGTCTCAGCAACGAGAAACAGATCGGTCTTGCTTTTGAAATGTACACCGGCGATACCGATTTCCTGCCGCCGGCTCGTTATCTCGACGGTGACCCAAGTCGTTGGGATTATGCCAAGAACGGCGGCCAGGATCTTATGCCGAAATGCTTCGCCGACGTTCTGGTGGATGACAATAATATCACTCCGGAAGTCTTCGACTGTCCAGCCCTCGACAACAACGGTTGCGCCGGAACCGCGGCCAATGGCTACTATGGAAAGTGGTCAAACCGCATCCTGGAGTACGCGCAGAACATCCGCCTGAACAGCGACTCGGGCTCCGTCAGTCGAAAGCTATTTCCCGCCGAACCATCGCCCTGGCCGGTACCGTTGCCTGCCCCCGACAAATGGATGGCGGAAACCCCGGAAAAAGCCATGTTGCTCGGCGACAGCCATGCACCCAGTTGGTCACCGATTTACATCGCCGACCACATGTACAAACTCGAGACAACCGGTGCCACCTGCGTCAGTCAGGGCGCGCCCGCAACCGTCGGACCCGGCGGCCGACATGACAGCGGGCGCAGCGTCAACTTCCTGTTCTTTGACGGCCATGCCGAAACTTGGAATCTGTGGAACCACATGGCTTTCGTCGCCTCGCCCTTTAACGGCTCCAGCGGCACGGCGGAATACCAGCATTTCTGGCTGGTCTACTCGCGAAACTAATCACGCCGCAGTCTGATTTGATTTTGGGCAGTTTCCCAGTTTCATTACGGACATGCCTGACGAAACGGAACTGCAAGATCACCTGCTGGAACACGGCCGACGCATCATGCGTCTCTGGTTCCTGGGCGCTTTGCTCTGCCTGATCGCCGGCGTTATCGTGGCCGTCGCCGCTCTCGTGCAGGACCGCGGCCGCCGCAATGACGAATTCTACGATCGCGACCAACTGAACGAACGCCTGACCGGCGCGGCCGGCATTGCGGCGCTTGGCTTGCCCCTGATCGTCATGGCCTTCATCGGCCAGGGCCTACGGGCCGCCACAATCCGCAAGGGCACTTTCGTTACTCCTGAGATTGATGAGGACCTCCTTGAATCACTCTACCAGGCCGTGGTCGTGCACGGCATGTTCAGCATCCCCGGGTACCTCGCCCCTATCCGCCGCGTCCCGCTCAAAATTCCCGATGACAACAAAGACTATTGGGTCGGACTCTTCTGCAACGAACTCCCGGTCCGCGATGAGGACGGCAACTGCGTAGCCCTCGTCAGCAGCATGTTCGGCATCAAGGCCGTCATGCTTGTCTGCACCCGCCCCAAAAGAGATGATACGCCTGCTGACTGATGCCTCTTTTCTCCCGCTACTGCTAAGACAATGGTGACTTGAGACTCTAATAGTAGACGCGCAACTACTGTTTTCCTCCGGAGGATCCCGGTGCACAACCGATATCGTTTTGCCCTTTTGCCCCTCGCCTGGGTGGTCTGCCTTGTCGGCACACTCGCCTCAGCCCAACCCAAGCAGCGGCTGGCGCTGGTTCCAACCGCGAAGGCGCTCGAACCGCTGGCGGAGCTACTCACCGCGGCCCTCACCGAATCGAAGGCCGTGGACCTCGTCGAACGCCGGGAGTTCGGTCGCATCCTGGCCGAACAGGAACTCACGGCAGCCGATCTGGTCGACAGCGCCTCCCGCGTCAAGATCGGCGCCCTCCTCCGCGCGAAAGGCATCGTCTTCCTCGAGACAGACAAATGGGCTCGGCAAATCCGGGTGCGTCTCGTCGAGACGGAGCGCGGATTCCAGGCCGGGTTTCTGCAATACGCCAAGGGCGATGACCTGGCGAAGCTGACCAAAGCGATCGCCGCAGACCTCAATGTACTCACTCCCAAGCTTCGCATCGACCCGAAGAAAGCCGTTCTCATCGGCGTTCTCCGCGCCGGCAACGCAACGCTTTCGCCGCACCTCGACTGGATCGAGGACGAGGTCCCGGCACGACTTGAGGGCATCCTCTCCCGCGACCCGCGCGTGCTGCTGGTCGAACGCCGGCGACTCGGCGAACTGCTCGTCGAGACTGAGCGCACCCGCGGCCCCGGGGCGGACTTCCTCGCTTCCGGCATCTTGCTGGACGCCGAGTTCACCCTGCGCGAGGGAGAAGCGATCAGCGGCGACGACCGGGCCGTTGTCCTCCACCTTCGTCTCCGGCCACCGGCTGGGACCGACTCCCGCCGCATCTCCGCCCCCGGCAGCACGAGCAGGCTCCAGGCCCTCCTGGAGAAGGGTATTGCGGCAGCCTTGCGCGAACTCCCGAAGATGCAGCAGAAGGGCCACAGCACGACCGAGAGCCTGACCTGGCTCAAACTCGCCGAACGGAGGTGGCACGCCGAGCACCAGGAACGACCGGACAGGACCATTGGGCCAGCCGAAACCGCCCACGCCCTGGCGCCGAAGGACCAGGACGCCCGGGCGAAGCTCGTTGCCTCGCTGGCGGGTGAAGCCTGCAAGTCCTACCGCGGCCGGATGAAGCCGGAAGAAGCCATGCGGCGGGCCAAGCTCCTCGCCCGCGCGGCGGCGCTCTGCCGGCCGAAGGATGCCCGGAAAGCCAGGAAGGCTCTGCTTTGGGAAACGACATCCAGCCGTCCGAGCTTCCTGACCAAACGCGACTCCAAGGTCAGCCCCGAAGTCCGGGACGCCCTGCGCCCTGTCCGCCGCATGCTGCGGTACTCGGCCATTGAAGAGACCGGACAGAAGCCCTTCCCAAGCCCCAAGCCGAAGCCCTGGAGCGTCCCGCAGTTCTTTGACAAGCTGGAGTGCTACTTCGACGACCCGTTCGAAGCCGCCGCCTTTGCCGAACCGCGGCTGCTTGAGATCTGCCAGGCGGAGCGGTTCTCCGCCAAACAGCGGATGCAATGGCTTGACCAGATCCTCAAGGACGCAGGCTTCTGCGGCGACGACGACGGGGTCTGGAGTGAGAAGCGGGCCGAAGCCGCCTGGAGGCCTGTCCTCCTCCGGCTTCCGTGTCGCAAGCAGCCGCGCTACGAGTGCCGCGTCCAACGGGCACTGGCCATGGTCTCGACGGATCCGGAGACGATGCGGAAGCACGCCCGGAAAGCACTGGAGATCAGTACGGCCCTGAATTCGACGAAGGAGAAGACGGGCCAAGCGGGTTTGCTGAGTCATGCCGACGTTCTCGCGATGCTGCCCAAGAAGGAGCAGAACCTTCTTCGCGAGAAGGCGTTCCGTTCCTACGTCGATCGTGGCGATGTCGCCGGCTTCCTGTCCAGCATGGCCTGCAACGACGGCGACGAACTGGTGGCGAGCATGCCGCCCAAGGCCGCAAAGAAGCTCCTCGACCGGGCCATCGAGCTTGTCGATGGAAAGGCACCGAAGCGGGAGGCGCAGCACCAATGGTATGCCGTGTCCCAACTGCGGTGGGCGAAGAACGACCTCCTGGCCAAGCATCCGGAGCTGGCTGTCGGGCCGCCGCAATTCACTCCGGCTGTGCTCTGGGACCGACGGCGCGATTTGACCAAGGTGCACAAAGTCAACCGGCGGGGGCTGCTCCGGCCATTGCGTCTGCTGCTCGACCGAGAGACGCTCTGGATCAGTTTCGGCTCGACTGACTGGGGCGCGAAGCGAAGGGATGTCGGACTGGCACGCGTCGACCTGAAGACGCGCAAGCTGGTCTCCTTCCGCACCGGCCACCTGCCCGGCGCCGGCGAGGACTGCTGGCGCGGCGACTACTACGGCGAGAGCACCCAGATCAGCAGGCTGGGAAACCGCATCTGTTTCGGCCATTTCGATGTCGGCGTCTTCCTCTTCCCCGCCGCGGCTAACGCAATCGACCTGTCCGGAGTGGATTTCCTGAACACCAGGAACGGCCTCCCCAATTCCCAGATCACGGCCGCCATCGCCGTCGGCAAGGACATCTACGTCGGTCTTGGCGGCACCAAGAGCAAGAACTCGGCCCTGATCAAATGGAACGCGGACAGCAATCGCGTCTCGGTCGTCGCCAGCGGCGCGCGGACGCAGGAAGACGGCACTCTGAACGGCGGTCTGCCGTGGGAGGTCCACGGTATGCTGGCAGACAGCAAGGCGAAATTCCTCTACCTCATCATCGGATCGCACCACAAAGAAAAGCGTGGCGGACTCTGGAAGCTCGAACTCGCGACGGGGAAATGGCAACGGCTGCGCGCCATGAGCTGGGCCGAAGCGGATCGCACGATTGTCGCCGGGGACGGGTCACTCGTGAACTGCGCCGACAGCGCGGCGTTCCGCTTCTTCGCAGACACCGAGAAGTTTCAGCTTTTCCACGGCGACCGCTGGGACAAAAAGCGCTTCGGCCAGCCCCTGGTCCACAGCGCCCAACTCGGCACCTCAACCATCGCCGACCACGACGGCTATGTCTGGTGCAAAGACTGGTGCGGCCAACTGATCCGCGTCCGTCATGGGGGATCGCAGTCCGAGTACGTCACCATCGAGGGCGAACGCAGTCCCATTTCCTGCTACGACATGGTCTCGTCGAAGTACGGTCTGATCACCATCGCCTACATGGCAGACGCCAAGGGCGCCAACTACCGCGTCCTCCTCTTCCCCGGGCCGGACCAACGCCCGTAGGGAGCAGGGGGCCCTGAACCGCATCCGACCGAATAGCCGCTTCCCTTCCGCCCCCTTCGTACTATTGTAGCTCCTCCAGACTGACTACTGAATACTGATCACCGATCACCAAAACGGAGCACAGCGAAGCACAATGTTCTACACCGGATTTGCCGATGAAGCCGGCGCCGACATCGACACCCAGATCAAGGCCACCAGGGAACTCGGCTGGACGAATATCGAATCCCGCAATATCAACGGAAAGAATATCCACGACATCGATGACGCACTCTTTGACGAGGTCTGCGGTAAACTCGAAGACGCCGACGTCACGGTCAACTGCTTCGGCAGCGCCGTCGCCAACTGGGGCAAGGACGTCCGTAAACCGGAAGACGTCCAGGCGTCCTTCGACGAACTGAACCGCGCCCTGCCCCGTATGCAGCGGCTCGGCTGCAAAATGATCCGCGGCATGAGCTTCGCCCAGGCGAAGGACACCGAACCGGATGCCCCGGAAATCGCGAAAGCCGTTTTCGAGAATGTGAATAAACTGGTTAAGCTCTGTGAAGACGCCGGCGTCACCTACGCCCACGAGAACTGCATGAACTACGGCGGCCTCTCCTGTGAACATACGCTTCGTCTGCTGGACGAGGTCCAGTCCGACAACTTCACCTTGATCTTCGACACCGGCAACCCGGTGTTCTCCTGGGATCACCGCGGCGACAAGCCCTACCGCAAACAGAAAGCCTGGGACTTCTACCAGAAAGTCAAAGACTTCATCGGTTATGTCCACATCAAAGACGCCGTCTATGTCGGCGAGACCGACGGCGTCTTCCCAAAGGCCGACTTCACCTTCCCCGGCGAAGGCGACGGTGATGTGGGGCGCATTGTCAAGGACCTCCTGAAACGCGGGTATGACGGGGGGTTCTCGATGGAACCCCACCTGGCGGTGGTCTTCCACGAACAGGAGGAAGAGGGCGACCCCGACGCGAAAGCGCGCATCATGTACACGAACTACGTCGAGTACGGCAAGCGCTTCATGGCTCTGGTCGACCGCGTTACGTAGACTTCACGCGGGGCCGCGTCAACAATGACGCGGAGCAGGAACCGGAAAACGCGGGCGTCGCACACGCCGGGTGCAAAAGGCAGGCTTGGGCAGCGCCCCAGTTCCACACGGGCGCAGCAAGAAGGCTTCCCACGCGAAGCGCCATTTCCTCTTCGTGCGAAGCACACAATGTGGGGTCCAGGGGGCCACTGCCTCCTGGCGGGGTCCGGGGCAGCACACCAGTTCCTCACGGGCGCAGTACGCACTCTCGCCACGCGAAGCCCCCGCCGCCCGCCGCGCGCATGCATGCCCGGGCGCGAGCGCTTGAGATGAGCCAGCCCATTGCCGTCGACGTCCCGCCGGCTTCAGCCGCAACAGAACACATATAGAACTTTTGCCTTGACATCCCCCCGCGGAACGCTAGATTGCGTAACTCACTTCATGATTGCAGAGACCCTCCAACCGAGAACAGAAATAGGCCACTGACAAACAGAACAAACTTAGCTTAATTACGGAACAAATAAGGAACTCATCGGTCTTATGCAATGACTGCAAAACCATGGATGACGGCGATGACCGGTAAGAACGGACTCAAATACTGCGCGCTGGCCGATGAACTGCGGCGGCTGATTGCTGAAGGCATCCTCGGCCCCGGCGAGAAATTCCCGCCCGAGCCGGATCTGGCCAAACAACACAAGGTCGGCCGCATTACGGTGCGCAACGCCCTGAAACTCCTCGAAGGCGAGGGGCTGCTCACCCGCGAGAAGGGCCGCGGCACCTTCGTTGCCGGAACCACTTTCGATACGCTCGGCCGAAAAATCCTGTATGTCGGCGAAATGGAGAGTCACTTTTACCGCGACCTGTACATCCATCTGCTGGAACAGACCCAGGCGGCCGGCGACGACCTCACGGGGTACGCCACGCCGACCGGCGAACCGGCGGACCTGTCCCGACCCGGCCTCCAGAGCCGACTGCGCGTCGCAACCCAGTTGATCTGTAACGCCAACGTCTGGCCGCAGATCGCCCCCATAGTCCCCGACACGGTCCGCGGTGTCGCCGTCGTCGGCATTTTTGCGCCGCGCGAAGCCAGGGAGGTCCCGGCGTTTTACGTCCAGGGCGACCGCGCGGAAGCCGCCTGCCTGGCCGGGACCCATCTCCTGAATCGGGGGCATCGCCGGATCGCCTACGTCGGCCCGAACTACGACGCCCGCACAACCCTGAAGCCCTGCGCCGCAGCCACAACCCGATGCATGGTCAACGCCGAAGCGCCGTTCCGGGAGAACGGCATCATCCCCATGGCTTCCATCGGGCAATGGGGCTCGAGTCCGGAAGAACGTCGCGAATCATCATGCAGCAGTTTAGCCAGACTGAAGACCTGGCCAACGGCGTTTATCGTCGAGGCCGACTACCGAACCATCGACTTCCTGCGGGCAGCGGCGGACCTGGACCGGCAGTGTCCACGCGATTTCAGTGTCATCAGCATCGGCGATACGCCTTGGGCGGAAGCCTGTACGCCGCCGGTAACCAGCGTTAGTTTTGGGGAACAGGAAATGGCGGAACTGGCCGCCCTGCTCTGCCGCCGGCCGCGGCCGGGCCGGGTGATCCGTTTTGCCGTCCAGCCACATCTGGTGGAACGCGAATCTGTCCGACCGCTGGAGGACACATCCGCATGACGACAACAGTCCCCCAACCCGCGAGAACGCAATATGCCCAAGCTCTTTCTTCTTTGTGCCCTCCTGTTCACGCTATGGCTCCCCGCAGGAGAATCTGATATGCCCCGGACGAAAAGCGGACTGACAATGACCGACGGCCGCGCCGGCATCACATACGGCGGCAGACGTCTGACCAGCATCTACAGCGAGACGCACCCGAACAACATGCACAAACACAATGTGCAGATGGCCAAGGCCGGCGTGGAAGTGTTCATCCTCATTGTCCGCGGCGGGTTCACCAGAGAATATCATTCGACCTACTTCTGGCGCGGTGATAACGACTATGGCGATGAGACCGATCGCCACGACGGCCTGAGCCTGAATCGGCAGGCGGAAGAAATCCTCAACGTAAAACCGGACGCGCACTTCATGGTCCGCTTCAGCACATCCGTCCCGGCAGCATGGGCGAAGGCGCATCCGGATCATCTACAGCAATCCGGCAAGAAGCGTCTGAACCACTCGTCCTACGCCTCTCGACTGGCGGCAGAAGGCCGCGCCGAAACCGCCAAGCGCATTGTTGAATACTGCGAGAAGCAGTCCTGGGCCAAACGTGTGGTCGGCTACATCGCCTTCGGCCAGGACGAAGGCACCCATCACCTGTCGCTGTTCCACACCATGTTCGACCAGGCGCCGGTGATGCAGCAGGAGTTCCGCGCCTGGCTGAAGAAGAAGTACGGCACGAACGCTAAACTGCAGGCCGCCTGGGGCGATCCCAAGGCAACCCTGGCCAAGGCAACGGTACCGACCGAAGACGAGTGGCAGGCGGACCTCAAGCGTTGGAAGCACTGGCCGCAGCCGAAGGAATTGCGTAAATACCAGGACTTCTTCATGCTCATGCGCGAACTGCAGCTGATGCAGCGGCGCATGGAACTTGCCGCTATCCGCAAGGCGGCAAAACGCCCGGTGATTACGGCGACCGACGCCTATAAAGAACCGATGCTCGGCTGGCTGCACAACGACGCGTTCCACGGCAGCAGCATCGGCATGGTCTATCGCAACACCCTCCTGGCGTCCGGTTGTTTCGACGCGGGCAAGGCGTTGGACATGCACCAGCTGGACGCGCTGATCACACCGGCGGACTACACGGCGCGCTCCAATGGCTTCGGTTGGGAAGCCGAAGGCATCGGCGACTCGCTCGTGCTCCGCGGCAAAACAATCTTCATCGAGGACGACGCCCGCAGTTGGGCCACGAACGAGCGCAAAACGCAAGGCGCCTGGCGCACGGTTGAAGAGTGTCGCGCCGGCCTGATGCGCAATCTGGTCATCGGCGCCAGTCGCGGACAATTCCCTTACTGGATGAATGTCGGCGGCGGCTACTTCGATGATCCCAAAGTCCTGAAAGTCGTCAAAGAGCAAGTCCCTGTCCGCAGGAAATTGCTGACCCGGCCCATGGAGCGCACCGAACACGCCATCGCCATGATTCTTGACGACGCCAGCCCCCTGGACGAGAACTTCACCAGCGGCTTCCAGAATCTGGCCGTCCTGCGTCAACGCAACGATCACTTGTGCAATACCGGCATCCCCTGGCGCGTCTTTCTCTTGAGCGATCTCGAGCGCGATAACTTCCCGGTCTACCGCACCTATATCCTGCCGAATGCATTCCGGCTGACGAAGAAGAAGCTGGACCTGATCCGCACCAAACTCATGCGCAACGGCTCAGTCGTCATCCTCGGCCCCGGCACCGGCATCAGCAACGGCCGCAAGCTGACAGCCAAACCGCTTTCCGATCTGTTCGGCTGCCAGTTCAAGCTTGAGAACGTCGAGTCCGCCCGACGCGTGCTCGCCTACGGCGGCTCCCATCGGGCCCTGGCCGATATGCGTGGACCGGTCACGTTCGGTGACAGCTTTTCCTATGGCCCGATACTGACGCCGCCCGCGAATTTGACGGGCACCGGTGCAGTGGAACTGGGCAAGCCCTCCAGTTGGTGGTACAACAACACCGCCGGACTGGTCATGAAGGAGTTCGGCAAGGGCGCCGCCGGCAACGGCAAAGCCGGCGACCGCGGCAAGAACGACTGCGCTCTGGTGTTCTCCATGGCCGTCCCCATGCCCGCTGAGTTGCTGCGTTCCCTCGCCATCTACGGCGGCTGCAATCCCTGGTCGGATCTCGGCGATGTCGTTGCCGCCAACGGCAACATGGTAGCGGTCCACAGTGTTCGCCCCGGCAAACGGAAGATCAAATTACCCGACCAATACAAGGTGGTTGATGCCGTAACCGGCAAGACCATCGCCAACACAGCAGAACAGTTCACCATCGAACTGCAATCACCTGACACCCGCGTCTTCCTTCTCGAGCGGGAATAGTATATGCAAACCCAACGTCAAAGACAGATGTGTAGACATGCTCCGAAATCCAGTATCGTTGTCTTGATCGTTGTCTCCAATCGCCAGAACCAAAGGACGTGATCTGTGGAACCAAGGCTTGGACATGAGAAACTGCATGTTTACGGACACGCTATCTCTTTCGTCAATATAGCCCAACGTTGGCTCACAGAAGTGCCAACCTCGTACGCCGTTCACGACCAACTCTCCCGGGCGAGCGAAAGCATGCCCCTGCGAATCGCGGATGGCAACAGCAGGCGCTCCCCTGAACAGAAGGCCACCCAACTCGACTATGCCCATGGGTCCGCCCTTGAGTGTGCTGCTTGCGCAGACGTTCTCTCCACACGATCGCTCATCGATCCCAGGGCGACGCGCGAAGGCAAGGAACTGCTGAATGCTGTCGTCAAGATGCTTGTGGGCCTTCGAAGGCACACCGAGTCCCAGATTCGCGATGAGGAAGCGGAGTACGAAGTACCCGACCAAACCCCACTCTTCTCGCACGAAGACCTAGATGTCTACCAGACCGCATTGGCTGCCATTACCCCATTGGACGAAGCCCTGGCCCGATACTCCGGGCCCACGCGGAATGCACGCATGCTCGACAGAGCGGCAACCTCAATGATCCTCAATATAGCCGAGGGCAACGGACGCTACACACGAGATGACCATGCTCGCTTCCTCGATATCGCTCGAACTGCAACACTCAAGTCAGCTGCCACACTCGATGTCATGTGCGCCTC
Organism: uncultured Lentisphaerales bacterium; assembly: GCA_964384625.1. Lineage (GTDB taxonomy): Bacteria > Verrucomicrobiota > Lentisphaeria > JABSQK01 > JABSQK01 > CAYLNH01. The sequence goes on from CAYLNH010000041.1 coordinate 24,908, forward strand.
GGGACATCTGGAAACGGAGATCGTAGAACAATGCAAGATGCCTCTGGCCCGCGTAGTTTCGATGCTGATCGCTCTTCAAGCAAGCGCGACTGCGGACACCCCAAATGAGTACTACTGAGCAGAGCCACGCATAGGCGATTTTTGACAACGATCAAGACAACGAGAAGAGACTGGAGGAAAAGAACATGAGACTACGTGCCCTCGCTTTCATACTGCTCGCCCCGTTCGCGCTGCTGGCGGGCGAGACCATCACCATCGGCAAGTCCGAGACCGCCGGTATCTGCGGCTATCGCGCGTTGTGGGACACACCGATCATAACATCGCCCGATGGTGTCCGCAAAGCGACGGACGGTAAGATTAAGGATCGCGGCCAGACCGCACCGTGGAATCTGAAGCAACGCGACAACGGCGCAAAACCGGCAGCGATTGCCTTCGACGCCATCCATCGGCATCTACTGGTCCGTTTCCCGGGTGCCGCCGAACAGATCGCCGCCAAGCTGAAGGAAGGCTACACCATCAAGAAGGTCGAGCTCGTCCTGCCGTTCAAGGACGAAGAGCTCTGGCCAGAGGGCAGCAGCAACTGGGTCCCCCCGGAAGGCGGCTATCAGTACCGGGCCAACTGGGGCGTCGACAAACTGTACCGCAAAGAACGCCCAACCTGGCACGCCGTTGCATGGGCCGTACGCAAGCCGTGGAAGGCCGACCCCAAACATGGACCGACCTACAACGCCTACATCAACGGCGCCGGCTACTGGAGCCGCTTTGGCGCCTCCAGCCCCGAAGGCGATCGCATCGACCAACGCTTCGGCCCCGCGCCGGTCAATTACAAACAACCCGCCGGTAAGATGGATATCACTCCCGTCCTGACAGACAAAGCCTTCGGCGACACCGTCGCGATGCGATTACGGCACCTCGCCGACTGCGGCTTCGTCGTCCGAAAATGGGAAACCTACGATCACCGGTACTTCGGCGGCGTCTACGAATGGGCTACGGCAACGGGGCCGCGCGCCATCATCATCGACCAGCCGAAACTCATCGTGACCGTCGAGGAAGGCAACGCCCCGGAACTCGGCGAACTGCCGCCGAAGACCAACATCGCGGCACTCGCGGAGACGCTGCAGGCGCAGGGCGGAGCACGCCCGACGGCCGTCATGCCGAGCCGCAAACAGCTCAAGCAATACGTCGATACCTACGCCGTCCGCAAGCCAGAGTGGATGCCGGCCTGGCAATGGCAGCGGGTACAGCAGATGCTGAAGATTCAGTACGGCGAGAACGCGGCCGCCGAACCCTTCTGGTACCAGTTCGTCCCCGGCTATATCAAGGGACGCTACCGCGGCATGAACAAGAAGAACCCGCGCCGCGCCGACGGCTGGATCATCGGCGGGCTCGACCCGCAGGACATCTACGAAGCCTGGGTTGACCAGACATTGGGCCAGCCCTACCGCGGCTGGCACGGCTTCAGCGCGTCCAAGGAACTCCTCCCGTGGTTCATGTATCGCGACGCCATGCCCGCGCCTTGCAGGCAGTGGTTCAAAGACTACTGGACCGCCTGGCTGCTGCCCGATCGCGAAACGTCGAAGGACCTCTTCCCGCCGGTCGCGAAGCAGGACGGCAAGATGATCCATCCCATGTATGATCAGTTGAAGAAGGGCAGTAACACCGGCGCCAAGATCAAAGGCGACTCCTACTACCACAAGACCGGGGACTGGCGCGGCAACAAGAGCTTTTACCGCTCCGGCTTTAACTACACCATGAGCACGACCAACTTCAACAACACCGCGTCCATGGGTTGCCTTCTCGGCGGCGCCATCATCAACAGCAAACGCGCTCTGGCGGACGGCCGCCACGGTCAGGCGCATTGGCCGCTGCGTACGTGGACCTGGTTCGACGGCAGTACGCAGGAAGAGATTGACGACTACTATTTCGCCATCACCGTCAAGGCCCAGAAGATGATCATGGACTTCGGCCCGGACGTCACCGACCGGTTGCTCGGACGTTCGCAACTGCTCAAGTCGATGACCATGATCACGGACGCCTACCACCCCGGTTTGCGCCGCTACATTGCCGGTGCCGCGCGTACGGCGCCGCACTATCGCGTCTGCACCCAGGACGGCCTGTACGCCGTGCTCAACACACTGAGCAGAACCGGCACGTTCACCGATGTCGGCACGAAAGACACGCCGGAGCACTTCAAGAGCTTCGGCCACGAACTGCCCATGGGCCAGGTCGCGCAACAGGCCACCCGCAGCCCGTTCGCGCCGCAATGGTTCCAGCATGTCATCGACGAAAAACCCCTGCCCTACGAGACGACGGCGACGTTCAAGCAGTGGGGCGCCCACGTTGAACACCCGATCTATCGCCGCACCTACCTCGGCAGAAACTTCGGCCTGTACAGCTGCACCAACGGCTGGGGCTTCCTGCCGGCCATCGCCCAATGGCGGCGCAAAGCAGAAGTGCCGAAAACCAGCAGAGAGCTGGGCACGATGTTCATGCGCTTCGGCATCAACGACACGCGCATGGTCAATGACGCCCACGGCTGGATTGTGCCGTACGGCAACCAGGCAATCCTGCAGGACGGCCCGCGCCTGATCGTCTCAGCCAGCGCCAATCCGTATTCCAACTGGATCAACGAGAAACGGAAGATCACCAGCCTGCAGTCGACGCTGGCCTTCTGCAACTATGAGAAACCGGCGCCCACATGGAAGATCCATGTTGACGGCAAAGCCGTCACGGCGCTGCCGAAATCCGTCAAGGCCGGCCAGAAGATCACCATCCACGACGGCGTCACCTATATCGGCATCATTCCCCTGCCCTCCGCCGACCTGGGCTGCACCGACGATGTCGTGATCCGCCAAGGCACGCGACAGACCATGCAGAAATCCTACCATCTGCAGACTGCGTTGCTGATCGACAACTACGCGCTCAAACAAGAAGCTCCGCTAAAGAAAAACGCCGACTGGAAGGCTGTGGACACAGCGCACACCGGCTTCGTCGTCGAGTTCGGCGACGTTGATCAATACGGCAGTTTCGCCGCGTTCCAGAAGCATTTCCACACGACGACACTCAAGACCTCCTTCGACAAAGCCAAGGCCCTGCACGAAATCCAATACACCAGCGGCAAGGACCTCCTTGAAATGGGCGCGACGACGACGTGGACCGAAAAGACCAAGATCAACGAAGCAATCCCCTACCAGAAGGTCAACGGCAAGAGCCCCTATCCCGCGTACGATGTCAATCGTGAGTCCAATTTCTGCATGCAGGCAAAGACCGGCAAGCTCGAGAAGAACGGCGCCACGCTCCGCTGTACCATGGGACGGATCGGTTTTCTCTTGTGCGACCCGGTCAGCAAGAGTGTCGGCGGCCACAACGTGCTGGCGGAGCTGAGCAACTACCAACTCAAGACACCCGGCGGCATCGAAGTCGCTGCCGACGGGAAAGTTTCCCTGTGCTTCGTCGATGTCGAACCCGAGCAGAAACGGATTGTCATCAACGAGGCCTTCCTCGCCGACCAAGCGAACGAAAAGGACGCCGCCAACGCCATGCTGCTGTTCGGCGTACCCGAGGGATACACCGTGCATTTTAACGGCAACCTGGTCGTTACGCCTGAAACCGCTGACATCAACGGTCGGCAGGCTCTCGTGGTTCCGTTCAATGGCCGGATGCCGGCCGACATTGCTCGACGCTATACCGATGCAATGACCGCCCTGGCTCCAGCCCAATAATCTAATCATTACCGTTGATGACCAAACAAGGAGTCCATCATGGTTACTCTGAATAAGCTCGGAATACTGGCTCTCGCTCTGCTGAGTGCCGGTTTGATTGCCGACCCGATTACAATTAAAGACTGGACCGGCCGCGGGTTCGCCCCAGACCTGGTAAACTACAAGATCAAGATGCCAGAGAACGGCGGCAAAACGATCCGTGTAATCGACGCCGACGGCAGGTCGCTGCCCGTACAGATTACACCAGCGGCCAAAGGCCAGGCCACGCTGAGCTTCGTCGCCGAAGTAGCTCCCGGCGGAACAGCAAAATACGAACTGCGCAACGGCGGACCGGCCGCCAAGCCGGCAGTCACCGTGAGCAAGGAAGGCGGCGCGTTGATTCTTTCCAACCAGATGCTCGCCGTCAAGCTGCCCGCTCCGATGGAGAACGCCTATGACCAGCCCGTTGCGGCCAATACTCTGCCGGCGCCGATCACTGCCTTCCGCGGTACAGACGGCAATTGGCGAGGGGCAGCATCGATCCTCACCAAGCGCGCCGTGAAGAAGCTCAGTATCAAGCAGACAGCCAACGGTCCCGTGTTCGTGGAAACGCTGTACCGACTGGACTACGCCGAGGGCGGCTATTGGGAAGTACGTGTCCGTGTCACCGATCGCGCGCCATTTGCCAAAGTCACAGAGGAGTATGATCTGGCCGGCCCGAAGAACCAGCACTACTGGCAACTCGACATATCCAAAGGCTGGAACGCGGATGCCGCCGAGCACATGTTCGTTGCCGGCCAGGGGTACGGCCCGGTCAAATATCCCACTCTTGCGAAAGAGGAAAAGACGCGTGCTTCCGGTCCCAGTGTCGGCGCCGAATTTCCGGGCGGCGGCGGCGCCCCCACGCGCTGCATCCACCATGACTCCTGCTGGGGTTCCCGCTACGTGTCCTACTACGGCATCCACAACGCCGACGCGCGCAAGGCGAATCCGGACAACTATCCGCTGGCAATCGTGGCGCCGCTGCACAAGGGCGCCTGGCGACGGGCGAACAGCATCAACGTCTACGTCAAGAACAACCAGGCCACGATGCGCTTCCCGCTGGATGTCGCGCCGATCTCATGGAAGAACGAGCCGGCATCCGATGTCTCACCGTTCTCCTGCCACGAACACGATCCGTCCCTGCCCGTCAGCACCGGTCGCCGTGTCTGGGCTTTGGTATTGGCCAAGCCTACGAGGCTGGTCGACGGCTATGGCAAGAAGAAGACTCTCGGCATCGGCTATGCCGTGCGCGATCTCTACGGCATGGTCGGTCTGGATCGCTACAAGGACTTTGTCCTCGAGTGGCCGGACAAGAAGGTCGAGTACCCGCGCGTTTTCATTACGCCGAAAAAGGCCGATAAGTACCGGAAAGCGGTTGCCGCCAATCCGAAGTTTCCGCTGCTGCCGTGGCTGAAGAAATATTACTGGTTCACGCAGGACGACGCGGTCGCCGCCAAGGAAGTGAAGGAGGTCCACAAGCAGCTGCACAGAAACGTGGACTACATCATCAAAGCGCTCTCCATTCACCATCACCACACCTTGGCGCACTACGGCGAACCGATCGGTCACGCTGAATCCATCCTGTCCTGGCCGAAACTGCCGGCTGCCGACCGCAAGCAGATCCGGGCGCGGCTGGCGCTGCTGGCATACCTCCTTGTCGAACCGGATGTAACCAGCGCCGGCAACAGTTCGCACCACGGCAATCCGAACATGGGCATCTCGCGACTGATGGACCGCAGCAACGTTGCGGCACTGATTCCGGACCATCCGATGCACAAGCAGTGGAGTGAGTACATGGCTTCCTTCATGGCGTACAAAACCGGAAGCTTCATGGCGCCCGCGGGCGCCTGGTTCGAATACGGCGCCAGCTATCACATGCACGGCTACAGCAAGATCCTTCGCGGCATGGCCGGCGTTTTCAGCGATAACGCCTCACCGAGTGACCTGCTGTGGAACTACCATCGCGTGGACTTCGACTATTACATGAACCTCCTTTCGCCGATGGACCCGCGCTACGGCGCTCGCACGATTCCTGGGATGGCCAACGCCACCACGGGATCCGGGCCGCAGTTCATCCAGTCCATGGGACTGGCCGACGACCGCGACCCTGCCTTCGCCGCCGAGCAATACTGGGCCTGGATTGAGAGCGGCAAATTCGTCAAAGGCGCCGACGCGGTCACGCTCTTCGCCATGGCGCGTCCGTGGATCAAGCCGAAAGCACCGAAGTTGACCAGCCGCAGTTACCCCGGGTTCGGCGTCGTCTTCCGCGCGCACCAGGGCCAGGACGAAACCTGCCTCTACCTGCGCAGCGGCTACCTCTGGAGCCACTGGAGTCAGGACCAAGGGAACCTGCTGCTCTACTCCAAAGGCGCGGTCCTGCTGCCGCCGCAGCCGTACCAGTACGGCGGACCGAAGGACAAGAGTTTTCCGGACAAGAACTTCATGCGTTTCGGCGCACCGACCAATGATCTGCCGCACGACTGGGCCGACAGCAACATTCTGGACACGGCCTTCGGCCCGACGGTCGACTACGCCTGGTCGTCCACCGGCTATCCCGACTGGTTTATCAATCCCGGCTCGCGCCCCCGCTGGAACGGCCCCCGCAAACTGGTCGAGGGCATGAACCAGAAAGAAGGCGCGTTCACGTGGAATCGGCAGGTGATGTTCCTCAAAGGCAAGACCGCGAAGAGCCCCAACTACTTCGTCATCCGTGACACAACGACCGGTGAAGGCAGGTTGGCAAGCTGGTTCAACTTGAACTTCCTCGGCACCAAGGAGCATGTGAAGGTCAACGGCGCCAAGGTGACGGTCGACTCGGAATGGCCCACGGATCTCAACGTGCTCTTCCTCGATCGCAAAGATCCGAAGCCCGAGATCCACGAAAACCCCACGAGACTGTCCCCGGACTACAACTACAAGCTTGTCGGCAAGAAGGCCGGAGTCCCCATCTCGCGTGACTGGGTGACCCAAAAAGGCCAGCCGGCGACAGCCAAAGTCAACAAATGGGGCCAGGCAAAATTCGGTGGCGGCATTGAGCGCCAGGTCCAACTGCGCGTCCAAAGCAAGCCCGGCCAGGAAGTGGCCTGGGTGCTCTATCCCCGCGGCGCCGGCGAAACTGCGCCAAAGGCGAAGCAACTCGCACCCGGCGTTACCAAGGTAACCACCTCCGAGAGCACGGACTACGTCTTCCTCGCACCGAAGCCGCTAACCTATAAAGGCGAAGGCGTCGAGTTCGCCGGTCTGGCCGGTGCGGTCCGCGTTCGCCAGAACGGCAAAGTGACGCTCGTACTCTCCGGCGGCCCGGGCAAGGTCGGCTACAAGGGCACGGTCGTCGAAGGTGCGGCGCCGTTTGAGAAGACGATCACCGGCAAGAAGGTTGAGACGATTGCCAAGCCAACGTGGAAGATCGACAGCACGCAGCCCGCGATTTCAGAGAAAGGAAACGCCATTCGGTTTGTCTGTGCCGAACGCAAGTACGTGGAATTGACTAAAGGCAATGTCGGCGTCCGCGGCATGGGCCCGTTCGACCTGACGTTTACGCCGAACGGCATCACCGGCACGGTTGATGGAGACATTCGCACGATCGTGACGACCTGGCCGGAAAACATCACGCGGCCTGCGTACAGCATGGACGGCGTGCGCTGGTATGCGGGGTTCGCCGACGAACACTCCATCTACAAAGGCACGAAAGCGCCGCAATTCGCCATCGCCATGGGCGTAACCGCGGGCCAGCACAAAGTGAGTATCCACGAATGGACCTGGCCGGCCATGCCGCCGGCGCCCAGGCAACGACGTATTACCGTGAAGTAGACCCTGCGATGGCAAACACGAACACACAATTCAGAAACCCCGTGCACGACGCCTATTTCGCCGACCCCTTTTGTTGGCGGCACAAAGACCTGTACTACGCCGTCGGCACGCGCAAGCCCACGCCCGCCGGAGATCGCGCAGTGCCGGTCTTGAAATCGGCAGACCTGCAGACATGGGAGGAGTTGGGGCTCGCGTTAAACATACCAGAAGAAGAGAAAGGAGGAACGTGCTTCTGGGCGCCGGAGGTCGTCTGCGTCGACGGTCGTTTCTTCATGTACTACCAGTGCTGTCCACCGGGCCGCGGCTATCACATTCGCGTCGCGATCGCGGACCGCCCGGAAGGACCATACGTCGACACCGGCACGCCGCTCACTGATCTCGAGCGCAACCCCTTTGCGATCGATGCTCATCCATTCTGCGATAGCGACGGACAGTGGCACCTCTTCTACGCCACGGATTTTCTGGACTTCGACGATCATACATTCCGCGGCACCGCGCTGGTGGTTGATCGTTTGAAGACGATGACTGAACTCGAAGGAAATCCGCAGTTGGTCAGGCGGGCGCATTGGCCGTGGCAACTCTACGAAGCCAACAAGACCAGCCACGGAGTTACCGCCGATTGGTATACATTGGAGGGGCCAACCGTCCGGCAGCGCGATGGCCGGTACTACTGCTTCTACTCCGGTGGATGCTTTCAGAATGATACCTACGGTGTGGACTGGCTTGAGGCAGACAGTATCGGCGGGCCGTGGCGCGAAATCGGCTGCGAACGCGGGCCGCAGTTGATGCGATCAATTCCGGGCGAAGTAATCGGGCCAGGGCATCACTCCATCGTCACCACACCTGACGGCACTGACTATGCCGTCTACCATGCCTGGAATGCGGAAATGACCCGCCGACAGATGTGCGTGGACCGCATCGACTGGATCGACAAACGGCCTTCCATACAACGGTTCCTTTCAACCATAGAAGACGGAGCCGCAGGAGAGTAGCATGGACCTGAACCTTGGCAGAGGCGTTAACTTCGGCGGTTGGCTGTCGCAGGCGCCGGACAGCAACGAACACCGCCAGACGTTCATCACGAAAGATGACTTCGGCCGCGTCCGTGACTGGGGTTTCGACAATGTTCGTTTGCCGTTCGACTACCCGCTGATCTGCAGTGAGGAGGACATGTCGACGTTACAGGAACCAGGCTTGGAATGGATCGACCGTGGACTGGAGTGGGCTGAGTCTGCGGGGCTGAAGGTCATCCTGGGCATGCACAAACTGCCGGGCTACACCTTCATGGATCTGGTAAACGAACCGGACGCTGCTCCACCACTCTTCACGGATCCAGCGAAACAGTCGTTCTTTTTCGCTCTCTGGGAAATGCTGGCGAAGCGCTATCTCGGGCGGTTCCCGGATGTCGTGTTCGAATTGGCAAACGAAATCGCCGCGCCCACGGAGCAGGAATGGAATGCGCTTGCCGCCGCCGGCACAGCAGCCATTCGCAAGGTAGATCCGACTCGTCCCGTTGTGGTCGGCAGCAATTGCTGGAACGTATGCGCCACGTACAAAGACCTCGCGGCGATCGATGATCCGAACATCATCTACAATTTTCACTTCTACAATCCGTTCCCGTTCACGCACCAAAAGGCGTCGTGGAGCCCGGAGATGGTATATTACGACACGACCGTACACTACCCCGGCAACAGCCCCGGGATGCGCGAAACAGCGAAAAAGGCGAAACACGAAGGAAAAACCCATGTTGCCGAAGCACTCGACGGCCTGAGCAGTTTCTTCGAAGACCGCGTCAGTGACAAGGACCACCTTGAAGTATTAATGGAGCCGTCCTTCGCGTTCGCCCGGGAACACCATGTGCCGCTCTACTGCGGTGAATTCGGCGTCATTGATATGGCGCCCAAAGAAGATGCCATACGATGGTATCGCGACACGATTCAGGTCTTTGCCGAACACCATGTCTCCTGGTCTATGTGGTCCTATAAAGGCATGGACTTTGGTATCGTCGACCATGACGGCAAAGTTCGCAACCAGGACCTCCTTGACGCCCTGACCAAGACGCCAACCAGCTGACTCTGTCCTCCGCGCCCCGAAGGGGTGCCGACATGATCAGCCCCGGGTGACCAAAGGGAACCCGGGGGACACGGAACGACACGATGCGTCCCCGAAGGGGGCGAACCAAAGGAAGACAATAGCATTGTTCGCTTCAACCGCAGAGCATGTTCGCCCCCTCCGGGGACGTTGTCACCCTCACACCCAACCCCGGGTTCCCTTTGGTCACCCGGGGCGACCCATGTTCCCGCCCCGTCGGGGCGGCATTGCAGACACTCCCACTAGATGGTCTCGACGGAAGTCTTTCCGCCACGGATTGCCCGGGGTTCGCGGCTCGCGGCAGCTGGTGGAAGGGTTGTGTGCTGCAACACGTGACCATTTCGCCAACGCCCCCCGAGCCCGAAAACGGGCAACTCGGAGAGCGGGTCCAAGCATCCGGCCAAGGCGGGACCCCGCAAAGCGGGGCAAGCACGAAATTTATCCCGCCAAGGCGGGACTCGATGCTCGCATCGCTTGTTCGACGGCGCCTTGCCGGACCGGCGCTTGGCCTCCG
>CAYLNH010000042.1:0-165 GCA_964384625.1 uncultured Lentisphaerales bacterium
CACGGCTCATTTGCTTTGCCTGAACCCGGGGTTGAAACCCCGGGCTACATGACCCCGCCCCGCTGGGGCATGGGATCGGACCTCCAGCGGGCCGCCGGGCCACATGACCCTGCCCCGCTGGGGCATGGGATCGGACCTCCAGCGCACCGCCGGGTTACATGACCC
>CAYLNH010000042.1:265-4374 GCA_964384625.1 uncultured Lentisphaerales bacterium
TGCCCCTTTGGGGCATGGGATCGGACCTCCAGCGCGCCGCCGGGCTACATGACCCCGCCGGGGTATGTGACCGGAACTGTCCCGTTCATCATTGTCACCAGTTGGTTGGATTGCCAAGCCCAATTGGTTCGCCCTTTCTCCATCTTATTTACGCTGCCCCTCTGGGGCAGGGTTCGTTTTGGTCAACCCAGACCCGGGGTTGAAACCCCGGGCTACATGACCCTGCCCCTTTGGGGCATGGGATCGGACCTCCAGCGCGCCGCCGGGCTACATGACCCTGCCCCGCTGGGGCATGGGATCGGACCTCGAGCGCGCCGCCGGGCTACATGACCCCGCTGGGGCATGGGATCGGACCTCCAGCGCGCCGCCGGGCTACATGACCCCGCTGGGGCATGGGATCGGACCTTGGGGCATGGGATTGAACCTTCAGCGCGCCGCCGGGCTACATGACCCTGCCCCGTTGGGGCATGGGATCGGACCTCCAGCGCGCCGCCGGGCTACATGACCCTGCCCCGCTGGGGCATGGGATCGAACCTTCAGCGCGCCGGCATATGATTGCACCCAAGCCCCGGAGGGGCTTTGTCATGTAGCCCAGGGCTTCAGCCCTGGGTATGGCGAACAACATTCCATGCACCCCGGAGGGGTGCGGTACTCCTATGACAGCGCGTTGCGCAGGGCTTCCCGCGCCATGTTCGGGTCGGCCTTGCCTTTGCTGAAACGCATGACTTGTCCCACCAGGAAATTAAGCGCCTTTTCTTTGCCGCTCTTAAACTCATCCACCGCTTGTGGGTTCTGGTCGATCGCCTGTTGGACGAACTCCTGAATTGAGGATGAATCCGTAATTGGTTTCAACCCCTTTTCGTCGACGATGACTTCCGGGTCTTTGCCCGTCTGGAACATCTCGACAAAGACCGTTTTGGCAATCTTGCCGGTGATGGTCTTGCTGTCGATTAATTTGACCAGCCCCCCCAGTTGCGCCGGCTGGATCTTGCAGTCGGCAATGCCTTGACCGGCATCGGACAGCTCCCGCAGCAACTCGCTCATAATCCAGTTCGACACCTTCTTGGCGTCGGCGCCGTCTGCTGTCGCGGCTTCATAGAAGTCGGCAATGCCTTTGTCCGAACAGAGGATCTGGGCGTCATAGGCCGGCAGGCCATAGTCACTGACGAACCGTTCGCGCCGGGCCATCGGCGTCTCGGGCATCTCCTTGCGGATCTCGTCGAGACGTTCCTGCGTCAGCTCGATGGGCATCAGATCGGGATCCGGGAAGTAGCGGTAGTCGTGTGCGTCTTCCTTCACGCGGGTGATGTACGTCTCACCTTTTGCGTCATCCCAACTGCGGGTCGCCTGGATGAACTCCTCGCCGTCCTCGATGGCGTCGATCTGGCGCTCGATCTCGTATTCCAGAGCGCGGTGTACGGCGCGGGTGCTGTTGAGGTTCTTTACCTCGGTCTTGAGATTGAACTCCTCCTGTCCTTCCGGCCGCACGGAGATGTTCACGTCGCAGCGCATCTGGCCTTTTTCCATGTCACAGTCGCTGATGTCGGCATACTGCATGATCTCCTTCAGCGACTGGAGATAGAGATAGGCTTCGTCCGGCGTCTGGATATCCGGATCGGAGACAATTTCCATGAGCGGAACGCCGGCGCGATTGAAATCAATGCCGCTGTGGCCGGCTTCATGGACGGATTTGGCGACGTCTTCTTCGAGATGGATTCGCGTCAGTTTGATGTCGCGCGGTTCGACATCGCCGGTCAGCCCTTTGCCTTCGACATGGATGAAGCCGCCGTCGCAGAAGGGCAGGTCGTATTGCGAGATCTGATAGTTCTTCGGCATGTCCGGATACCAGTAGGCCTTACGGTCGAATTTGCTGTAGGATGGAATTTCACAGCGGCACATCATGCCGGCCAGAAGTGTCTTGCGAATGGCTTCTGCGTTGGGCGTCGGCAGCACGCCCGGATAGCCGAGGCAGACCGGGCAGACATTGGTGTTGGGGGCGCTGCCGAACTCATTCGGGCAGGAACAGAACATCTTCGTCTGCGTCCGCACCTGAACGTGAACTTCGAGGCCGATGGTGACGATGTACTTCACGCATCATCTCCTTCCTGCTCAAGCCAATGGGCCGTTTGCAGGATCGCGTTCTCATTCAAAGCGTCCCCGATAACCTGGACGCCGATGGGCAGCCCCGCACTGCTGGATCCGACCGGCACGGAGATGCCGCAGTTGCCGGCCAGGTTGACCGGGATGGTGTAGATGTCGGACAGGTACATCTCCAGAGGATCGCTGATCTCGCCAAGTCGGAAAGCGGGGCCGGGAGCTCCCGGGCTGAGGATGACGTCGCACTGTTCAAAGGCCTGTTCGAAGTCGCGGCGCATAAGCGTCCGCACCTTCTGGGCGCGCAGGTAATAGGCGTCGTAGTACCCGGAGGACAGCACGTAGGTGCCGAGGATAATACGACGTTTGACTTCCGCGCCGAACCCCTGCTCCCTGGTTTTGTAGTAGATGTCAGCCAAGCTCTCCGCGTCCTGGGCGCGGGCGCCGTAGCGGACGCCCTCAAAGCGCGACAGGTTACTGCTGGCTTCGGCGGTGGCGATCACATAGTATGATGCCACCCCGTATTTCAGGTTCGGCAAAGCGACATCGACGATTGTGGCTCCGGCGGCGGCAAGGCGGTCGCGGGTGGCCTCCACCGTCTGCCGTACTTCGTCGTTGAGGCCCTCGACTTCGAAGAACTCTTGCGGCATGCCGACACGTAGTTTGCTGATCTCGGTGTCTTCCAAGGCAGCTTCGAAGCCGCCGCAGTCTTGCGGCAACGAGGTGCAGTCACGCGGATCACTGCCGCCGATGGTGTCCAACAGAATGGCGGCATCGCGGACATCGCCGGTCAGGGGACCGATCTGGTCCAGGGACGAGGCGAAGGCCACCAGACCGTAGCGCGAGACCCGGCCGTAGGTGGGTTTTAACCCGACCACGCCGCAGAAGTTTGCCGGCTGTCGGATGGACCCGCCCGTGTCGGAGCCGAGCGCCGCGAGAGCCGAACCGCTGGCTATGGCCGCGGCGGAGCCGCCGCTGGAGCCGCCCGGGACGCAGTCGGTGTCCCATGGATTCCGCGTCAATTGAAAAGCACTGTGCTCCGTACTCGAGCCCATGGCGAACTCGTCCATATTCATTCGGCCCATGGGAATGAAACCAGCAGCCTTCAGGCGCTCGATGACCGTGGCGTCGAAGGTCGAGGTGAACGGGTCGAGCAACTTGGAGGCGCAACTGTTGCGCTCACCCGCAACAGCGATGTTGTCTTTGATCGCAATCGGGATGCCCTCGAACCGGCCGGCATCGCCGCCGGCCCGTTTTTCGTCCGCGGCCCGGGCGGCTTCAAGGACGTCCTGCTCATTCAGAGACAGATAGCTCTGCACCTCGCCGTCGACGTCATTCTTGCGGCCGATCAATTGTTCGCAAAGGGCTGCGGAAGTGGTTTCGCCGGCGGCCAGTGCGTCGGCTGCGGCATGGATCGTGGCAGGATTCGGACGTCCGGTCAACGTACTCACTACGCACTCCCTCCGCCCTCGCCGAGGACCACCGGAACCTTGATCAGTTCGCCATTGACGGTCGCCGGGGCATTGGCCATGGTCTGGTCAAGAGGCTGACAATTGCCGGGGGCATCGGCGCGGACAACATTCGCGATGTGTGTTGCGTGCGCCGTCGGTTCGACGTTCTCGACGTCGACTTCCTGCAGCATGCGGACATAGCCGACGATCTCGTTGATTTCGCGCGTGAACTCTTCCTTCTCGGCGTCGGTGAGTTCCAGTCGCGCCAGCATGGCAATGTGTTCGACATTGACGTCGTTGGCTGTCGATTCGGACATGGATCAAGACCAGTTTGGGTGTGTGTTTCGAGGCGGAAAGCGGGCCTCAGGCAAAGCGAAGACGCACTATAGCATGAGGGTAGGGGGAATCAAGATGGCGAGCGCCGACCTCTTCCCGCCCCTCGAGCTCTGGTTCGATCGCTTCTTCACGCCACCGTTGTGAAAACATCCTCACGTCAACGGCGTGAAAACATCCTCACGCCAACGGTGTGAAAGTATTCAGCCTGGGGTTGGCCGTCAGGCCTAC
>CAYLNH010000042.1:4474-35052 GCA_964384625.1 uncultured Lentisphaerales bacterium
TCGGGTTGGTTTGCCGCAACTCTGAAGGAGTTGCAGTAGGCATGGCTTGCCAACCTTGCCAACGCCGAACGGTGTGAAATGCCGTATCCTCACGCCAACGGTGTGAAAGTATTCAGCCTGGGGTTGGCCGTCAGGCCTACCCCAGGTATCGGGTTGGTTTGCCGCAACTCTGAAGGAGTTGCAGTAGGCATGGCTTGCCAACCCCGAACGGCATGCCATGGTGTTGTCGGCTCTGGGTGAAGGAAGAATCAGAAGGAGGATGCGATGCTGCAATCACTGTCAAAGCTGCTCATTCATGTGGTCTTCTCAACCAAGGATCGTGAGGGCTTGGTCAAGACCGAAGGCATAAAGGAAAGACTGTATGCCTATTGGGGTGGGATCTGCCGCCAAAAGCAATCTCCGCTGCTTGCGGCCGGCGGCATGGCCGATCACGTCCATCTGGTTGTCGACCTTCGTCGCACACAAGATGTGGCGGACCTTGTCAAGGAGATCAAACGCACCTCATCCCTTTGGCTGCCTGAGCAGTTTGGCGAGCTTCTGCCACACGGATTCGAATGGCAGCGGGGCTATGGTGCGTTTACAATTGGGCAATCGCAACTCGATCACGTCAAACGCTACATCGATCAGCAGCCGGAGCACCATCGGAAGGCGGATTTCAAGGACGAGTTCAGGCAATTGTGCCAGAAATACAATGTTGAGTACGACGAGCGCTATTGCTGGGATTGAGTGTACTGCAACTCCTTCAGAGTTGCCGATGGATTCTCAGCCACCTGGGGTAGGCCTGGCGGCCAACCCCAGGCTGAACACTGTCACGCCGTTGGCGTGAGGACGCGTTGAATCCCCAACTGTCACGCTGTTGTCGTGAGGATGCGTTGAATCGCCAACTGTCACGCCGTTGGCGTGAGGACGCGTTGAATCCCCAACTGTCACGTTGGCGGCGTGCGGGCACGAGTATCAACGCTGAAGTGGGTAGCCACGGCTTGATGGGCAACTTCGTCAAAACTGGAAATAGATGAAATCCAGCCGCTTGAAGACGCCGAAGAAGACGATGTTGTAGATCATGAACAGATAGACCAGGAAACGGATCCACCGTTTTTCCCAGAGGGCCATGATGCGGGCGGGGCGGAAGCGAAAGACAAGGTCCACGCCGAGCAGGATGGTCAACTGCATGAACAACGCCAGCAGGTTGACGTGCGGCAGGCCGAGGCGGGCGACGGTGTCATACCGAATCGGACCGAGACGGAAGAAATGGGTCAGGACATGCCACGCGTCTCCGAAGCTCTTCGACACGAAGAATACCCAGGATATCAGGACAACCGTGGTGGTGACGGCCCATCGGATAAGTGCGATGACGCACGATCCCGGCTTCTGCTTTTCGCGGCCCCCGAACACCAGGTGCTCGACCAAAAGCCAGATTCCGTGGAGGGCACCCCACGCGACGAAGGTCCAGGCGGCGCCGTGCCACAGGCCGCTGAGGACGAAGACGATCATGATGTTCACACACCAGCGTCCGCCATTGGTGCGATTGCCGCCCAGAGGGATGTAGACATAGTCGCGGAACCAATTTGACAGCGAGATGTGCCAGCGTCGCCAGAACTCGGCGAGGGATGTCGAAAAATACGGCTGCCGGAAGTTCGTCGTCAGATTGTAACCCAGCATTCGGGCGACGCCGATGGCGACGTCGGAGTAGCCGGAGAAGTCGCAGTAGATCTGGAACGCGAACAGCAGGGTTGCCAGCGACAGAACCGTGCCGTTGAAGTTTTCGACATTGCCCTCGTAGACCGATTTGACCACCGGCGAAACGAGGTCGGCGATGCACATCTTCTTGAACGTCCCCCAGAGCACGAGCTGCAGACCGCTGCGGATGCGGTCGAAATCAAACCGTGTTTCCTGCCGCAACTGCGGCAGGAGGTCCCTGGAGCGCTCGATCGGACCGGCAACCAGCTGTGGGAAAAAACTGACATAGAGCGCGTAGCGGAAGATATTTCGCTCCACCCGGGTGCCGTCGCGATAGACATCGAACACATAGCTCAGCGCCTGAAACGTATAGAACGAAATCCCCACCGGGAGCAACAGATGGGCCAGCGGCAGGTTGATGTCCGCGCCCAGAATACCGCTGATGCCGACGACCGAAGAGATGAAGAAATCCAGATACTTGAATGTAGCGAGCAGCCCCAGATTGGCGCCGATGCAAAGCGCCGCCATGGTTCGTCGTTTCCACGCAGATCTTTCGTTGCTGACGAGAAACGCCGTCAGATAGCAGGTGCCCGTGGTCGTCATGATCAAGACAATGAAGACTGGTTTCCAGGCCATGTAGAAGATGTAGCTGCTGACCAGCAGCAGGACCCAGCGATAGCGGTGCGGCAAGGCGAAGAAAGCCGTGAAGACCACCATGAAGAAGAGCAGGAACTCAAACGAGTTGAACAGCATTACGGTTTGGCCTTCGTCTTCTTCTGGTTGTGTTCATCAAGGAATGTCCGGAACAAGTCGGACAGTCTTCCGGTATACAGTTCGGCGCCTTCACGATTGACATGCACGGGGTCAGAGAAGCAGCGGTTCGGCAAGCGGAAGTAATCAGGACCAACAGCGTGGAAATGTTCATAGGGCTTTAGTGCCGCAAGCGTCTGCGGGTTGCTCGCGGGCGGTTCGGCGTGGTGGTGTTCGCGGAAGTACGAGGGCACGAGGATGAACTGGATGTCGTGTTGCTTCGCCAGGTTTCTCAGCTCCTGAAACGCCAATGCGTCGGTCTCGATTCTGCGGTGACGCACTTCATCGGGCCTGTCGGTTTGAAACGTGCGATCGTCCGGCAACCGATGGTCTTTGAACCGGCTCTGGCCTTCGATGAAGTAGTAGCCGCGGTCGGCCAGCATCTGCTCGGCGGTCTGTTTCTTGGCGGCGTAGTAGTCGGCGATGCCATCCTTGCGGCTGAGTACCAGGAAGATCGCCAGATCCCGCGGCAGCGAACGGAACGGGAAGAGGGTGTTGACGATGCGGTGATCTTCCTTCAGCTGTTGCCGCCAGGATTTCGGGTTTATGCGTGGCGGCCAGGGAAGCTGAAGGAGAACGTGGGTGGGGACGTCGCCGCGGCTGATCATGCCGCGGAGCTCCTTCATATACTGTTCTTGCCCGGGCAGTCCCAGGTTGTAGGACTGGCACTGCGGTCCCACCTGCCTGTCAAACTGCTCCGGAATAAAGCCGGCCAGCGTAATGCTGTTGCCGACCATGACCACGTTCAACTTGGCGTCTCCACGTGTGAAGATGCGGCCCTTGGACAGCTCCCGCATCTTGGTCTCGTAGATGACCTCGGAGCCGGGCTTCAGGTAAGGGAAACGCCGCCAGAAGGCATAGAACCCCACCCAGATCACCGCAACTGCGGCACCCAGCTGGAACAGGCGCCGCAGAAACTTCAGGACCTCCTGCCGCGCCTCATTCTTTTCCTCTGTTGTCGCGCTCAACTAAAATCGTCCGCTTACATGGTGTTCCAGGTAAACCAACAGGCAGCGTGCGAGCCAGTCTGCCGCCGGATACGGATCCGGTTCGCCAAACCGTCCGTCAATGTCGACACCGTCGTCGAGCCAGGCGTGCAGTGACTCAATAGCACTCAACAGCTTGGGCTTGAGCCGCGGGTTCAGGGCGCGAATGCCGCCCCACGGGATCGGGCCGTCAGGATCGCCCCAAAGCGCTTCCACACGCTTGTTGCCGATACCTTTCAGCAAAATCTTGAGATTGTGATCAAACGTCCAGCAGTCGGGATCCAACATGCTGATCTGGTGGGCGAACAGTTCCTCAAGACGTTGTGGATTCGGGGCGAGCTCCAGTTGTTTGTCCGCGTCGCGAAGGTCGCCGGTTTCCAGCTTATCGACAATCATGGACACGGCTGTGACCTTGTCGTCGTCACAGTCGCCGAGCAGGCCGTAGACGAAATCAACCGCGGCCTCGCCGGTACGGCGGTCGCGTTTGGCGTCCAGGTGCGTGGTGTTCTGCAGCCAGAGCTTCAGTGTTTCGGCGGTGCGTTTGACGCGGAGTTTGTGGTTGGACGTCTGCGAAGTCGGCCAGGGATTGACGAGTCTGCCGGCGGCCAGGGAGGACAACAGGCTGTCGACCTGGTCGCCGTAGGCTGTTTCCGCCGGCTCGAGCCGGCTCATACGTTGGCGCAGGTCGCGCACACTGTCCGGGAGTCCGCCGAGCTTTAATTCCTGTTTGAGCAGATCGTAGAAGACCGGTTCGCGGTCGGCGGCTTTGATACAGCTCTCGTGGTTGCCGAACAGATTGGACCACTGCTCCAGTCGTTTCAGATCCTCTGCCTTGACGGCTGGGTCGCGCAGATCGGCCAGGACCTCCTCAAGGCGCTCGATGGCGATTTGCTCGAGATCGAGAAATGCGGTCAGGAGGTCCTGCTCCCGGCGCCGGACCGTCGGCGACCAATCGTCATAGCTCTTCGGCGTCCATGACCCAAGGAAGGCGTCTTCGTCGTGGAAGGGTTGCTGCAGCAGGGCTGCGGCATCATCAAAGGCATTGGCGGCTTGTCGCAGCTTAACGGCGGTCTCTTCTCCCGGCAGTTCGGCATTTCGGCGCAGGAACCCAGGTCCATGGCCGTGAGCATCTGCCAGGGCGCGGAAGGCAAACCAGTTGACAAAGAACAGTTGGCGTTGGTCCGTATCGCTGTATTCATCCAGGCGCCGCAGGTCTTCGAGCCAGGCGCGGATGGCTTGCTCGCCGTGGAAGTAGTGACCGGCGGAACTGATTTCTGTGGGGGCATACCAGTTCTGCAGAATCAGTCGCAACGTAGTGATCATGGCCGCTTTCGGCGGCATGGCATCCTGATGGTCTTCGATAAGATACAGTAGCCAGCCGAGATTGTCGGCCGGTAAGGTGTAGGGTTCTTCCGGGTGTTCCGGGTCGCGGAACAGCAAAGCTTCGCCGCCGCCGACATAGCCAATCATCACCGCCATGTTCGACTGGTCGGTAAACGCCGGGACCGGATGACCCGAGTCGATCGACTCGACCAGCAGCGGGATGAACTCGCTCATGTCCGGCCAGCCGCGGCGCATCACCGGCCGGAGCTGCCAACCGGTCGCGTGCTGCAGGGGCTTGTGGCTTGATGCCCGCTCGCCGACTGCACCCGACGGCGACCAGCGTTCGTCGCCGCTGCCGCGGAACCAGGGAACCTGAAATGCCAGGCCGCTGTAGGCCATGATATCGCCGTACGAAACCGGGTGTTCCGTGGCCGCCAGCGCGGCCTCCAACGCGGCGGCAAAGCCGCACTCGGCGCCGCTGCCGGCGGCGATCGGCGGGACGTCAGCAATCCACACGCGGTTCTCCTCCCGGCGAATGCCGGCGAGCAGATCCAGCGCCTGGCTGATGTAGTCAACCGCCATGGTCTCTTTGTCTTCGAGCCGGCGGACTACGGCGGCGCCGCGGCCGCGGCTGCCGGGGTCCGCCAGCCAGCCTTCACGCGCCGGATCGTCCAACTGAAACGGCTCCAGAAAGATGGCGAATTCCTCTGCCGCCATTTGCGCTTCCTGCGCGTACAGGTCCGCCGCCGATTCCAATTGGTGGGCGGCTTCGGGCAATACGGCGGCGGCGTGTCGACAGAAACCTGCCGCTGCCGTCCGGCCGGTTGCCAGCCAGTCGGCGAAGGCGTGCAGCAGACGGAAGTTGAACCAGTCGTAAGCGTCGGCCGGCCGTGGTGTAGACAGAACGTTCGGGTAGTCCAACTGTTCCAGAGCCAGGGCCCATTGCTCGAAAGCCTGCCGGCCGAACCAATAGCGGACGCCGCCCCACCAGGAGATGTCGAGCGGATCGGCGTAGTGCATTTGAACAATACGATCCAGCGCGTCGGTAACTTGTTGCCGCGCTTCCGGAGTGGCGGATTTGTGTCCCAGCAGGAACGCTGGATTGGCCAGCCAGCCGCCGGCAAAGCCGGGACGGACCGTACCGCGAACCTGACCGTTCCAGTAGCCCGCGCCGCTGCTCTGACTGCCCATCAGATTGATGCCGCTGACCGCGCTCCAATACTGCGGTTCGGCAAATCCCTGGTGGCACAACAGCGTTTCTTCGCGATCATAGCCGACGACCAGACTGGCGGCGGTGCCGCCGGCGCCGGTGACGCCTTGCGCCAGTACCGGCCGGCCGCGGTCGATCTCTTTGAAGATGTCCTCCAGGCGCCCGGCCGTGAGACACTGGCGCTCGGCCGGGTCCAGCAGATCCACCAATTCCGAGCTGTAACCGTTATTGACCCAACGTCCTTTGTAGCCGCAGGCCCGGGCCATATTCATTGCCGGGTCGGTAGCCACGCAGGTCAGCCCGTTCCCTTGCCAGTTCGAGGCGAAACAGATCTGAAAGGCCTCGCCCGACAGCGCCAGCAGGCGTTCGGCATCGACGGCTTCACCCAGGTACCGCAGGGCGCTGTGCAGGGCGCGGACATAGCGGTCCCAGCCGCTCCCGATGCCGTCATCCGGAACGTCGTCCAGCCACACCTTCGTGCCGTCTTTCTTCAGCTTGTCACTCATGCTCTGCTCTGCCAGACCCGAGCTTGGGGTGAACGCGGAATCTACCATCACAAGTATTCGAAAACAATGCCGCCAAGCATGCCGGCCGGACGGCGGCATATACGGCCTCCCGGATCGGGTCGAGCACTTGTCGAGCCAATCCCTGTCTGACAGCGCTTCCCTTGACTCCCCCGCGCGGCACTCTACTGTGACATCCACCCCATCAAACCCGACGCAGGAGAGGACCAATGACCTTCCGCTATTGTGGATTCGCTGACGAAGCCAGCCGCGACATCAAGGAACAGATTGCCGTTACCAGGGAAGCCGGATGGAACGGCATCGAAGTGCGCATGGCCGGCGAGAAGAACGTCTGCAGCATGACCCCGGATGAATGGAAAGAGCTCTGGGCGCTGTTTGTTGAAGCCGAAGTTCAGATTCCGTCCTTCGGCAGCGCGCTGTGCAACTGGTCCCGCCCGATCACCACTGATTTTCAGGTGGACCTGGACGAACTGAACAACGCCATCCCTTACATGCACGAGGCCGGCGCCAGGATCATCCGCGTCATGTCCTACCCCAACGCCAAAGAAGAGCCGTGGGACAAGGCCGACTGGAAAGCGGAAGCCGTTCGCCGTCTCAAGGAACTGGCGAAGATCGCTCAAGGCGAGGGCGTCATCCTCGGTCACGAGAACTGCAGCGGCTACGGCGGCATTGGCCCGAAGGAGATCCTTGAGTTGCTGGAAGAAGTCAACAGTCCGGCGTTCAAGGTGATCTTCGATACGGGCAACAGCACGACGCACGACAACGATCACGAAGCCACCTGGCGCTATTACCAAGCGGTCAAGCCTGAGATCGTCCATGTTCATATCAAATCTTTCAAGCGCAATGAAGAGGGCAAACTCGGGACGTGCTATCCCGATGAAGACCCGATGCAGGCCAAGGTGTTGGGTGATCTCAAGGCATCCGGCTATGACGGCTGGGTTTCGATCGAGCCCCACCTGAAGGCGGTCATCCACGCCGGCGAAGGCATCAGCGACGCCGACGCGGCGAAGGCCTGCTACCTCGAATACACCAAGCGTCTGGAAGCGGTCGTCGCCGGCCTGTAGGAGCGGCTTCCCTAGAGAACCCAAGCTTGCCGAAGGGCATGCCGCGCAGCGGCTCCGATCCGACTGTCACGATCCCACCCGCATGCATTGTCGGGTTCATCGTTGCGTTGGCCTGAAGCCTGGGTGCGCCCGCCTTCGCACAAGGCTTCGTCGCGCCAAGCTCGTATTGCACACGGCTCCAACCGGTTGCGCCTTGTCCAACCAATTGACATTGCGGGGATCACTCAGTACCCGGCACACCGTCAGGCCCCGGTGCCGCCGAGTTGTACTCGGCCCAATTGGCGCGAAGCGTTGTAAGCCGCAGGCGCTTTTCGAAAAGCAGCGCGGGCCTCCGTCCCGCGTTCCTCCCCAGTGCCGCCGAGTGGTGCTCGGTGCAATTGGCGTGCAGCGTGCAAGCCGCAGGCGCTTTTCGAAAAGTAGCGCGGGCCTCCGTCCCGCGTTCCTCCCCGGTGCCGCCGAGTGGTACTCGGTGCAATTGGCGTGCAGCGTTGTAAGCCGCAGGCGCTATTCGAAAAGTAGCGCGGCTTACTCGAGTGCTTCCGGTGGGAGTTCCTCCAAGACTTCCGGTTCGATCTCGGGCAGCGGCGCCCGCCTGAAATCCCACAGGCGCGGCTTGGGCAGGCCGTAGGTGAAGATCATACAGAGGATCCGTCGAAGCGGGGCTGCGATCTCCTGAACCGGCGGTGCGTATTTGACTTCGATAAGCATGGAGTTGTCGAACGACGTCACTGATGCCAGCAGTTCGTCGAAGCGCTCCAGGGAGACGGGCTTTACTGCCATCCAGTAGACCTGGCCATCGCGTATCAAGGCCTCCGCAAAATGGCCCCGGGTCGTGGTTTCCCTGCGTTCGTCCTCCCGGTCCCCCAGACTGCGTACGTGTTCACTTGCCAGCATCAGCAGGAGCGGGTCGCCGTCCACAGCACCCTCGGGCGGCAAGCCCCCGTCAAACCAGATTCCGCGACCGATCAGCTCACGAGCGAATGCGTCATGTCCGCCGCACACAGCCGCGTGCAGCGGCGTCCACCCCTTGAAGGCGGCCTGCGAGTTGGCCCCGTGTGCGACGAGAAGATCGAACAGGGGGAGATTGCCCCGATACCCGGCCATCAGAATGGGCGGCAGGCTGCAGTCCCACTTGTATCCGCTTGTCCCGCTGACCGGTGCCGACTTGAATGAATGCGGTTTCGTGGCCAGCTCCGGATGGTATCTGAGGATCCACCGGATCGCATCCGTATCGCCAATGGCAACCAGAGTCGCCAACTCAAGTTGCCGAGTGCAGAGCCAGCCGGCGCCATGTCTGACGGCTGCCGCCAGGGCGATGCCCACAAGGATGAGCCCGGCTCGCAGCAGAATCGTGAAGGCTCTATTCCGTGTTCCCATGGTGTCCTCTGCATAGTTTACGGAAAACACCTCGATCAGCTTAATGACCGTGCGATCTCATTTGCGCTTCGGCGTGTAGTGTACGCCCTGCTGGCCGAGGGCGTAAGGGACGCCGTCCCGGCGGACGTAGGTCTTCTTCGGCCGGCGATAGGGCTGGGGCCCGCGGAACATGTCGAGGACGGTCTCGGGGGCATCGTCGCTGCGGGGCAGCAGGTGCAGGCACAAGCCGGTGAGGCCGGTGATCAGGCCGGCGACGAACCCGCCGATGTGCGCCCAGTAGGCGATACCCTGGCCGCCCAGCAGGATGCCGACCACATTCAGCCCGGCCCAGATGATCAGGACCAGGATGCACGGCACCCGAAACGTGCGGACATGCAGGCGGAAGATGAAACAGACGGAGACTTCAGCCAGTGGGATCATGACGATGCAGAGTCCGAGGACGCCGGCGATGGCGCCGCTGGCGCCGACAGCCGGTTGGCCGCTGATGACCAGGTGGCTGGCGGATGCCGCCAGGCCGGTCAGGAAATACAGCCCCAGGTAGCGCAGATTGCCGATGCGTTCGCAGACGGCATTGCCGAAGACAAACAGGAACAGCATGTTGCCGACAAAGTGCACGTGGTTGGCGTGGAGGAACATGCTGCCGAAGAGCCCCGCAGGATTCCAGTCGGTGAGGATCATGGCCTGCACCATGGTGTCGGAGAGCCATCCGGTGCTGACCGCGGTGTGGACGAGGGCGCAGGCGACGACAAGCGTCAGGTTGGCCCAGGGAAGCCGTTCCTGCGTGGACTCGACACGATACGGAATGAACATTGCATACCTCGCTGCTTTCTATTGTCGGGGACGCTTGGCCGCAGGCCAATCTTTCGTCTGTCGGGCGGAATCCGGGTTGCCTTGACTTCAGCCCCGCGGGGTCGGCGAATACACTATTGTTGTGCATCGCAAACGCAGTAGCCGCATGTTCAGACCGGGGCATTGACCGCCGGGAAAGAAAAAGAAGAATGAATGTCAGACCATCAGCCCTGCAGCATTTGCAGCCGCGTGATGCGAACATCCTGCGGGCTGTCTACTTCGAACGGCCGGCCTTCGTGCCGGTGGAATTGTGCATCAACCAGACGAGTTGGCATCACTATCCGGCGGACATACTTGAAGACTACATCGCCGAGCACCCGCAGGTGTTTCGGGGGAACAACTGTATCTTTCCGAAAGACGAGGCCGATCACCCGCCGTGGCAGCGGGCCGGCACGCGGTTCGTCGACAGTTGGGGTTGTACATGGGAGTCCCGGACCAACGGCATGACCGGCTATGTCGTCAAGAACGCGCTCAAGGACTGGGCCGAGCTGGCGACATTCCGCTTCCCGGATCCCGTCGTCCGGAACGGCTGGCGGCCGGTTAACTGGCGGTCCGAAGCCGCACGCCTGGCCGAGGCCCGCAATAACCACCGGCTGCCGCGGGCGAGTCTGCGGCGCGGCCATACGTTTACCACGCTGATGGCCATGCGCGGCTACGTGAACCTCAGCTTCGATATGGCCGATAACGACCCGAACCTGCATCGGCTGATCGGCGAGGTCGCGGCATTCAACCGGCGCCTGGTGGAGCAGTATGTCGAACTGGGGGCACAGTGGATCGACGTGCCGGACGACCTCGGCACGCAGACCGGACCGTTTCTCTCGCCGAAATATTTCCGGCAGTTTTTCAAAGAGGCCTACGAACACATTATCGGGCCGGCTGTCGATGCCGCCTGCACCGTCCGCCTGCGCAGCTACGGTGATGTCCGCCAATTGGTGCCGGACCTGCTCGACCTGGAGATCCGCGTGCTCGGGGTGCAGGACGAGGTCAACGGCCTGGAATGGCTGGCTCGACATGTCAAAGACCGTCTCTGCCTTGATGTCGAGCTGGATCGCCGCGTCCTGATCTACGGCAATCCGGACGACGTGAACCGGCACATTTACGGGGTGTTCAAGCACCTGGGCAGTCGTCTGGGAGGTCTTATGATCCATCACGAGCTGATGCCCGGCATTCCGCTGAAGAACGTGAAAGCCATGCTCGACGCGCTGGAAAACTACATGGGCATGTACGCCTGAAGGCGGGGACTCGGAGGAACGGCGAAATGCCCGGACGTATGCTATAGTCTTCAGGTATCTTTCCACTGAGTGAGGCCCGCATGTTTCTGCCGACAACACAAACCGAGATTGCCGATTGCGGTTGGGATCGACCGGACATCATCCTGGTCTCCGGGGATACCTATATCGACAGTCCGTACATCGGGCTGGCGGTCATCGGCCGGGTTTTGACGGCCGCCGGTTTTCGGGTGGCGGTGATTGCTCAGCCGGCTACCGGGTCGCCGGTCGACATTACCCGCCTGGGGGAACCGAAGCTGTTCTGGGGGGTGTCCGGCGGCAGTGTCGATTCGCTGGTGGCGAACTACACGGCGACCCGCAAATTCCGGAAGCAGGACGACTATACCCCCGGCGGAATCAACAACCGCCGGCCGGACCGGGCGGTCATTGTCTACAGCAACCTGATCCGGCAGTACTTCAAAGGGACGGCGCCGATTGTGCTCGGCGGCATCGAGGCCAGTCTGCGGCGGGTGGCGCATTACGATTTCTGGTCCAACCGGATTCGGCGCTCGATCCTTTTCGACGCGAAGGCCGACTACCTGGTCTACGGCATGGCCGACAACAGCATCGTTGATCTGGCCCGAACACTGGCGGCCGGGCAGTCCCCGGACGCTGTCCGCGGCCTCTGCCGCGCTGCCAGAGAGCCGCCGCCGAACTATCTGGTCCTGCCGTCTTACAGGCAGGTCCTTGGTGACAAGTCGGCGTTTATCAAGATGTTCCACGCGTTCTACCGGAACAACGATCCGAAAACCGCAACCGGACTGTGCCAGCAGCAGGACACGCGGTATCTGGTGCAGAACCCGCCGGCGCCCTATCTGACGCAGGCGGAATTGGATCAGGTGTTCGCCCTGGACTTCGAGCGGGCCGTGCATCCTTATTACGCCCGGGACGGTGAGGTGCGCGCACTCGACACTATCCGGTCCGGCATCACAACACATCGCGGCTGCTACGGCGAGTGCAATTTCTGCGCCATCGCCGTCCACCAGGGCCGCACCGTGCGCAGCCGCAGCCCGGAGTCGATCATCGCCGAAGCGGCGGCGCTGACGCAAGACCCCGAGTTCAAGGGCGTCATCCGCGATGTCGGCGGGCCGACGGCGAACATGTACGGCTTCGAATGTGCCCGCAAGCTGACGTCCGGCGCCTGTGCCGACAAGCGTTGTCTGTTCCCGGAGATCTGCCCGAGTCTGAAGCCGGATCACCGGGCCCAGATCGATCTGCTCCGTCGACTGCGCGCGCTTCCCGGGGTGAGCAACGTGTTTGTCGCCTCCGGCCTGCGCTACGATCTGGTGCTGGGCGATCCGGGCTGTGGGCGGGCGTACCTGCGGGACCTGGTGGAACACCATATCTCCGGCCAACTGAAGGTGGCCCCGGAGCACACGCAGAAGGAGGTCCTGCGGCACATGGGTAAACCCGGCGTCGACCCGCTGAAGGCGTTCAAACAGGTCTTCGAGGCGGAGAATCGGCGCACCGGCAAGCAACAATTCCTGACGTACTACCTGATTGCCGCCCACCCCGGCTGCACGATGGCGGACATGGCGGCGCTCAAGGCCTTTGCCGGCCGTGAACTGCGGGTCCGGCCGGAGCAGGTTCAGGTGTTCACGCCGACGCCGTCGACCTATTCAACCTTGATGTACTACACGCAAACCGATCCCTTCACCGGCAAGCCGGTGTTCGTCGAGACAGAGCTTGGTCGCAAGGAGAAGCAGAAGCGGGTGATTCTCGACGACAGGCGGCAACGGCGCTGACCGGAGGTCGGCAGGAAGACGAACGGCATCCTGAGCGGCGCGTCGCATCAGGTCGTGAAACGACTGAGCAGGAGCACGCAGGTGAGGAAGTAGATCAGACTGGCGGAGAGATCGTTGCTGGTGGTCACGAAGGGACCGCTGGCGACGGCGGGATCGGCGCCGAGTCGATGGAGGATAACGGGGGTGAGGGTGCCGAAACAGGACGCAAAGGCCATCGCGTTCAGCATCGACAGCCCGACCACCAGGCCCAGCTGCAGCGGCGGAATGCCGCCGGGAGATGAACCGAAGGCGCGCAGTACCCCCGCGACAACAAGGCCGCTGGTCAGGCCGCAGGCGATCCCCAGGCAGAGGCCGACCATGATCTCGCGCAGGACAATCTGACGCAGATGCCGGTACTTCTCCATCCCCAACGCAATGCCGCGGATGCACACGGCGCTGGACTGCATACCCGTGTTGCCGCCCATCGCCAGAATCGCCGGTACGAAGATGGCGATCGAATCGATCGTTGTCACTTCCATCATATTGCGGATGATCACGCTGTTGACCAGGCCGGCAAACATGGTGATCATCAACCACGGCAGCCGCTTGCCGGTGATCCTGATCGGGGAATCTTCTTCGTCTTCGATGTCCGGGGCGCCGACCATCCGCGCCAGGTCCTCGTCCGCCTCCTCCTGGACCACGTCCATGACATCGTCAACCGTGATCCGGCCGATGAGTTTTCGGTCGCTGTCGACCACCGGCATCACCCAGAGGTCGTACTTGCGGAATTTGCGCGCGACGTCCTCCTGGTCCTCATCCGGCGTGGTGTACACGGGGTGCTCGCGGCAGACATCCCTGAGTCGGGCTTCGGGGGCGGCGGTGATGATGTCCATCAGCGACACGACGCCGATCAGAGACTCATCCTCAGGCGCCGTGACGTAGACGTAATGGATCGGGTCGTCGCTCTCCACCTGCCGCAGCGCCCGGCGGGCGTCGTCCACGGTGACGCTGCCGGACATGGAGCAGGTTTCCGGCGTCATGATCTCGCCGGCGGAATCCTCTTCATAGCGCAGCAGGTTGGCGACCTCTTCCCGGAGGTCGTCGGGCAGCCGTGCCAGGATTGCCGGCGTCCGGCTGTCGTCATCCAGATCGTTAAACAGCTCGACAATCTCATCCGGCGCCATTAAACCGGCCAGAGCCGCCAGCTCGACGTCGTCCATGTCCTCCATGACGTCGGATGCAATCGGGCCCTCCAGCTCGACGAGGGCGTCGGCCTGATCGGCTTTGCCGAGGACCTTGAAGACGGCATCGCGGTCTTCGTCGCTGAGGGATTCCAGCAGATCCGCAATGTCCGCCGGATCGACGTTGTCCAACAGTTGGCGGAAGTCGGCGGATGCCTCCTGATGCTGCAGGAGGATCAGGACGTCGACCTGCAGCTCGCCGTCGGCCAGGTTGAAGACAGTGCGGCGTTCCGCCTCCGGGAGCGTCTCCAGGAACGCGACCATTTCTTTGGCGGAGACGGTGCTCAGGGCTGCCTGCAGGTCATTGGTTTCGCGGTGTTGATGCAGCCACTGCATGACTTCGAGCCGCAATTCGGGGCCGGCGATCGCGAAGATCTCGCGGCAGCATTCGAAGTCGAGTTCGTGCAGCAACTCGGCCAGGTCGCCGGGGCTGAGGCGGCGGAACAGCTCGTCCAGTTGGTCGAGCTCCTCGATTTCCTGCAGGTGTTCGACCAGCATGACGCGCGTCTCGAGCGCCAACGCCTGGAACCGCTCGAGCCGCTCGGCGGCCGGCGTGTCCAGCAGGGCATCCAGATGTTTGTCAACAGTCGTCATGGGTCGGGGCAGGCGACAGGAAGTTGCAGGGCGCGTGGGAAATTTCTGTACCGTGTCCAGGCTCCGGGCAATTTCAAGCAAAATGCCTGCTTTTTGAGCTTCACAGTTCGCCGCCCGAGATCTATATTCCGGGAAGGCAGCAGGAGGCGCGTTTGACAGCTCAGGACAAGGAATCGGCGGCGGTCGCACCCGTCCTGGCGATCGCTTGCGGCGGTACCGGCGGGCATTTCTACCCCGGCGTTACGATCGCCCGCGAGTTCGAACGGCAAGGCGGCCGGGTCGTGCTGTTCATCGGCGGGCATCATGCGGAAGAGCAGCTTGCGACCGCCGCGACACTCGGGTTTGCCGCCGCGGCGGCCCCCGCTGTGCGCCTGCCGCGCGGCCTGCTGAACCTGGTCTGCTTCCCGTTTCGCCTGCTCGGCTGCATCCGACGCTGTCGCTCTCTGCTGCGTGCCCACCGGGTGGATCTGGCGCTGGGGATGGGCAGTTACGCCAGTGTCCCGCTGGGACTGGGAGCGGTGTTCAGCGGGATACCGTTGGCCCTGCATGAAGGCAATTCCGGCATGGGCCAGGCCAATCGCTGGCTGAGTCGCTGGGCCCGGGTGCTGGGGCTCTCGTTTCCTCTGCACCCCCCGGTCCCGACCCGGGCCCGGCAGGTCCTGGTCGGGATGCCGATTCGCGACGCGATCATCGCCGCGGCGGACGCCGACGCGGCGGCGGTCCGCGCGGAGCTCTGTGCCGAGTTGGACCTGGACCCCGGGAAGAGCATAGTCTTCGTCTTCGGCGGCAGCCAGGGCGCTCCCCCGATCACCGCGGCCGTGCACGGCCTGCTGCCGCTGCTCACCGACCGGCAGAAGGCGGACCTGCAGTTCATCCATTTCACCGGCCAGGAAGATCCGGCCGCCACGGAACAGGCCTATCGTGACGCCGGCGTCGGCGGCGTCGTCAAGCCCCGGGATCCGGAGATTCACCGGTATTACCTGGCTGCCGACCATATCATCTGCCGGGCCGGCGCCTCAACCATCGCCGAACTCGCGGTCCTGGGCAAGGCCCCCCTGATGATCCCGTATCCGGGCGCCAAAGAAGATCACCAGACCACCAATGCCAAGGGGGTCCTGGCGGTGGAAGGCGGCTGGCTGATCCCGCAGGCGGAGTTGACGGCCGAACGCCTGCGGGCGCAAGTGGATCAGTGGCTCACCAGACCGGAGGATCGCGGCCGGAATATCCGTCGCATCGCCCGTCCGCAGGCCGCCGGGGAGATGGTGAAGGAACTGCTCGGAATACTGGAGACCGCTTCGCCTCGGCGCGAGGTGCGCTGATTCCGCGCCGACTCGGCGTCAACGCCGCCGGCCGGTGACTGGACCTGCTTGAGATCGCGGGGGAATGACGGCGATGCAGGTGGATCCGGTTTGGGCGGCAAGCAGGCTTGTGAATGAGGCAGGCTGAAACACCGCGCCGGGTGCGGCTCAGTCGTAGTTGAACTCTTCCTCGTCCTCCGGATTGCGGAGGCTGATCGGCTGGTAACTGCGGACAATCTCCTGGCGCAGTTTGCCCTGGGTCTCGTGAGCCCATTGATAGGAAGGATTCTGCTCCAGTTTTGCCATGATCTGGTCGCGCGACCGATCCGAGACCTCCGTCCGCTGCAGTAACTCAAGGATACGCATCCGCTGTTCAGGGGTCAGCGGAATGTCGGCGGCGTTCTCCGGCACGGCTTCTTCGAAGATGTCGCTGGTGATCATCGTATCGGAGCTTTTGCTCTCGATCTCGGAAATCCGGGCGTTGATCTCGTCGAGCTTATCCTTATCACCGAGCTGACCCAGGAGATCGCCGTAGCTGTGGAGCGTTTTCAGCAGTGAGGCCGAGTCTTCCCCGAGTTCATTCTCGAGCAGGGCAAGGGATTGCTCGAACAGGTCTCCGGCTTCGTCCGTCTTGCCCTGCCGCACAAGGACTTCCGCCAGACAGCGTTTGCTGGTGGCGACGCGGGGGTCATTCTTGCCGTAGCTCTGCGCCTTTTCGAGCGCCGCCTGGAACCGTTCCAGGGCCCCGTCCAGATCGCCGGATTCCGCGCATTGACGCCCCTCCTTCTGGTAGACATCCCAGAGGTTGATTGAGAAAACCGTCTTATCGATCATGGCTTCATTCCCCAATGCGTGTGAGCCGGCTGGACAGGTCCGGCCATACTTTCAAACCGGGGCGTCACGGCAGGCCGCAACCATGCCGTTGCTGTCGGGTCCACTATAGTTGTAAGCGTCGGTCTTGCAAACCGAAACCTCAGCCAAAAACGAAAATTCAGCCTGGGGTCCATTGGCACTTGCCGGATCTTGAGACCACAGTATAGTAGAAGGGAAGATACCGGGTGGCAAGCGAGGAACATACGGGTTGATGACGAGGCAACGATCGGCGTTCTGCGGGGAACACAGCCATGTTTAACGATCGCTTTGAAATCCAGGGAGAGATCGGCCGGGGACCGACCGGCACGGTATTCCGCGTCCGTGAGAAGGCAACCGGGCGCGATGCGGCGATTAAACAGATCCAGCCGACGCCCGACAGCGATATCGTCTTCCAGCGGTTCTCCGCGGAATACGAGAAGATCCGTTCGCTCAATCATCCGAATATCGTCACGGTCTTTGAGCACGCCGCAGATGAACAGGGCCCCTACATCGTTTCGGAATTCGTCCAGGGCATCAGTGTTCACCAGCGGATCATTCAGAGCGGCCCGATCTCCGTGCCCGAAGCGCTGGCCATTATCAGTGCCGTCGTGGGCGCCTTGAGCCAGGCGCACAGCCTCAATCTGCTGCATTTGAATTTGAAGCCCGCCAATGTCCTGCTGCTGGGGCAGGGCCCGAATTTACAGGTCAAGGTTACGGATTTCGGCCTCTGGCGTTCCGGCTCGGATCCCGGCGGGCTCAACCCCCAGCTGGCGTTCTACCAGGCGCCCGAGCAGCGGCGCAACTCCGGCATCAACCCGGCCAGCGACGTCTATGCCCTGGGCAAACTGCTGTATGTCATTGTCTCCGGCGAGATGTCCGGCCGCATTTCTCCCGAGTCCGTGCCGGCCAATCCGCCGCTGCAGGAGCTTATCTACCGCTGTATCCGCACCAGCCCGGAGGACCGCTTCCCCGGAATGGACCAGACGCTTGAGGCGATTGCCGCAATTGATGCCGGCGCCGCCTCCACGCCCGCGGCGCCGGCCGCGAACGTGCCGGCCGCGAACGCGCAGAGCTCACGCTTGCCCCAACTCGTGCAGTCCGCCCCCGGCGCCGCCGGCGGCTTGCCCACCCCCGGGCAGCAGGACATGGGCAGTACCCGCGGTGAAATCCGCGCCCGCGACGAACTGGACAGCATGCTGGCCGCCTGCGCCCGGCATCTGCAGGAAAAACGCCTGCGAACCTGCCGCAATCTGTTCGACCAGGTCCAGCAGAAAGCCCAGGACTACGCTGAACTCGGAGGCGCCACCTGGCTGCAGGAAAATGCCGAAGGCCTCGAGGCGGTTGAAAGCCAGCTGAATCAGCGCGAACAGGAACTGAACGATCTGACCGAAAGCGCGCGAACCGCCCTGGAAGACGGCCAGTTCGAGGACTGCCAGCTCTATTGCACCGCCGCCCAGGAAGTCTGCAGTGAAAGCGTCGGCGTCGATCAGTACCTCGAAAAAGCCAAACAGATGCTGGCCAACATCACCGTCTTCTGGGAGGAGGCCCACCGGGCCTTGAAAATGGGCTATTACGAGAAGGCGGACATCGCCTGCATGAAGATTCTTGATCTTCGCGCCGATCATGCCGAAGCCCTGGCCATGCGCAATCAGATCCGTTCCATGCGCCGCCGGCGCAAGATGATCAAACTCCTGATCGTCCTGATCATCCTTGTCGTCGTCTTTGCAATTCCGATCGGCGGCATCGCCTACTGGCGGGTGGGGATCAGCAAGAGAATCGGACAATTCGAGCTGTATGTTGCCGAAGAACGCGCTGCCGCCGCCGCCGAAGTCGCGGAGACGATCGCCAAGCACCATCTGCCGGCCCGGGAGTTCCTGGATGACCGGCGCCAGGCGTCTGACAGTTTGGACAAGATGGAAAAGGAACGCGATCGCATTGACGCGGATGTCGCTGCTGAACGTTCCGAAACGAAAGTGAAATGGAACGAGGCCGAAAAGCATCGGGAGGCCGCGGAAGAAGCCTTTGCCGCCGGCGACCACAAAGCCTGCGGGATCTCGGCGGACCTGGCCGTGGGCGCCTGCCGCGAAGTCCGCGGGCGCCTGGTGATTATCAATGAAGTCTTCCCCGCCATGGCTGATAAAGACTGGAAACGCGCCTACGACGCCGCCGTTGTTGCCCGGGATCTCCTGCCGGAAGCGAAAGAAGCCGAAATGCTGATTACTCAGCTCAAGCAGTACCTCATCCCGGAGTTGACCATTCGCGCCATGGTCAAAGGCCAGGAAATCCGCGGCGCATATATCTATGTCGACGGCACGCTTCGGGACGAGCGGACGCCGAAGCCGATCATCCTCAGCACCGGCACCCGCTACCGGGTCAAGGTGGCGCTGCCGCCCCGCGGGTCTCGCTACTACGTGCCGTTTGAGACGACGGTGTTGTTTGAGCAAAACGAGGCGCAGACCCTCAAGGCCGAACTCGAGGTGGTCGCCGGCCCCGGCACCGAAGAGACCTTCATGATCCCCGAAATCGGCATTAAACTCAAGCCAATCCCCCGCGGCACCTTCGAGATGGGGTCGAAAGAGGGGGAGTACGATGAAAAACCGGCCCATCGCGTCGCCCTGACGTCGAATTTCTGGATCGGCGTCCACGAGGTCACGCAGGGACAGTATCAGGCCCTGATGAAAGAGAACCCGAGCAAGGGCCCGTCCGGGCCGAACTACCCGGTCAACTCCGTCACTTGGGAACAGGCCCAGGCGTTCTGTCAACGGCTGACCGCATTGGAGCGGGCCGCCCACCGGGTGCCCCCGGAATACGCCTACCGCCTGCCGACCGAAGCCGAATGGGAATATGCCTGCCGCGCCGACTCCCTGCCGCCGGAAGATATGGACTCCGTCGCCTGGCACGCCGGGAACGCCGGCGCCGACGCCAATGCCGAAGTCGGCACGAAAGCCCCCAATAAGTGGGACCTCTACGATATGCACGGCAACGTCGCGGAATGGTGTTACGACTGGTACGCCAGTACGATCTACCAGCGCAAAGCCCCCAAGGACCCCTTTGGCCCGGTGCGCGGCCGCCTGCGCGTGGTCCGCGGCGGCAACCGCGTGACTGCCATGGACAAGTGCAGCGCCTGGACCCGATTCAAGCTCGACCCCAAAGCGACAAGCCGCCATCTGGGCTTCCGCGTCGTGCTCGGCAAGTCGCCGCGACGCTGACACACCTTGTTGACAAGCCCCCTGCCTTTGCTACCTTTCTGCTTGCCCGTGTAACGAATCCTGATCCAACGGAACCGCCTGATGAGTGATTTACAGCAGCAACTGAAGCAGGCACAGCAGGACGCTGTGACCGCTCTCGAAACGGCTGCGGATGCCAAGGCCGTCGAAGCAGTCAAAATCCGGATGCTCGGCCGCAAAGGCCTGATCCCCGCCGCCATGCAGCAACTGCGCAACCTGCCGAAGGACGAAAAACCCGTCATCGGCAAGCTTGCGAACGAGGTCAAGCAAGCCGTCTCCAAAGCCGTCGCCGAACGACTTGCCGCGATCGAGCAGGCCGGCGACGCCGCCGGCGCCATTGACGTGACGCTGCCCGGCCGCCGCCGCCGGGTTGGCCACAAGCATCCGATTACCCGGGTCATCGACGACTGCGCCCGAATCTTCCGGCGCATGGGGTTCCTTGTGGTTCAAGGCCCCGATATTGAGGATGAGTACCACAACTTCGACGCGCTCAACACGCCCGCCGATCACCCCAGCCGCGATCTGCAGGATACCTTCTACCTGGAAGGCGGCAATCTGCTGCGTACGCATACCTCGCCGGTTCAGATCCGCGTGATGGAAAACCAGGATCCGCCCGTGCGCATTGTCTGCCCCGGACGCTGCTATCGGAAGGACGCGCCGGACGCCACGCATACCATGAACTTCTCGCAGATCGAGGGGTTGTATATCGATCACGGCGTCAGCATGGCCGATCTCAAGGGCACCCTGTTGACGTTTGCCCGGGAAATGTTCGGCGACGATGTCGAGATTCGCCTGCGACCCCACTTCTTCCCGTTCACCGAACCCAGCGTCGAATGCGACGTGCTCTTCCGCAACTTCAAAGGCGGCAAGGATGAATGGCTCGAAATCGCCGGCGCCGGCATGGTCGACCCGAATGTGCTGACTGGGGTCGGCTATGATACGGAAGAATGGACCGGCTTCGCCTTCGGCATGGGCATCGAACGCATTGCCATGCTGAAGTATAACATCCCGGACATGCGGCTGTTGTTCGAGAACGACGTCCGCTTCCTGCATCAGTTCTGAGCCGGCGCATTGCCGCCTGGAATCGGCTGACTACAAGGGGCCAGAAACCTCGTTACTGCCTGTTCGCCGTGGGGGAAGAATTGTCAGTGTGCGTGAGATCAAGAGCTTACAGTCGTAAGCCGGTCGCCGGCGTCTGGATATACTTCAAGAGCGGCGTCGGCCGGAACCGTTTGAGATGGCGTACAATGGCGGCGCGCAGTAGAAGGCTTCTGAGTTATTCACGCCAGGGTTGTTGGCCACCGGACCGCGTGCCGCGCTGTCCGCGGACGCTCAGTCTGCCCCGCCGCAG
This sequence comes from uncultured Lentisphaerales bacterium, assembly GCA_964384625.1. GTDB lineage: Bacteria > Verrucomicrobiota > Lentisphaeria > JABSQK01 > JABSQK01 > CAYLNH01. Next base: position 25,850 of record CAYLNH010000042.1, read on the forward strand.
CGCGGAGTATTCCGCTGCTTCCGAATCCTCTCCTGCTTCCCGCAGTCTGAGATCTGAAATCTCAGATTCCCCCTCCGCGCAGTTCCTCCGCTTTCGCACGTTCTCTTGCTTCCTGCAATCTCAAATCTGAAATTCCGCGCCTCTCGGCACTTCTGCGACATGTTGCGCCCGTGGCAATCAGTCGGCAGCCGCCAGGGCCCGGCGCAGTTCTTCCAGCCGGTCCGCGCTCAGTTCCGCCGCGCCGGCGGCGGCGTTGGCGGCGGCTTGCAGTGCCTTGGTCGCGCCGGGGATCACCACCGGCTGCACCGGATGGGAAATCACGTAGCGCAGGGCGGTTTCCACCATGGCTTCCCGGCCGACGACGGATTTCACGGCTTCGGCTTGGGCCAGTCGCTGCTCGAACGCCTCGCGGCCGGGCTGGCCCTTGTTCCATTTCTCACGCACAGGGTCGGTAAAGACCGAATCGGCGTCGTACTTGCCGGCCAGCAGCCCCATGGCTACCGGACCGCGCACCAGTACCCCCAGATTCTTTTCACGGCAGAACGGCAGGAACTCCGCTTCCGGCGCCCGGTTGATCAGGGAATAGTCGACTTCGACGACGGCACACTCGCCTTCGGACATGTCGTAGAAGTGCTTCAGCACTTCCAGGTCGGTCGTCGAGATGCCGTACTCGCGGATGAATCCTTCTTCGCGCAATTGACGGAAACCCTCGAGGTAGATTGACGGGTCCTTGATGCCGCCGTCATGACAGAGCATGACGTCGATCCACTCGGTGCGCAGCCGCCCGCAGCAGGCGTGGCCGCAGGCACGGATCATATCCGCCGTAGTCTTCGGGATCTCCTGGCCCGTGCGTTTGCCCCAATGACCGATCTTGCTGACGATGTAGACGTTGTCGCGTTTGCCTTTCAGCGCCTGGCCCAGCCGCAGTTCGGACAGGCCGTTCGGGATGCCGTAGCTCTCGGCCACATCAAACAGATTGACGCCGCCGTCGAGCGACGTCTGGATAATGTCCTCAACTGTGGCGTCATCAAGTTCACCCCACTGATTACCGATGTTCCAGCAGCCCAGACCGACAGCCGAGATGTCCCAACCGGTTTTACCAAAAGACCGATACAGCATGTTCTCCTCCATCAAATGATGTTCGCAGTTGGATTCTACTCTTCCACCCGGCGTTGTGGTCGTCAAGGGAACAGAATACGCCGGACTCGTTTCTGTTCCGATGCCAGAATACTGGTATGCGTGCCGCCGGGAACAATGTGCAACACGACCCGTTCCGGATCGATTGCCGCCAGTTCTTCGGCCATCGCGACCGGCAGGCTGGCATCGGCATCGCCATGGATGATGGTGATGGGCGGACACGGTTTGCCGGTCAGCAGAGAGCGCAGCAGTTTGCGGTTGTCGATATTGTCCGGAATCAACCAGGCTAACGGACCGAATTTGCGGAACAACGCCCTTTTCATGGTGTTGAACGGCGCCAGCATGACGACCTGTGCCGGGTGCCGGTCCGCGGCAAACATCAGTGCCGCACCACTGCCGAACGAATGCCCGACCAGGGAGGTCCTTGGCAGGTCCGCGGGCTTGCACCGGAGATGCTGCGCCAATGCGGTTGATGCACCGTCAAACGTCCACGGCAGGTGTTTAGGCCGCATCGTGCCCTCACAGAGGCCGCGGCCGGGATAGTCCAACAGTAAGCAGCCGACCGACTGGTCGGTGACGGCATCGACAAACGGCAGGAAGTCGAGGGCTTTAGAGCCGATCCCCGGGAAGAAGACAACCAATGCCTGCGGCTGCTCAGGGCCGACATAAAACGCAGCCTGCCGGCCCTTCTTTGTGTGAAAATCCAGTTGAACCGCATTCCGGCGGGTTTGGAAATGCGTCAATTCGGTTTCGGAATATCGCATATGGTTGGTCCGACAGCCGGTGGCGATCAGAACCAGCAGCGCCAGCGAGCCGACAATCTTCATAGGGATGATTTTGCTTCTTGGCTTTTGAGTGTCAGTAGGAGACGGCGTTCGCGCCATCGGTCACGATGGCGCAAGAGTATGCCCAACCGCCAGACTTTGACCCACACCTTGGTCTGTCTTTCGGCAAGCTCGCGAAGGTGCAGCTTGACTCGGACGACAGGAATATAAATACCGCTGGTGTCTCGGGAGTATACAGCGTCAAGTTCAATCTGCCCCTCCTGCGCGGCTTCCTTCGTCGTGACCGGATCGCCTGTCAAGGCCATCCCGGATCCGTGGTACAGCATGTTCAACGCATTCTTTCTGACATCGACAAAGGGCTCATCGATGACTGTAGTGCCGGCACACCCGGTCAACAGCAAGATCAGCACAACCACAGTCATTCCGGCAGTCTTCATGATCAACGGAGTCCGATGCGCCGACGCAGGATCCAGTCCGGCAGGACGCAGGCAATGATCAGAATCAGGAACAGCCAGCCGTGGCGGAAGTCGCGGCGGGATTCGATGTACTGTAGTTCTTTGGTTAACGGCAGTTCTCGGATGCGATCGATGTTGCGGTAGTTCCAGTAGTTGCCGTTGGTCAACCGCGCCAGGCTCTGGAGTTGCGGCTCCGCCATCGGCGCCGGTTGGTTTTCCGCCGACGCCGCCGGCGCCAGATAGGTGGCTGTGCGTTCAAGGACCTCGCCGTCGGCCAGTCGGGCGAAGATGCGGACGACGTATTCCCCCGGTTGCCGCGGGACGAACTTGGTCTCGTAGCGCCCGTCGACGCGGGCGCTGCCGAAGAGCGTCAGGTTCTCTTCCGTGCCGTCCGGCACGGTAATCACGGCCGTGACCCGGGCATTATTGGCGGCGACGAAGTTCTTGGACAAGACGTCGACAGTGAGGCGTTGCTCCTGTTCGAGCGGGAGTTTCGCGCCTTGCGGTTTGATGGTCAGCCGTTCCCGCGAGCTTGATGCCACCCAACTGATCAGGCGGCCCCAGAAGAGGCCGTAGTTCTCGTTGCCGGCATCGGTGCGGATGGCCCACTTCCAGGTGTCGTCAATGTTGAGGTACGCCACTTTGCCGGCGCCGTAGTTCTGGGCCGTCAGCGCGATGAACTCCGGGCCTTTCATGGTGGCGACCGCCCGGGCGCCGGGCTTCAGGTCGCGCTTGCGGATTTCCAGGAAGGCCGATTCCGCCGGCACGTAGAGGCGGTCGGCGAATTCCTGCAATTCCTCGCCGCGGCCGCGGGAGAGCACCGGCGAGGGCCGGAACGCCAGCTTCGTGGCGCCGAGCCGCGACACCTGGAACGTCTGACTCCTGAACGGCAGCGCTTTCCGGATCTCCTCCGGCAGTTTGTCGGTGACACCGGTCAGGGCGACGCCGCCGCCGCGGTTTTCGACGAAGTTCAGCAGGCCCTCGAGTTGTTCCGCATCGAGCAGCTGCAGGCTGTCGAGCGTGAGAATCAGGGCATCAAACTGGCCGAGAATCTCCGCTGCCGGAAAGCCGTCGACCGGCGGGTCCTGCGGGAAACCGCGACTGAACCAGGAGGTCGGTCCGGTCCGGATGACGGCGTCAAGCTGCAGGCGCTCCTGGTCGTCGGCAAGGATCTTCAGGAACTTGTAGTTCCAGTCCAGATTGCCGCTGAAATAGAATACCTTGAACGTGTCCGGATCGCGCACGCGGATGCCGGCGAGGTCGATGTTGTTGAGCTGGTTCTCTTCCCGGGGCAACGGCGCCGCGGCAATCCGGTAGGTGTGAAAGCCGGTCTGATAAGAACGCGTCTCGAAGTCGACTGTCCGGCGGGTCCGGCCGGCTTCGAAAGACGCGGTCTGCCGGGCGATCTCGCGGGTGCCGGCGTAGAGCGTCAATTCGACCTCGCCGATGTCCGTCGCCCGGCGTTCGACGCGGGCCGTGAGTTGAATGGCCTTGGCTTTCACCGCGGTCGTCGGGACATCGACCCAGTGGACGGCGATATCGGGCTTGGGCCGGGCCTCGCCGACGCCGATGCAGTGCACCGGGATGCCGGCCTGCCGGAAGGGCGTGGCCCCTTCGACCAGGGACACCCCGCGATTGTCGCCGCCGTCGCTGATCAGCACCACCGCGCCCAGGGCCAGTTGGCCGCTGCCCGACTTGAACGTCTGCTTCAGGACCGGGTCGATGTCCGTATCGCCCGGCAGCGTGTCGAACGCTGCCGTCGGTTCGATCCGCCGCAGACGGTCGCCGGCGAAGATATAGAAGCGCGCCTGCGGAAATCGGCTGATGACGTCGGTGCTGAAATCGGACGTCGGCGCCAGGACCTCCTGGCGGACCACATCCAGCCGGCGCCGGCCGTCGCAGTCGGCCGTGGCCATGCTGCCCGTCGCATCGATCAGAAAGGCGACGGAGTACTTGCGCGTGTCCGGTTCGCGCAGGGTGTAGTAGGGGTTCAGCAGCAGCAGGAACAGCATCAGCATGGACAGCAGCTTGGTGCCGAGCAGGGCCTGCCAGTAGCGGCGCGAGACGAACCGTCGCCAACGCCAGTAGAACCAGAGGACCAGCCCGAAATAGACGGCGGCGGCAGGCAGCAGCAGCCAGGGGAGCAAAAGAGGGTCAACGCCGAACTTCATCACTCCGCTTCCATCTCGCTGAGCTTCTTGAAGTACTCCTGCACCAGCTTGCGATACTCGTCCGGCGGCTGCCGTCCGGACAGCCGGCTGAACTTGAGCTTGCGGCGAATGGTCGCTTCCAGCAAACGCCGTTCAATGATCGCCGCCGCTTTGCCGACGAGCGATTTCATCTCGGGATCCAGCGTGCCGGACTTGCCGCTCCGGCCCAGTTTGTCGGCCTCCCGGGCCAGCGCTTTCATCTTGGCGTCGTCCAGCCGGCCGGCCATTTCCTTGAGCTCGCGGGCGATTTTCTCGCGGAGCTGCTGCCGTTGCGCCTCGGACCGTTCGCCCTTGGCGGCGTCGTCCAGCTGCCGGTGGTTCTCGAGCATCTTGCCGAGCATGCGGCTGAGTTCTTCCGGGCTCAACTGCGGCCCTTGTTTCTGCGCCCTGGCCAGGCGTTCCTCGAGTTTCTTCAGGGCATCTTCAGCGTTCTTCTGGTAGTCGCCGGCGCGTTTGAGTTGCCGATACTTCAGGGCGTTCCTGGCGCGCTTCATATTGGCGCCGGCCCGGTTTTCGCGGGAGTCGCGCAGGCCTTTTGCCAGTTCCTCCGCGGCCCGCGGGCTGCTCTGCTCCAACTGCTCGCCGATGCGGTCGAGTTCGTCCAGCAGCTTCTGGTAGTCCTCGAGGATCTCGCCTTGTTTGCCGGCCATGCCGCGGGCCTGTTCCCGGGGCGTTGCGTTCTTGCCCTTCGCCGCCCGGGCCTGCGTCTGCTTTCGGAGTTCCGCCTGCTTTCGGCGCAATTGTTCCAGCTTCTCTTTGGCTTCGGCAAGCTGGTTGCCGGCCAGGCTGCGGCGCAGGTCTTCCAACAGCTTTCGGCTGCGCTCCAGGAACCCCTTCGCCTGTTTGCCGCGGCGCTCGGCATTGGCCAGTTGATCGGCGTCGACGCGTTTGCGGGCTTCGCGCATCTGGTCCTGCGCTTTGCTCAGTTCGCGGCTTGCTTCGTAGGCTTCCGGAACAGTATTGCGGAGTTCGCGGTCGATCTCCTCGGTCGTCTTCTCCAGGTCCTGCTGCTTGCCTGCCAGGTAGTCGCGTTCGGCCTGGCGCGTGCCGTCCCGGGCGCCGCGGCCGAACCGCTGGTTCAGGTTCTGCTGGCGCTGGGCCAGGTCGTCCAGCCGGCGCAGACTCTCGTTGAGCTTCGCCAGCTTCTCCTGTTGTTTCTTCTGTTCGTTGGCCTGGTTGTCGGCCGTGTTCTGCTGCCGGCTGTCGCTCGGCTCGGAGCTCTTGGCCTTCACCGCGTTCTTCTGCAGTTCGATTTCGATCTTGATCAGGTGGGAAAGCACAGCCTGCTGGTAGTCGATCGATTCCCGGGACAGCTCTTTGGTCAGCAGGTCGTGGGCCCGGTCCATGTCGCGAACGGTGTTGTCGAAGAACTTCTCGAACTTGCCGAGCGAGAGTCCTTTCGCTTTGGCGGCGTCTTTGATTTTGGTGAAGCGCTGGCGCGTGGCGGTGTAGAGGTCGCCGGCTGCCTTGGTGAGATCGTCGAGCCGGTCCCGGCGCCGGTCGGCGTCGGTCGTGAAGTCGAGAGCGAAGGTCTGCTTGATCAGACGTTTCTGTTCGATGATCAGATCGGCAACCGTGAGTTCTTCGCCCTTGCCGCCTTTGCCCTCCATTTCGCGGGGCGGGAACTTCGGCGGCCGGATCTCGAGAAAACGGATCTCTGAGCGGCCCGCCTTGCCGGTCGGCGCCGCATTGTCCGTCGCCTCCACGTAGTATGACAGGACATCGCCGTAGTCGACAATGCCGTCCAGCTCGACAACGGTGGCGGCTTCCTTCTCCAGGACGCGGACGCGGTCGTCCGGTTCCATCATCGGCAGGCGTTTCCAGCCGCCGCCGTTGAGGTTCAGCAGCAGCACGGCGCCGCGGATGCCGTAGTCGTCGGTGATCCGGGCGATGACCGGGACTTCCTCATCCTTGTCGTGGACCGAGGATTCCTTTTCCGGGTTGACGACGCGGACGACGGGCGGCAGGTCCTCGAGGATCTCGATGCGGTAGGTGCCGCTGCCCCGGACCGTGTGCGCGCTGCGGTCCGCCAGCTCGACGTGGTATTCGAGATTACCGGTCGGCTGCAGTTCCAGGTCGTGCTGTGTGCCGGCGGTATCGGCGGTCAACTGCAGGGATTCCGTCTCGGTGACGAGTTTCGCGGTCACCGGCAGATTCGTTTCGAGGACGAACCGGACGGTGCCGCCTTCGGGCACGATCAGGTTGCGGAACTCCGGGTAGCTCTGTTCTTTGCGGCCGGTGTAAGCCGGCGGCGTCACGGTGAGCTGCGCGCCGGTGACCGCCGGCTTGCGGAAGGTCGTGATGCGGAACGTTGGACTCCGCAGCGTTGGGGTCTGGACATGATAGGTAAACGGCTGGTCCACGCCGTACATCTCAAAGGAATGCCGGCCGCCGCCCCGGCTGTACATGTCGTAGGTGCGGACCTCGCCGGCCTGTTCGATGATGACCTGGGCCGCGTCGCGGTTGCCGCGGCGGATTTGCGCGTCGATCACCAGATCGTCGCCGGCCGCCACCTCGCGGTTGCCCGGGGTCACGATCAGCCCGGTGCTCTCCCCGCGGATGGTGTCCGCCAGATAATCCCGGGCTTTCGTGGTCAGCGGCAGGCAGAAGACGCCGATGAGCGCGCCGACGGTGAGAGCTCCCAGTCCCAGGACCGTGATGCCCGGCAGTTCCCGCGCCCGGATCAAACCGTGCAGGTCATGCCGGGCCAGTTTGCGGTGCACGTCCTGCAGCAGCGCATCCTTCAAGCCGGAGCGTTCGGCGGCCGGATCGTCCATCAGTTCGACGGCGCAGATCAGCGAGTCCATCAGTTCCGGACACTCGGCTTCGGCCAGGAGGGCAACGCGTTTGACGTCCGGCAGTCGCGACCGCAGGGTCAGCGCGCGCCAGAATAGAAAGAGGCCGCCGGCTGCCGCCAGAGCCGCCGACGCCCGGAAGGCGTAGACTTCGCGGAAGGGCAGGAGCAGATCGAACAGACCCAGCAGCAACAACGGTGCGGTCATGATCAGCAGCGCCCCGCACAGCAGCATCACCAACCGGCGCCGCCGCAGAAAACCGGCCTCTGCCCGAAGCCGACTTCGGATTTGATTTGCTGCCGTCATCGACGTTGTCCCTCAATGGTCGCCCCGCGACGGGCGCGGGAGCCCGTTAGTTCTTCACCTGTCGCAGGTAGGCCTGGATGAACATGTCCAGGTCGCCGTCAAGCACGGCGTTCGTGTTGCTGGTCTCGACCTCCGTGCGCAGGTCCTTGACCATCTGATACGGGTGCAGGACGTAACTGCGAATCTGGTTGCCCCAGGCGTTGTCGCTTTTCGGGCCGGTTTCCGCGGCGCGCTCCTGCTCCTGTTGCGCCCGTTCATGTTCGTATATCCGTGCCTTCAGCACTTTCATGGCAAAATCGCGATTCTGATGCTGCGATCGCTCGCTCTGACAGGTCGCGACCAGACCGGTCGGAATGTGGGTCAACCGCACGGCGCTGTCGGTGGTGTTGACGTGCTGGCCGCCGGCGCCGCTGGCGCGATAAAAATCGACCCGCAGGTCTTTCTCCTCGATGTGGACCTCGATGTCGTCGTCGAGGTCCGGCGTCACGTCCAGAGCGGCGAACGAAGTATGCCGGCGCTTGTTGCTGTCGAACGGTGAGATGCGCACGAGCCGGTGAACGCCGCGCTCGGCCTTGAGATAGCCGTAGGCGCAATCGCCGCTCACCAGGATTGTCGCGCTCTTGATCCCGGCGACCTCGCCTTCCTGGACGTCCAGGACGTCGGCGTTGTAGCCGTTGCGTTCGATCCACCGCATGTACATGCGAAACAGCATGTCGGCCCAATCCTGGCTCTCCGTGCCGCCGGCGCCGGCCTGCAGCGTGATGATCGCGTTGTTGTGGTCGAACCGGCCGCCCAGGAAGCTGATCAGCTCAAGCTTCTCCATCTCGCCTTCGATGTCGGGCAGGGCGGTCTCCGCCTCCTTCAGGAAGGCGGAGTCGTCCCCCTCTTCAGCGGCCAGTTCGAGCATCGCGCCGAGGTCCTCGACCTTGGTCTCGAGCCGGTGAAACGGTTCGATGACGTGCTTGCACTGGCTCAACTCGCGAACCGTGGCCTGGGCCTCGTCCTTGTGGTCCCAGAACCCCGGCCGCGTCATCTCCTGTTCAAGCTCCTTGACCCGCGTCTGTCTGGCGGGGACGTCAAAGATACCCCCGGAGTTGGTCCAGGCGGGCCTGGAGTTCCGTCGACTGCGTCTGTAATTCGTCGGGCGTCATATCTCTGTTCCTCAATGAAAATTCAAGTCCCCAGGGCGTCGCCTGCAAAGGGTGTTGATCACGTATGCCCTGTACTCCATGGGAGTACTGTGTATCAACGTATACACAAAAGCCCGGCAACGCAACCGTTCGCCTGCGGCGCGGGCGCATGTCAGTTCTGTAGGTCATCCCTTCGTGTTGTGGCAAGAGCCGCACCATAGCGCCGGAACGTTCGCCAGTCCAGCCACCGGCGGCCAAACGTCGCAAGCACGTTGTTATTCAACGCCATTCTTCGCTGGACCCCGGGTCGCTCGTCGGCCCGGTGAATGCGTTCATCAGGGAAGGAGACGGTCCCACGATCCTGCTTTTCGGGCGCTGGGAAGCC
>CAYLNH010000043.1:0-34661 GCA_964384625.1 uncultured Lentisphaerales bacterium
GCAAACGCCGGCTATGCCTGCCGCGCACCGCAAGCGACGCGCCTGAGCTACAGCTATCCCGCCTGCCCGGCATAGCTCCAAGAGCGACGACGGGTGTCCCGTGTTCCGTGTTCCGTGTCCCGCGTTTTGCGTTCCAAAGCTATGCCACGCCTTCGCGTAGGCGTTGTTCCAGACGGCCCTTGCAGTGGCTGCAGTAGTGGCGGCCCTGTACTTCGATGATTTCGCTTCGGTGGAAATCCCGCAGACACTCGCTGCAACGGACCAGCGCCGCGTGGACACCGGAGCTCGCATCTGTCGTCAATAGGGACAGGGTCTCCTGCAGTGCGTACGGATCGACTCGTGGGTCCAATCCCAAACGCAGCAGCTCGCCGTTGCGCAGCTCAAGCTCCAGCCAGTCGCCCGCAATCCGGAAGGAAGTCAGTTTGCGCGGGGTCAACCGCCGGCCATGAGCATTGTTATTGTTGACGGTGCAGTCGAAGACAGAATCAGGCAAAGCTCGGAAGCACCGGATCAGGATGAAGTTTTCGAAGACGTGGACTGAACGGAATACCCGCCGATCCCAGATGGCCGCGACCCAGCGACCGGACGCCCAGGCAACCAGCACCACGATCGCAGCCCCGACAAGGCAGACAAGCGGCAAGACGTGGGCCGGATCGAAGCTGAGGAGCCAGCACAGGGTCCCGAAAGTAAATGCGACAGACAGAAGGCACTCCATCACACGCCGCCGAAAGAAGCGCCAGCCCAACCGATCGACCTCCCGTTGGGTCAGGTCCGGCGGTTCGGCCCAGGAGAACAGTGGAAAGGCGCCGATGACGATCTTCTCCTTCAGGATCAGGTCGCGATTCCAGGGCTGGATGGGTTCGGTGGCCTCGGAACGGATGAACATGATGCGGTCTCCTGTCTTCTCTGGAGACGGGCGCCGGGAGGTCCTTCTGTCCGGCAGCCGGCCGGGGGCAGCCCGCGAGGCCATCGGCGTCGCGGGCAAGAAAAGCCGCGGCATGAGAAACCACCGAACTCGCGACGTTGTTGGTTGGGAGCCTGCTTACGCTCAAGGCGGGCTGTCGGGATTGCATGCCGCACGGCCTGATGCATTGTAAGGTGCTTGGGGGTCGTCGGATAGATTTAAGGTAGACTGTCAGCATAAACAACCAAGGAGAATCTTCATGACTTGTCGACTCCTCCTGCCCGCAGTTTTGATGATGTGCGTCATCACTGCGGACGCGAAGTCGTTGACGGCGGCGGAGCGCGCCAGGATCCATCATTCGATCGTCGAGACCGGAAACGCCGCGACGGTCGGGATCTACTGCAAGCGGGGCAAGCACGAACGCTATTTCGGCACCGGCGTCATCATCTCGGAAGACGGCTATATCCTGACGTCGACAACGGTGGTGCCGCGCGGGTCAGAAGACATCGAGATTTATCTGACGGAACGCCTTCTGCGCCTGGCCCGGATTATCGAGGTCAATGAAAAGCTCGAGTCGACCTTGCTGAAGATCGACATGGACAAGAAGCTGCCGTACCTGCCGGTGGCCGAAAAACTGCCGGCAATCGGCGATCGCGCTTACAGTTTCGGCAATGCGAACAACATGATCCGGCTGGGCGACGGCGCCTCGTTCAGCGTCGGGGTGATCAGCGGAGTATACAAAGTGAAGAGCGCCGATTCCCAGAGCACCTATGAGGGCCTGGCTCTGGAAACGGATGCGGCCATCAACCCCGGACAGGACGGTGGGCCGCTGCTGAACGCCTACGGCCAGTTGGTCGGGGTGATCTCCCTGAGCTATGCCGACCGGCGCTGGCAGGGCATGGCGGTCCCGATGCCGGAATTGCTCAACGGCCTGAAGGCGCTCCGGGACGGTACGGTCAAGACCAGTGCGAAGCCGCTGCTGAAACCGCCGCCGGCTGATCTGGCCGCCGGCAACGACGTGGCACAGGCAGCCGCAAAAGTCAGCCGGGCCCTGGTCGCGATCGAGGTCAAACGCAAATACGCCCCGGAAGTACTGCCCCGGCTCTATCTGCCGACCTATATCAAGGGCATCAAGAACTACGACAGCCTGACGCCGCCGCAACAGCAGCGGCTGATGCGTGAATTCTCCCTGGCTGAACGGACACTGGAGGCAAACCGCCAACTTCGGCGGCCGGCCGGCCAGGTCTCCGGCATCTGCATCTCGGCCGATGGCTATATCATCACCAGTCTGTTCAATGTTCTGGAAGACCAGGTGCTGGTGCACAAGAAGAAGGGCCTGCAGAAGGTTGAGTACAAGGGAAGCCTGCGCGACCTCGTTGTGGTGAATCCGCGTAACTACAAACGCGAGGCCAACAAGATTCAATCCGTTACGGTCACCCTTCCGGACGGCAAAACCTTGCCGGCCAGGATCATCGCCCGACACCACGTCCTGGGCGCAGCTCTGCTCAAGATCGACGCCGCCGGCCTGGATCACGTGGATCTCGGGACCGAAAGCGCCGCCCCTGAGCTCGGCGACAACGTCGGCGTGCTCGGTACGGTCAAGGCTGATACCCCCTACACGCTGAACACCGGCATCGTCAGCGCTGCCCGCCGGCAACGCGGCTTCCAGTTTCAGTTCGACGCCATGATCAACTACGGCAACTCCGGCGGCCCGGTGGTCAACGCCGAGGGCAAGTTCTGCGGCATTGCCCTGCATCCGCTGTCGCCCTCGCCGTTTATGGGGCGGGTGCTGGCCCAGCAGCAGCTGCAGCGCTGGATGATCGGCCTCAACGGCGGCGTCAGCTTCGGCGCGCGGGCCGACCAGATCGCCGCGGAATTGCCCAAGTTGATGGCCGGCAAGGATATCAAGACGATTGCCGGTCCCTTCATCGGTATCGCCCCCAAGCGCGGCAGCGTGCTCTCCGACAAAGTGATCGTCGGCGTGGTAACGCCGAAATCGCCCGGTCAGAAGGCCGGCCTGAAAGTCAATGACCAGATCCTCAGCCTGAACGGCACGCCGATGACGTCCTGGAAGCAGTTGATCGAAACCGTCTCAGAGATGGAGGTCGGTGACACCGCGACCTTGAAGGTCAAGCGCACGGCCAAGGAACAGTATCTGACCATCAACGGCAAGAAGGTGTCCAACCAGAAAGAACTCAAAAAACTGTTCAAGACGCTCAAACACGGCCAGGAGCTGAAGGCCAGATTTACCGCGCACGGCAACCGTGAAATGGACGTCAAAGTGAAATTGGAGGAACGCAAATGACATATCGACGCCGTCTCGCACATATCGGTCTGCTGGCGTCCCTGGTCCTGTCGCTCAGCCTGCAGGCGGGGACCACGATCGACGAACAGGTACAGGCCGTCGTCCGGCAGGCCATCCCGGCCTTTGTCTTCATCAGCCGCAAAGCCGGCGGCAGCGGCAGTGGTGCCGTTATCTCGCCGGACGGTTACGCGATCACCAACCAGCACGTCGTCGGCGATGAGATCGACTTCAATGTGCGTTTGGGCAACGGCCAATCCTACACCGCCAAGGTTGTCGGCCGCGATCGCCAGGGCGACCTGGCTTTGATGAAACTCAAGACCGACGAAAAGCTGCCCTACATCAAGTTCGGCGACTCCGATAAACTCAAGGTCGGCGATCCCTGCATCGCCATCGGCAACCCGCTGGCCATCGGTCTGGTCGATCAGACGCCGACCGTCAGTCGCGGCGTCATCTCCGGGCTGCACCAGTATCGCGGCCGCGGCCGCTACAATGATGCCGTTGTCACCGACGCCCCGATCAATCCCGGCAACTCCGGCGGGCCTCTGTTGAATCTGCGGGGCGAACTTGTCGGAGTGAACGGGCTGGTGGAGACCCGCATCGGCCTGCGCTCGAATACGGGCCTGGGCTACGCCATCCCCGCAAATCAGGTGAAGGCCTGGGTCCCGGTGTTGAAGGACCCGAAACGCCTCGACGTCTGGCACGGCCGCCTGTTGGGGCTCAAGTTTGAGACCGATACGAAGAAGGCCCCGCAATTCGGGGTCCTCGTCACAGAAGTCGAGGAAGGCTCGGACGCCGCCAAGATCGGCTTTCAGGCCGGCGATCTGATTTTTGAGTCTCAGGGGTATACGGTCTGGAACGCCAGCCGGTTCGCCGGCGTGCTCGGCATCTACCCGGCCGGTACGCAAATGACCACCCGGCTGATCCGCCAGGGGCAGACCGTGGAGTTGACGTACAAACTCGAGGAACGCCGGCCGGCGAAGCTCGGCTTTTCCATCGCCCGTCCCGGCGCCCGCGACCCCTTTATCCGGGTCGGCAAGGTTGATCCCAAGTCAGCCGCCGCCAAGGCCGGGCTGAAGGCGAAAGATGAGATCATCGCCATCGGCAAACAGGCGCTCGGCGGTCTGGCCCAGGTGCAGTACGCCATTGTCGTCCGCCGCTGGATGCCCCGACTCATCGCCGGCAGCAAGATCACCCTGACTGTCCGCCGCCGGGAGAACCAGGAGATCGTCGAGAAGGAAATCACCTTCATTGCCGACTGAACCGCGGCGACCCGAACGCGGCAGTGTGCCGGGATGGACCCGGCGCAAGGCGGACAGGCCGCGCCGGAATGCCGGCGTCCGCCAACCATTCACGCCGTGAAGTTGAACTCCAGCTTCGCGTCGGCGGCGGTCTCGCGGATGAAGGCGGCGGCCTCGGCGTATTCCTCTGCCGAAGACAGGTGCTCGAGCATGACCGGGACATCCTCGGGGAGTGCCGCAATTGCCTGCAGAAAGGCGGGATAGTCGAGAGCGCCCTGGCCGGGCCGGACCTCGTTCAAATGCACCGTCAACTGGTCCTGCAGGAAGATGTCCTTGGCGTGACACGACTTGATCTGAGGACCGAGTTTCTCGACGAAGTCCGTCACCAACTCCGTGTTGTTGTAGTATCGCTGCGGGCTGCTGATGAGGTTCACCGGATCAAAATGGACGCCGAACTGCGGCCGGTCAATGGCCTGCACCAGATCGACATAGGAGTCGGCGGTGTCCGGGTACATCCACGGCATCGTCTCCAACGTGTAGAACGTCCGCTGCGGGTTGACGTCGTCGATGATCTCGCGCACGGTCTGCACGATCCGATCGAAGGTCTCCGGCGTTAGATTGCCGCTGTGCGCGCCGTCCCACACGTCCCCGCGGGAGCCGGCGATGTTGACGCAGCAGCGTGCTCCAATGGCCTCCGCCAACGCCAATGACTTCTTGCACTTCTCCAAGGCTTCCGTTCGCGTTTCGTCGTCCGGACTGAGTGGATTGCTCCAGGCGCCTACTTCGGCGATGGTGATGTCTGCGCCTTTGGCGGCACCGGCATAGGCTTTTACCTGGCCGTCTTCCGCTTCGAGATCGACGGGACAGAAGACCGCACCGTATTCGAGAGCGCGCGTGGCCGAAACCCACTGTCCGGGGTTGTCGTATTCTGCAAAGATTGGTCCTCCAAGTCTCATCTGCTACCTCCTCCTTTGATGTTGTCGGTATTTCCCGGGCGGCAGGCCAAAGGTCCGCTTGAACAGCCGGCTGAAATGGTATTCATTCGGCACGCCAACGCGTTTGGCGATCTCGCGCACCTTCAGATTCGACGTCTGCAGCAGGGCCTGAGCGGCGTTCATTCGGGTCTCAAGCAGCAGCTCCTGGAAACTGCGGTGACAGTGTTCGCGAACCACATGGCTGGTGCGCGACGACGAAAGCCCGAGTTCCAGCGCCAAGTCTTCCAAAGCGACCGGATCGGAAAAATGCCGATGCAGAAACAACAGGATAGCGGCGCGACGGTTCTGTTTCAATGAACCGACAAGGATATGCTCCAATTGGCTCAGGATGCCGGCGGCGATCAGCGGCATGGCCTGTTGCAGCTGATCCCGACGGTCGGGGGACAGCACCGGCAACTGCCGGCGCGTTTGATGAAACTCTTCCGGCAGACCGCGTTGCGCCACCGCATCGCCCTCGACGGGCGCGCGCCAGATGCCGGCATACAGGTTGCCGACATGTACGTCCCGCCAGTGCAGCGGCATGACCACTTCGTGCAGGCCCTTCCAACAAGTGTGCGTGAACGGACCAGCCTGTCTCTCGCCGACGGCGTTCATGGCGTAGCGGCAATGGTCAATGCAGGCCTGGCAGAAACCGAGACGACAGACTGCGTTGGTCTGGTGCGACTGCCGTGGATGACCAAGTACGCAACCCCTGCCGCGGGCGTGGAACACGCCGTTGTTGTCAATAATGGTAAACCGGACATCCAGCAGTTTTTCGGCCGCCTGCAGTTCCTGCTCCAGTTCATCAATTTGCCTGCGTGTGTCTTCCATTAGAAGGAATCCTGCCGCGCCCTGCCAAGGTCCCGATCCCTGGACGACGGCGGGTCCGCAGGATTACCTAGACGCTCCAGCGTTGCCAGTCAGCACCAATGCTCATGCAGTTTAATGTCGAGTTCAGCAGAATAATGCAAAAACATAGCGGAAGGCCGCATTTTTTGCAAGTGGTTCACGGATATGTTGTTATAGAATCACTATTGGAAGAGGTGTCGCCCGGCCCCGTTTCCGCCAGGCCCGTCCTCCTGCCACCAACCGAAAGCACACGTGATCATGAATGCGCTGCAACAGACGACCGCAACCGCCGAAATCCAAACTGCGCTGACGCTGCTGTCCAAATGGGCTGCCGCCGAGGAGTTCTGGTATCCGATCTCAGGGCATCCGGGGCTGGGCTGCTACGGTACCGGTTATAACGCCTGGGGGGTGCAGACAAACCAGAAATTTCTCTCGGCGATGGCCGTGCTTGGCACGCTCGGCCCGCAGTATGGTTTGGACGCTGCGGTCTGCGACAAGGCGCTGGAGCGGGCGCTGGCGGCGTTCCGCTTCAGTCTCTTCAGCCATGTGACCGGTCCGGGTACCTGCACCGACAGCACCTCCTGGGGCCGCACCTGGGTCAGTTCTCTCGGTGTCGAGCGCATGATGCATGCCATCCCCTGGCTGGAGCCGCACTTGACCGACCCCGACCGCGACGGTCTCCGCGCCATGCTGTTGAGCGAGTGTGAAGCCATCAAAGACGGCGCTGCGACCTTTGGTCGGCCCACCGGCGTGGTTGGCGATATCTGGAATCGCAGCGGCAAGAACGTGCCGGAATCGAATCTCTGGAACGGCGCGGTTCTCTGGCGGACCGCGGCGATGTATCCGGATCACCCGCGGGTCGAGGAGTTCCGCGAGGAAGCGCATCTGCTGTTGATCAACTCGATCAGCGTTGCCGCGGACGAAACGGACGAGCGCATCGTTGCCGGCAAGTCGATCGCCGAGCGTTTCCGCGGAGCGAATTTCTTCCCCAACTTCGCGCTGGACCATCACGGCTACATGAACGTCGGCTATCAGGTGATCTGCCTGTCGAACATGGCGATGCTGCATTTCGACATGAAGGCGCTGGACTTGCCCAATCCGGAGTCGCTTTATCACCACGGCGATGATCTCTGGCAGGTGGTCCGCCAGATGGTCTTCGGCGACGGCCATCTCTGCCGCATCGGCGGCGACACCCGCGTGCGCTACACCTACTGCCAGGAGTACCTGCTGCCGACTTTGACGTTGGCGGCCGACAAGTTCGGCGAAGCGTTTGCGCAGAAGTTGATCCGCGGCCAGTTGGAATGGATCGGCACCGAACAGGAGTTCAACGGCAACGGCACGTTCTACGGCAAACGCCTGCAGCACGTCCGCAGCATCAGCCCTTACTACATCACGCGACTGGAGTCCGACCGCGCCTGCGTGTTGGGCATGTTGGCTACGCACCTGCACAATTGCCCGGAAATGTTTGATTCGCAGGACGCGGACGACGCCTGTGAAGTCTCACTTGCGGGCGGCTGGAGCGAGCCGGAACACGGCGACGTTCTGCATCGTTGTCCGACGCGGATCGCGTCGTTTGCGTGGCGCGCCAACGGATTGGCCCAAGGCCTTTGCCTGCCGCCGGACGACGGCTTGCTGGCGGACTGGCTGTACAACCTGGGCGGCCGCGTCTGTCCCGCGGGAGACTGCGGCAAGCGCAATCTGCTGCCGCCTCACATCGCCGAGTTCGACGGCGGTTTCGTCACGGCCGGCGGCGTGGTCGAAGGCATTGACGTGATCATGGCCGAAGGCTGGCGCCACAGCGAGTTGGCAACCAATCGGCTTGCCGTTGCGGCGTTGCCGGATGGTCATACCATGCTGGGTCTGCAGCTTTGTCGTGCGACTGATTGCCGCATCGCCATCACGTCGGCCAAATCCCTGCACCTCAACCTGCCCAACGACCTGTTCAACGACTTCCGTCTGGAGTTGACCACGGCCACGGGCAAGGAGGTCTTCGAAGCACCGGCAACGGAGGATGTATCCACCGTATCGCTGGAGTCCACCTGGGCGAATCTCAACGGCCGGATCGCGGCGGTGGGCATCTATGGCGCCGACAGCCTGAGTGTGGTTCGCCATCGCCAGCGGTGTGGCGGCAAATACCACAGCCTCTACGTGGAAGAGCTCTGCTGGAGCGCGTTCGAGGGCCCGGCGAAGATGGTCGATGCGAATGCAACCATCCTTGATGCCGGCTGGGCGACCCTGGCTTCAGCCGACGTCGACGCCACCGCGCAGTTCGCGGATCGAGTCTCCGCCTGGGAGTGCGGCGAGGCGGATGTCCGCGGCGTACAGGTTGTCGGACTGGACGGCAAAGGCTACCTCTTCCTGGCGAACTTCGGTGAGCCGGATAAGGAGGTCCTTGTTGGCGACAACTGGAAGGACCTCCTTGACGGGGCCGCGAGAACCAAGGTCCTCCTGCCGACGGGAACCGCAAAACTCATGGTGCGAGAGGAGACAACATGATCCGGCGGATTCTCTGCAGTGCCCTGTTGCTGTCCGCAATCTCGGTGTCGGCCGCGAAACCATGGGACACGACCAAGTCCGGGCCGAAGAAGATCCCGCTGAATCAGAAAGCCGACGGCTATCGCGGCATCTGGTGTGCCTGGCCGGGCGGCCCGAAATACGGCGGCGGCCTGGGAACCTATTGCGCCAAACACCGGCCGTTCGCCGTCTACTGCGCCAAAGTCCGGAAGACGTTCTTCTGCTACGGCGGCACCACTAAAGACAGCAACAAGCAGCTGCTGCATATGGTGGGCTACTACGATCATAAGCGAAAGGTGGTCCCGCGCCCGACAATTCTGCTGGATAAGTCGACGTCGGACCCGCACGACAACCCGGTCATCTCCGTCGATGCCAAAGGTTACATCTGGATCTTCTCCACGTCGCACGGGCGGATGCGGCCGTCGTATGTGCATCGCAGCACCAAGCCGTACAACATCGACACATTTGAACGTATTGCCGCCACGCGAATAAAGAACGGCAGGGCGGTGCCGCTGAGCAACTTCTCGTACTTCCAGGTCTGGCACGAGAAGCAGGGGTTCATCGCGTTCTTCACGCAGTACAACAACCCGGTGGACCGCACGCTGTTTTTTATGAGCAGCAGGGACGGCAAGTCCTGGTCGGCCTGGACGCGGCTGGCCGCTTTCGGCAAAGGCCATTACCAGATCAGCGCCGCGCGGGACGGCAAAGTCTGTTCGGCGTTCAACTACCATCCGCCGAAGGGCGGCCTGGATCGGCGGACGAATCTCTACTATATCGAGAGTGCGGATCACGGTCGCACCTGGCAGACTGCCGCCGGCCGCAAACTCGAACTGCCGGTGAAGGCCATTGACAGCCCGGCGTTGGTCCACGACTTCATCAAAACGAAGCACAATGTCTATCTGAAAGACATACGGCTGGATGCCGACGGTCGCCCACTGATTCTGGTGGTGACCAGCGGCGGGCCGCAGCCGACGAAGACCAACGACCCGCGCCGCTGGCAGTTGTTCCGCTGGACGGGTAAGACATGGGACCTGACGACCGTGACGACCTCCGACCACAACTACGACATGGGCTCGCTCTATTTCGAAAAGGACGGGATCCGCCTGGTCGCTCCGACCATTTCCGGCCCGCAGGCCTATGCCACGGGCGGCGAGATGGCTATGTGGCAAAGTCGCGGCGGCACGTCCTGGAAGAAACTGCGCACTCTGACTGTCGGCAGCGAACGGAATCACACGTATGCCCGGCGCCCGGTTCACGCGCACCCGGACTTCTACGCGTACTGGGCTGACGGCAACGGCGTCAAGGAATCCATTTCGAACCTGTACTTCTGTAATCGTGACGGCGATGTCTTCGCCCTGCCGCGGACGATGCAGGATGACTTTGCCAAACCCGTGAAACTGGGACCGAAAGAATGAGACGATTACGCTTTACGTTGATAGAACTGCTGGTGGTAATCAGCATCATCATGATCCTGGCGGCGATCCTGCTCCCGGTGTTGGGTCGTGTAAGGGAACAGGCCCGGCGGGTGGTATGTCTGAACAACCTGCGCCAGAGCGGGATGGCTATCCCCATGTATGCCGAGGAACACAACGGCCGCGGACCCTTTGCCTGGCGGTCGACGTCGACGCCGACAACGTACTGGATGTACTACGACTATTCCCCGCTGAAGCGGATGAATCTCGGTCTGCTTTATCGTGAGGGACTGATCAAGGACCCCCTGGTGTACTATTGCCCGAGTCGCGGATGTTACGGCCAGACCGACGACTTGCTTATGTACAACGGACCGGGGAATGCCTGGGGCGGTGACAAGGTCAGGAGCTCCTATCTGGCGCGGTTCCACGGGGACAGCACGAAGTACCTGGGCAATATGGTTCCGTTCGACTGGCGCCTGCGGCACTACGGCAACCGTGTTGTCTTCTCGGAGTTCGTGCCGGTTCACGGCTGGACCAACGGCACCGTGTCTCTCTACCAATCCCATGGCCGGGAAGGTTTCAATGTGATGTTCGGCGATGGTTCGGCGCGCTGGTCGACGCCGGGACCCGAAACAGGCAAGGTATCCACCGTGGAGCCGTCCGTCGGGCAGATGCTGTTGTACTACGAAGAGCTGGACAACGCGTACTGAGGGCCGGCGCAAAAATAACTTGGTGCTTTGTATCCCAATTGTTTCACTTGGCCGGGGCCTTTTTGGCTCTCAGTTTCGTTATTCAATCCTCACGTAGCTCGCTACGATCGTCAATCATGCCTGCCCGAGAGCCAAAACTGCTCCCGGCAAAACACCAACTAATCTCTGCGCAGGCCCTGAGGTCCGGCGCAAGATGGTTCGGCGCCGGCCGTCGTCTTGTAGAGCCGAAGGCCTTTTGGGAGTGCGGTGTGTCGGCACCGCCTTGGATCTGCGGCAGGGGACAGCCGGCGGTCTGCCGGAAGGAATCCGGTCCGCCGGATTACCTGGAAACAATCGCCGCGGCGATGGGCAACCGTGATGGTATGCCGGGGGCAAATCCCGGTATATGCCGGACGCGGGGTTGCATCCGCGGTCATGGAGATCCCTATTGACTGTCAGGAGGCTCTTCCATGTCCTGCGAGGAAAAGGCGCAACTGCGCCGTTCCCTTTCCATCGTCACGATTGCCGGCATGCTGGCCATGGTCTATATGCCGTGCGTCGGCAGCGCGATCGTGACGGACTTCTTGAAGGAAGTGGGTTTCCAGCCGCGACATATCGGCATCCTGCGCGGGGCGGCCATGATCATGTTCGCCCTGCAGTTTGTCGGCGCGTTTCTCGGAAATCGCATTCGCACGCGCAAGCCGGCGTTCATGGTCTTGTTCATTACCGGCCGCGCCATGTGGTTCGGCGTGGTCCTGGTGGCTGTCGTGCTTTCCGGTCTGTCGACCGACTGGCGCATCGTCTTGATGTTGTGCATGATGGTCAGTGCCTCGGCATTGGTCCATATCGGCTCGCCGATCTGGTTCAGTTGGATGGGCGATATGATCCCGAAGCGGATCCTGAACCGCTACTGGGGGCAGCGCTATCGCTGGCTGTGGGGGACCTGGGTTGTCGTCAGCGTGGGACTGGCGGTCACCAGTTTCGTGACGCGCAAGCTGCTGGACGTCCCGCTGGCGTACGTGTTCACGGCGACCGTGGTGATTGGTGCGACTTGCGGCATCATCGACATCCTGCTGTTCTTCCGGGTTCCGGAACCGCAGAACCTGACCTCCCCCGAACGCGGGACGTTCGAGTTGCTGGCCGAACCGTTCCGGCATCGCGGCTGCCGCAGCTTTATCGTCTGGAGCAGTGCCTACAGCGCGTCAGCCATGTTTGCCGCGTCATTCATGATCTTCTACCTGCTCAAAGAATTCGCGATGCCGCAGTGGCAGGCGGTAACGTTGAGTGCGGCAATGGGCACAGGCTACATGATTTCCGCCGGGTTCTGGGGCAAACTGGCGGATCGGCACGGACACCGGCCCTTGCTGGTGCTCTGCTCGCTGTTCAAGCCCATGGCGCCGCTGGCGTTCTTCATCATCACCAGAGAGACCGCGGTGTTGATCCTGCTGCCGTTCTTTGTCTTCGACAGTTGCCTCAACGCGGGTATGCAGGTAGCCAAGAACGGGTTCGTCCTCAAACTCGCGCCGCGCCGAAACCGGAGCATGTTCATCGCCGCGGTCTGGAGTGTTCCCAGCATTGCGGGCGGCATCGGCGCCTGGGTCGGCGGTGAGTTTCTGACGCATTTCGAGACGTTCAGCTATGAAGCTGCGGGGCGTGAATGGGGACCGTACCACCTGGTGTTTCTGATCAGCGCCGGTCTGCGAGGCGCCAGTGTGCTGCTGGCCCACCGGATCCAGGAGCCGACCAGCACGCTGTCCCGTCACGTCTTTGTCTCGGTGCTGGGCGAATGGCCGTTGCGGGTTATCGCCTTCCCCATCGGCTTCTACCGCCGGGTCTTTACCGGCGACGACGATTCCCCGGCGGCATAGATCTGCAGGCGGCGGGGCCGCCGGGCCGCCGCGGCACGGTTGTCAGGCCGGGGAGTCGGACCAGGTCGAGAACGGGTTCTCGGCGAGGTAGACGTTGTAGAAGCGGCCGTCGTGGGTCACCTCCTGCCCGACCCAGTCCGGCAGTTCGACCTCGGCGTCTTCGTGCGGCAATTCCACTTCAGCCATGACCAGACCGTCGTTTTCGCCGTGGAAGACGTCGACCTCCCAGGTCCAGTCGCCGTGTTCGACCTTGGACCGGGTCTTCTCAATGATCGAGCTCTGACACATCTCCGCCAGAATCTTGCGGGCGTCATCCAGCGGGATGTCGTACTCGAATTCACTGCGGCTGGCGCCCTCGGACTCGCCTTTGATGGTCAGGCAGGCATGGTCTTCAACGATGCGCACCCGGACGCTGACGCCGCCGCCCCGGGTCAGATAGCCCTGGACATAGCGTTTAGGCGTGGCACTCGGGCGCCATTCGTCACTGCAGACGAGGAATTTACGTTCGGTCTCGCGGGCCATTCTGAAATTGCGCAACCTTAATTTGAGCCGGTTGATAATCCGGGCAACTCATCTATAGTGGGCGGTT
Source organism: uncultured Lentisphaerales bacterium (assembly GCA_964384625.1). Classification (GTDB taxonomy): domain Bacteria; phylum Verrucomicrobiota; class Lentisphaeria; order JABSQK01; family JABSQK01; genus CAYLNH01. The sequence continues at coordinate 13,343 of CAYLNH010000043.1, forward strand.
CGTCCCGACAACGATCATTGTAGTATTTTGATATGGCAATTCAAGCAGCCCAGGAGTCGCTTCATGAGTAACCTCGACCACGCCCTGCGCAGTCAGCAGGAACGCAACATCGCCCTGATCGGCAAATCCCACTATATGCGCGACGAAGTCAAGTCCGAGGTCCTGCCGCTGACCATCGACATCAGCCGGCAGGCCGAGCTCAGCGACGATGACGTGGCCGCCCTGGATGCTGTCGCGATCGACGGCGCCAAAGTCGCAATCAAATCTCTGGCGTCGCTGGCGAAGATCGGCGAGCTCGACCACCTCGGCGGCGGTCTGGACCTGATCCCGGCGCTGACGCTGTCCCTGGCGGTGACCGACTACGAGAAGGTCGAGTACACGATTGAGAACGCCCATTGCAGCATCGGTTACTTTGGTGCGCTGGCCGCCTTCGGCTTCCTCGGTGAAGACATTGTGGTGGACGAGTTCCGGCGCGGCCTGGACATCGCCGGTCACGTTTCGTGGGTCCCCGGCGGCACGCAGCTCAGCGGCGGCCGTCTAGGCGTCATGATCCCGACGGCCGTCGGCCAGGCGCTCGGTAAGAAGGCGCACTACGGCGACGGTTCGTGGGTTATCTGCCACTGCGGCGACGCCGGCTGGATTTCCGGCCAGGCGCTGAACGGTTTCAACGGCGCTGATCTCCACGGCGCCCCGGTCACCTTTGTCATGCACCGCAACGGCATCCAGCTCAGCGGTTCCAACAAGGCGATCATGGACAAGGATCCACGGCCGATCATCGCGGCCCTGGGCATCGAAGTGATCGAGGTCGAGTCGCTGCACAACCAGAAAGAACTTTATGGTGCCTACCGCAAAGCGTTCGCGCTGGCGCAGGAAGGGAAGCCGGCCCTGATTTATCCGACCGGCAGGCAGCAGTCGCTGAAGGCGTTCGCCGAAGAGAACGGCATCCTCGCCGAAACCGAGAAGTTTGCCGGTGACAACGGCGTGGACATCAGCCAGGACGTCTGGATCCCCGGCTCACTGATGAGCTATCGCGACGTCATTCCGATGCTGGAGTGCATCTTCCTGGTCAACGACCTGCCCGGCGGCAAGGGCCATCACGACGGCTCCATGAAGGGCCGTGAAGAGGCCGACGTCCTGGGTACGGCGATGATGACGCCGAATGACGCGCAGCAGAACGCCATGGACAAACTGAAGGGCGCCGACCCGCGGGTGGTCGTCACCAAGGCCCGGCCGGCCCCCGGCAGTGAAAATCTGGTCATCGATCCGGCGAAATTGAACGAGGTCGAACTCCCCGGCGCCGGCGCCAAGGAAAGCCCGCGCGGCGGCAGCCAGAAAGCCTACGAACTGGTCGCCAAGACCTACCCGGAAAGCGTCTATGTCGTCAGTTGCGACCTGAACCCGTCCACCAAGCTCGACAAGGCTGTGGCGGCGATTCCGGAGAACCACCATTTCGAAATGAGCATCGAGGAGCAGGTCTCCGCGATCATGGCCAACGGCCTGGCGCTGAGCGGCCAGGGCAAGTCCCTGAATGTCTTCTCCACCTTCGCCGCGTTCTTTGAAGGCATCGCCCGCGAAGGCCTGGAAATGTGGCGCTACCAGCGCAACCTGAACGGCGTCAACGAAGGTCTGAACGCTGTCATGCACCTGTCCCACGTCGGCGCTCTGACCGGCCGCGACCACTTCTCCGGCTGGTCGCTGGACTGGATCAACCTGGCTATCGGGTATCTGCCCTACCTGCACCGGTTCTACGCCCCGGCCGATATCCGCGGCGCCTTCGTCGCGACCATCGATATGGCAGCCAATCACGGCGGCCACATCATCGCCATCCCGCGGGATAAGGTCCCGGTATTGACCAAGGCCGACGGCAGCGTGCTGTTCGAGAACGATGCCAAGTGGGAGCCGCTGACGGAACTGCGGATCAACGACGGCGCCCGCAAAGCCATCCTGGCCTTTGGCGCCACCGGCTTCCTCGCCCTGGAAGCGGCCGAAGCCCTTGACGGCGAAGCCGACGCTTACGTCGTCAACGGCCTGCCGCTGAATGACGGCGACCTGGACCGCCTGATTGCCAGATACCCGGCCGGCATCGCCACCATCGAGGACGGCCTGATCGGCAACCGCTACTCCGGCCTGCGCGGGTTCGCCAGCCTGGTGTCGTCCCGGGCGTCCGGCCGCAAACTGCCGCTGGCGCATGTCGGCATCGTCGACCCGCGGATCGCCCCGGCCGACGGCATGGACGAGGTCTGGGAGCACTTCGGCATCACCACCGAAAACCTGATCTCCGCCGTCCGCAGTCTGTAGACGAATCGGTACGGGCGATCAGAGCAAAATCTCATACGTCAAAGCGCATGACGGCTTCGAAGACATCGCAAATCCCGCCGTCGTGCGTCAGAGGTATATCCCGGGCCGAGGCCCCCCGTTCGCCTGGGGATCTCCGGCATCAGAGGATCTGGCGCTGTTTCAGTTCTTTGTAGAGACCCATATCATTGGACACGACCGAGCCGTCGTCGAACTCGAGGACTGGGAGCATCGGATTGTTCAGGCCGGCCGCCTTCAGTTTGCCGACGAGCTCCTGCATTACTTCTTTCTCGGTCGTGCTTTTCTCGGCATACGCAACGCCGCCCTCCTTCAGCTTGCGCTTGATGTCGTCGCACTTGTCGCAGTGGGCCTTGGTGTAGATCGTGATCATGCGGGCTGTTCCTTGGTGACATGTGGTACCTGGTATAATCGGAAATAAGCTACCGGCGGCAGAGATCGATGTCAAAACAGACGCCGGCAAATCGATGAACAGATCATCCGGGGAATTCCCCCGCGGACGGATCTCCGCCGATGTCATCCAGGCGGTTACTCGTCGTCGAAGGTGTAGGTCTCGCAGTTGAAAACGCCCGGCTGCAGGTCGATTGCGTCGATGTGACCGTCGAAGAACGCCAGCACGTTTGCGGTCCGGTCGCCGAACGGCACAGCCTCGTGCTCATGCAGGGACCAGCGCCAGTTTTCGCCGGCCACCCAGTTGTTGCGGTCGTAGTTGCCGGCAACATCCCACAACGGCCACTCGCCGAAACTCCAGGTGCGGTCCGGGTACTGCACCTGGCTGACACGCGTATACTTGCCCTGCAGCCAGCGGCCGTCGACAGTCCAGATGTTCTGCGTAAACCGGGCCGCGTGGCCGTTGTACAGATAGCTGTTGCCCCAGCGGCCGTAGTACACCGCGGAGATCCCGTTGGCCGTACTCTGCGTTGACGGCGGATCCGACGGACACAGGAACACCCGGCTGTCTTCGTGATCAAGATAGAGGTTGAGGATTCGCGGCCGCTGCTTGTTGGCCCGCTTCGCGTCGATGCACGGCTCGCCGCCCCACCAGGATAACCCGGAATTCCCCCAGGCATGCGCCGTGTTCTCGTCCGGCACCACAACGGAACCGTCGTATTCGTCGCCGTATTGAAACGACGCCAGCACCATCTGGCGCAGATTCGACATGCAGGTGACCCGGCGGGCAGACTCCTTAGCCCGCGACAGAACCGGCAGCAGCAGCGACATCAGGATTGCCAGAATTGCGATTGCTACGAGCAGTTCAATCAGCGTGAATAAGGATCGAATTGCTCGCGTTCCTGCAGTCGGAATGAAACGCATGTCAGCCTTCTCCGTTTCCTTGAACCACCCTGTCTGAGGGCGCCTGTGATTCTTCCGGGGGGCCGCGGACTGTTGGGGTACAAAGCGGCCGTCACAAACCTGCGGCCGATCCGGGTTCCCCCACCGTTCCGCAACTCCGTCTGTTTGCCGGGACAGCAGGGATTTCATCGTCATCAGTATAGTCGTTTCCCGGCTCCTCCTAAATGGCTGATTCACTGGAAAACCTGTACGATCTGACTATATTTGTCCATCGCTCAAGACGAGTGCGGGAGGTGCTGCATGGCCCACAGGCAGAACATTGGCGTGGATAATTTTGAGCTCGCCCGGATTGTCTCCTGGCATGGCCCGGTCCGCGGTCGCGGGCATCCGGCAGACCAGTGGGAGACAGTCAAGCCGGAGGGATCCTCACACTGGCATCTGCAGTACACGGTTGCCGGCGTCTGTCGGGTGGCAGCAGGCGACGGCAGCGATGCCGGCATGTTCGCTGCCGCCGGTGAAGCCGTGCTCATGCGGCCCGGCACCCCCTGGCACCTGCACGAACACACGATGACGCCCCGGCTCAATATCAACTGGGTGCAGTTCCATCCGCGGCCGCACTGGGAGCAGTGGCTGAACTGGCCGGAAGTTCTGCCCGGCATCGGCAAACTGACCGTCGCCGCCGCGCCGGTCCGCAACCGGATCTTCGACGCCCTCGAACGCGTGGTGGACGCTGCTCAGCGGCCGTCGTCGCACTGGGAGGAGTTCGCGCTGGCGGCGTTCGAGGAGGTCCTGATTCATTTCGATACCGTCAACCCGGCGAGCCGCCGGGTCGGTCTCGACGAACGCGTGGCCCGAGCCGAGGCCTTTCTGGTGCGACATCTGGAGGACGACATCGCGCTTGCCGACCTGGCGGCGGTTGCCGGTGTCAGCGTTTCGCATTTAGGCCTCTTGTTCCGCAGTGATCTGGGGATGTCGCCACTGCAGTATCTGGATCGTCTGCGCATTTCGCGGGCGTGCTATCTGTTTGACCACACGGGCATGCGGGTCAACGAGGTGGCGACCGCGCTCGGCTTCCGCAGTCCGTTTTACTTCTCCCGGCGTTTCCGGCGCCGGACGGGGATGAGCCCGAGCGCCTACCGCCGCCGCCGGCAGTGCGAGCCGCAATCGGAGGGGCGGCGCACGCAAGCCGGCTGTTGACCAGATTCCGGCATGCACTTCTCACGCCGTTCTCTTTTGGCTCTGTTGGGCTGGCCAAGCAGAGCCAAAAGCAAACGGGAAGTGGTAGAACAGTGCAGTAGCTGTCCGCCGCGCCCTTTTGCCACACAGGTTGACAGGTGGGCAATGGCTTTTCGCGGTGGGTGTAGCTACACCTGCCGCGAAAAGCCTTCTGGAGACCCCCACGGCATTGTGTCGTGGGTGAATGGGTTGTTTAGTGCGACGTCTGTTCCCGCCTCAAACTCCCCTTGCTTCAGCGGCTTTGCGAGCATGCTCACAAAGCCGCTGAAGCAAGGGGAGACGGGGGGGCGGTACCGACTTAAACAACTCATTCACCCGTCAGACGAGCTAACGGGGGTCTTTCTCGGAGCGGGACACCACAATCCCTTGGGGATTTGAGGCCGAGCAGCTTTACTCACCCTTTTCGCGGAGGGTGGAGCTAAGGGGCCGCGGGGGGGCTGTGGCGCGACGCGTGCCGCCGACACACCTCTGCGGGTGGCCGCGAATTTGGGCCGGGGTCACGCCTCGACGGCGACAGCGGCAGGTGCATAATACCGGGACGGCCGGTCCCAGACGGCCCAGCCGCTTTCGGCGAAGATCTTGCGGCAGTCGGCGACGGTTTCGCCGCGGCCCTCTTCGGTCCTGGCTTCGACGTCGCGCGGGTTGGCGCCGACTTCGGCCCAGAACAGGTTGGCGCCGGCGATGGCGCCGAGGGTGCACGGCTCGTGCGTGCAGTTGCCCAGGACGGTGCGCGGCATACCCAAACGCGTGACGGCGACGACCTGGGCCATGCGCAGCTCACTGATCATCCCGCGTTTGGCGATCGCGGTGCCGGGGATGGAAATACGGCGGGCAGCGCCGCTGTAGGACGGGTTGAAGGACGCCGTGAACTCGATCATCTCGGCCAGTTCTTCGTTCGTATGCTCGGGGCCGACGGGTTCGACGCAGGTGCCGACGCGCAGGCCGGCTTCCTGGAAGTTCCGGATGCTTTCCCGCCGTTTCGCCGGGGACAGCGTCGTGTCGGTCCCTTCCCGCAGGCGCAGGGCGTGATAGACGCCGGCAAATCCAGCCTCCTTCAGTTGGACTGCGTGTTCAAGCGACTGATCGCCGACGTTGCCGATCAACGTCGTCTCCGGTTTCAGGTTGCGCCGGACTTCCTGTGCCAGTTCGATGTAGCGGCCGAAAGAGAAATGAGCCGTCGCCATCATGAAGACGGCGTTGGCGCCGTCGGCCTCAAACTGCTGCGTGTAGCGGATCAGGTCGTCGACGCCGAGTTCGGTGGCTTCTTGAAAAACACCGTTGACCTTGGCGAAGGAGCAGAACAGGCAGTCACAGTTGCAGGGCGCCAGGTTGATGGCGAACTGCGCGTGGACTTCGGCCTGGCCATCGCTCACCTCCTTCGAGACGCGGCAGGCTTCGGCCATGACGGCATAGGCATCGGCGCTGTCGGGCGCCAGTGAGAGCAGATGAACCAGTTCCTGGCCGGCCAGGATTTCGCCGGCTTGCGATTTCTCCAGAATGTCACAGGTGCGCATGTGTACCCCTTTCCCATGGTTGGTCGTTTTCCCCGGCACTCGAACGGCGCTGGCATGAAGGTCCAGGATATTGCCGGCGAGCCCCCCTGTCAAGATCCGTCACGTTTCCCGCCGGCCCGGCAGTATCTGCCCGAGCGATCAGGTGTTGTCATCAGTTGCCGGCGATCGCGCCCGCCCAACGGCGGTTGGCCTATGCCGGGATGCCGAGCCCCTCCTGCGTTTTCCGGCAAGCCGAAATCCGTCAGAACCCGTTTCGGGGCGGGCGTCTCCGGTTCGCGCTGATCAGGGGCAGGAAGACGAGGCTATGCCCGGGCGGAAGTCCGGGAACGCGAAGCAACAACGCCATCCGCCGCTGTATTGCAGGTCCCGGAGGGTTCTCTCAGAACGAGTAGCCCCAGAGACGCTCATACTTGCCGGTGCCGCCGTCGCCCCAGAGCACGGCGCCGCTCGGCGTGTAGATCTGCAGACCGTCAAACCAATGGGCGTAGCCGTCTTTCTGCATGCCGCCGCAGGTCGGCACGTAGAACGGGTTCGGCCGTCCCAGGCCGGCGGTATTGCCGCCCATACTGCTGAAACCGCTTGCCTTGATCCAGCGCACGGCGCCGTCGCCGGTCTGCACGTTGGCCCCGGCCGGCAGGCCCCCCTGGCGATGGCTGGTTCGATGCGTATAGAACTGGTCGTAGGGCGCCGTCCAGGGCTCGACATATGTCAGGTCCATGGCAAACACCTTGTCGCCACTCGGCTCACTGCCGATCTTCACCGGTTCCGCGACCCGATCCGGATTCGGATAGCCGTAGGCCACGGTGTAGCCGCCGTCATTGCCGTAGCCGCAGACGCCGAGGCCGGTCAGCAGATAGCTGGTGTTCTCACGGAAAGTCGTCCACCCCTTGTTATGATTGGTGAGGCGATTGCTCGGGCAGTGGATCACGGTATCGGGTCGGGCGATCTTCCAGCCGCTGTCGCTTTTTGCCGGTCGGTCGCGATACGGCCACGACGGGCCGGTGTGGGGCTTGCCCTGCCACGTGAACGGTACGTCGCAGTACTCCGACAGCATGAAACAGATATTGCCCTGATTCCGGTTGATGCGGCCGAAGGTGGTGTTGCCGCCGCCGCAATAACGGTTGTCGAAGTCGCCGGCATAGAGATTGCCGCCGGCGTGAATCTGGCGCAGGTTCGACATGCACAAGGCGCGGCGCGCGGATTCCTTGGCTCGGGTCAGGACCGGCAGGAGCAGGGCTGCCAGGATCGCGATGATCGCGATGACGACCAGCAACTCGATCAGGGTAAACCGCGACGACTCTCCGCTACGCGGCTTCCGGAGTTTTCGGATTCCGGCACGGATTCTGGCCAGAATCAGTGATTTTCGTAATGGTGATCCGCGGCCGGTTGCCGCGCTCCATCGTCTTGTCAGTGCTGAACGTCTCATGGTTGTCCTCCGTCGAAATGGGACGTTCGGTTTCCGTTCTTGCGGCGGTCTTCCGCCGCACCAGAAGAAATTCTGTCTTCAGAATTGCTTAACGGGATGGCCCGCATCTATCGAGTTCTGCGTTCATCTCTTCGTGATGGCGTCGGCGAAGGCCTTCTGCCAACTGGCTGAAGCCCAGAACGGGGTTTCGCCGTTGACCGATTCGCCGTGCATCGCGGCCGCCAGGACATAGGTCTTTCCCTGGCCCACATTCCGCTGATAGAGCACCGGCAGCTTGTCGGCCCACATCAGGACCTTGGCGTCGGCTTGGGGCGCGACCGCATTGAAGTAATACATCGTCGGGCTGCCGGAATACGCCTTGCCGCTTGCCGGGCCGATGGCCAGCGGTTTGGCCAACTCGTACATGTCTTTCGCCGGCCGGCATTTCACGGGCAGCACGGCTTCCAGCGGCGAGCCGCTGAAGGATCCCTGGCCCAGGGTGAAGTTGCCGCCCAGGACAACGACCCGGCCGCCGGCTTTGACAAATTCAGCCAGCCGGGTCAAACGCTCACTGCCCAGGGCCGTGGCGCTCAGGTTGACCAGGATGATCAGGTCGCATTTGAATATCTCCTCCCACGTCTTCGGGATGAGCTGCTCGTGTCCCTTGCCGCGCTTCTTGCGCTGCCAGTCGCAGTAGGTCACGCGGGCCTTCGAGACGGATCGTCGGATGATCTTCTGAAAGTCGTAGACGTAGTGGTAGTGGCCGACGGCAACGAGAACATCCAGGCCCTTCGGACCGCCGACACGTTCCGGCGGCGTGCCGATATTCTTCGGCGCGGTGATCGGTTTGATCTGCAGGCCGCTCGAGTGTTGCGGCGTGGGCGAGGGCAGTCTGTCGGCAACCGCAATCTGTGGATCGGCGCAGACGCGTTTGATTTCGGACAACTGGTCTTTGGTCAGCGGCGGGGTGAACTTCGGGACTTCTTTGGGGACGGTGAAAGAACCGCTGATCTCGTAGACAAGCATGCCCCAGATCGGGAACCCGGGGGTCTTAACGGCCACATTGGAGCCCTTGACCTGGGCCTTCAGCTCTGTCTCGACGTTCGGCTTTCCCGGTGCGATGAAGACGACCTGTTTGAGCTTCCGGCCATTCTCGAGCTGCAGGTGCACGGACGCCCCGGTTACCGGCGGCGGGAGTTCGAACGACTTCGTGATTTTGTCGTTCGGCGGTGGGTTCAGCAGGTGCACAATCACGAAGGCACGATCCGGACTGACGACGCGGATATTGGCGAAGTCCTTGTACCACAGTTCGCGATCCGCCGTGACCTGGACCCGCTTGTCCGTGTTCGGCAGTTCCTTGAGCCGATGGTCCCAGAGGAACCCGGACCAGCGCGTGAGGAACGGGCCCCAGTCGGCAGCCCACTTCACTTTGGCGTGGGCGCCCGTGTATTGGTGGGCGCCCATCAGGGTGCCCAGGGTGAACTTATAGAGGTCCTTATTTCTAGCTTTGCCCAGCCCATAGGAATAGACGAAGTGGCCGCCGTAGTGTTTGATGGTGCGGATGCAGCGGACCTCGTCGGCGGCGAACTTGCTCCACTCGCGGTAGCGGACGCGGCCGTTGCGCATGACGCCTTCGCGCAGGGCTTCGCCCATCCACAGACCGCCGCCGGCGAGCATTTCACGGATCTCCTGGGCGATCGGGTCTTCAGGTGACTTCGGATACTCGCGGCCGTCGCGGGCGGCGGGGTTGTTGGTGTTATAGCCGAACAGAAAATCGGGGGAGGCCTCCCAGAGTTTTGTTTTCAGGCGTTTCATGTTGCGGGTGTTGACGGCGTCATGACCGCGGCGTTTGCCGTCGGAAAAGCGGGCGGCAAACCCGGCGGAGTCGAAACGGAAGCCGTCCCAGCCAAACTGTTTGGTGGACGCGATCATCTCGTTGATGCCGTGATCCAGGGCGTCAAGCCGGCGCAGGTCGACCCAGCGATAGGTCCAGCAACCGGTGAAGTCGCGATAGTGATTGAGCTCCTCCTGGCCGGGCTTGTCCTTCTGCCAGTTGTCCAGATCCCAGGCGTTTGCCGGCCGGCCGAAGGTGTGACCCCGGCTGTTGGTGCAGAACCAGTTGGGCCTGGCGCGCGCCATTTCCCAGCCGGGTGCGCCGCCTGCCATGCACTTGCCGTAGCTGATGGCCTTGATGCCGCGTTTGTGGGCCTCCTGAATCTGATAGCGAATGTTTGCTTCGCTCTCGTGCCGGGCGGCTTGGCCGCTATACCAGACCGCGCCCGTCTCCGGCGTCAGTTCGCCCCAGTCGTCCGGCGCCCAGAACTGTTTCTCAAACCAGTTGCAGTAGTTCCGGCGCAACTTCTCCATTTGCCCGGCGATCTGTTCTTTCTTGTACGGCGCCGAGTTGTGAATCGGCCCGCCGCTGATACCGCCGATGCCGACTTTCCAGACGTTGTCGGACACGGTGAACCAGTCCCGCGCAGCCGGCAACTTCTTGCTGCCGTTGTAGGCTTCGAGCCGGACTTCATAGCCGTACTCGATATTGCCGAGCTTCTGTTTGGCGGAAAACGTTTCCGTCTTCCGCGGTGCGACGCGCAGGCGCAGTTTGTCGACCGTCTTGTGGTCGGTCAGCTCGGTGATCAGTGAGACGCGCAACTGCAGGTCGATGGTGTCTGCGGTGTTGTTGAAGACCGAGCCCTCGAGATGCACGGTCGCGCCCGGGGCGTAGTGGATCTTGTCCGGACGGATCGACAGGTGGATGCCCGGCGGTGGCGGCGGCGCCTTCCGTTTGGCGCTGGCGGGAAGGCCGCTCAGGATGAGCAGGCCGGTGATCAGCAGGTAGGACAAACGCATGATTCTCTCCTTCGGTTGTCTTCTCCCGGTCAATACATTGGCGTGTCGGTTCGGTCTGGTCCGCTACCGGCGCAGAGTGCCGCGATGCTCGACCCGCGGCTGCAGCAATTGCCGGACGGGGGCAGAGGAACTGTCCGTCGCCGCTTTGATGGCGGCCCGATACAGGGATAACGCGTCAAACTCAACACAATCTGTAAGGCAGCGAACGCGGTCCTCACTGATGGTCGGGATGCCGACGACCCCGACTTGGCCGGGGACGTCCAGACCCTGTTCCTGCAGGCGGTTGCGGACGATACGGGCACGGTCGGCGGAGTTGCAGATGAAGGCCGCCGGTGTGTCGCCGACGTGCGCCGCGAGTTCGGCGAAAATCGGGGTGTTCTCGGGCGCCTCCGAGCGCTGCGGCAGCGGGAAATAGAAGTGTTCGCCGTCCTGATCGATGGTGACCAGGTCGTCGGTGCTGCCCAACTGCGTGTGCAGCGTGTTCTCGACGCCCTGGCGCATCAAGGGCCCGAACGGACCGTCATGCTTCATGCCGACGTAGTACAGCCGCTGATAACCGGCCATCAGCGCGGCCACCGCGGCGGCGCGGCCGAAGCCGACGTAATCAGGCAAGACGTACTCCTGCTCCGGCAAAGACGGGCGGAAATATTCTACGTGAATGACGCGCGTGCCGTTGTCGGCGATTTGTTTGAGCAATTGCCGGTTGTCGGAACCGATGGGCGAGCAGAAGGCCAGCAAAGCCCGCGGCCGTTGTTCCAGGACCTGCTGCAGAAACGCGGCTTCGGATTTCGGTTGCCACGAGTTCCGGCGCTGAGAATACAACGTCAACATACAGCCGTGCGCGGTCACGATGTCCTGAATATCGGTCAGCATCTCCATCGTACCGTTGAACATCAGGGCAATCGTGTTGCTCACTTGCTGGTCTTCGGGTACGGCATTGACAAAACAGCCGGAACCACGCTGGGTCCGGATCATGCCGTCATTGGCGAGACGGGCTAGGACTTTCTGGATGGTCGACCGGCTGACGCCGTGGATCTCGCACAGTTCGTCGACGGTCGGCAGGCGCGAATTGGCGGGCCACTTGCCGCTGTCGATGTTGCCGGCGATCGCCAGGCGGACCTTCTCGGCTCGTTTCCCCAGATTGATGGTCGTGGTATTCATGTGGACTCCTGTGCCGTTGGTCTACGCTAGCGCACGGTCGGTCCGGCGTCAAGCCAAAAACAATAATAAACCGGAATAATTATTCTGAAAGTTTATTCTTTTTGTGCTTGACAGGCTCGGGGTGGCGAGGTATTTTGGAGTATGAAAACAAGCCTGGCATGCCTGTCGTCGAACGCACGGAAGACGACAATCAAGGAGAGAGACCAATGAAACAAATAACGACCGTCCTGATCCTGTTGCTGCTGTCCTGGTGCACGGTGTTGTCCGCCGGCAGTAACGGCAAGAAGAAACTGTACGAGATTACGGTGAACCCGCGCTTTGAGAATCCGGCGAAGGGCGGTTTGGTGTTGGCGGGAATCCGTCCGCAGAAGCTGTTTGTGCAGCCGGGCGAAGCGATCAACGGCACACTGACATTGATCAACAAGACCGGCACGCCGCAAGTCGGCCGGGTGAATGTCTGGCTGACCAACGGTCTGGAGCAGGTGGTCGGCAAACAGAGCAAAGACGTGACGGTGCCGGCGAAGTCTTATACGCAGGTGACCGTCAGCTGGCCGGGCAAGACAATCACGAAATTCGGCCATGCGATGGGCGCCGAGATCCAGATCAACGGCAAGCGTGTGGCTCGCGGCGAGGAGTACTTCGGCTCGGCGGAGAATGTTTGGGAGATCGGCATTGCCGGCGGTCATCCGGTGGCGTTTACGGCCGACCACGTGAAGAGCCTGAAGCAGATTGAGGGCAAGGTCGAGCGCTACCGCAGTCAGTACATGAATACCTTCGAAAAATTCTTCTGGGCGCCGGACGATTTCGCCGAGATGACGCCCGAGGTCGAGAAGTGGTATTCCGGCCAGGCCCGTTATCATGAAGACCTGAAACGTCTGAAGCACCTGTGTGCGTACGGCAATTCCATTGGCGTGCTGGCGACGACCTACGGCAAGCACACCGGCTCCGGTTCGGCGGCGCGCGACATCATCCGGGCGAAGCCGGAGATGGTCTACGGCTATGGCGGCAAGCTGGCGTTCAAACCGAACACCGACGAACTGGCCAAGTGGGACAAGGAACCCGGTGAAGGCGAGAAGTACTGGCAGGCGACGGCCTGGGCCAGCTACAACATGAACGATCCGGCCGTGGTCCAGCACGGGATCACGGAGATCATTGAGTCGTCCAGGATGTTCGGCTGGAAGGGGGTCCGCTTTGACGGCCATTTTTCGGCCAGGACCGGCAAAAGACTGGTGGGCGGCAAGCATGTCGAGTTCGACCACGAGATGGCCGACAAGCAGACCGCCGCCAACATGAAGGCGCTGAAGGAGCAGACCCGAAAGGTCTTCCCGGACTATGTCTTCGGCTACAACTTCTCAAACTGCAAACTGAACAGCCGGTTCTACTCGTCGCCGCGCGAGACCATTGAGCTCTGCAAAGACGGCGGTCATATCATGGATGAGTACGCCAAGGCCAACGGCCGTCCCGGTCATCCGTACAGCAACTGGAAGGAATGGGGCAAACTGATGTCGCAGCAGGCCCAGCAGGTCCATCGACTCGGCGGCCATCTGTTTCCGATGGTCAACTCCTCCGGCCCCATCGGCCTGTATCAGCGGGTCCTGACCTTCGCCGCCGGCGCCCATCCCAACGGCAAGAGCAGTTATTCCAAGTACAATCGTTTCGTTACGCGCTACAGCATGATGATCTGGCACGACCACATGAAGTGGACCTGGAACCCGCTGGGCATCCTGATCATCCCGAACAACGTCTGGTGGCAGGACTATGTTCGCGAGATCCCGGTTGACGACAAGACCAAGTACATGGTTGTGCACCTGATCAACCCGCCGGCGCAGGCGACCGCATCGGAATCCGAGGCGGCGCAAAAAGAACTGCGGCGGCGTTCGGCCCGGCGCAAGGAGATCCGCAAGAAGGCCTCCAGGAAAAAGCAGAAGCCGGACTATGCTGAACTGGACGCGTTGGCGCCGATCAAGCTCTACCCGGATTCCGTCGCCGACGTCCCGGTCAAGATCGTGCCGAGCGCACTCGACGGCTGGACCGTCAAGCGCGTGCTGCAGTTGGATCCGGAGACGACCACCCACTCTGAGATGAATGTCGACGCCACCGATCCGTACTTCCTTCAGGTTGTTGTGCCGGAAGTGAAGGCCTGGCAGGTCGTGGTGATTGAGTTGACGAAATAGCTGAGGACAGGAGACACCGAGATGAACTTCAAGACATACGCGATCCAAGCCATCTGCTTCCTGTTGTTGGCCGCCGCGATCCCGGCAATGGCCGGCGGCGCCAGCGTCGAACGCGACAAAAAGAACCCGCATTTCGTTTATCTAAAAAACGGTATCCTGACCATCATGGTCGACCTCTCCCGCGGCGGTCGTGTCGGCAGTTTCGTCTACAAAGGCTTTGAGGATCAGGACGTCATCTACGAGTACCAACGCGGTAACGGCGGCATGTTCAAGGACCTCTTTACGACACAGGGTTGGCCGGGCGAATTCAATAAACGCACGTACGACCTGAAGATCGTCAAGAACGGTCCGGATGAAGCCGTGATCACCGCGTCGACGATGACCACCGGCGCCTATAAGAACCAGGTGAAAGAGAATCTGAAGGACCTCCTGCTGGAGAAAACTTTCCGTATCAAAGCCGGCAGCCGCGTGTTGACCGTGGAGTTGGCGCTGACCAATAAAGGCGAAAAGGGTAAGCGCCCGCCGTACTGGTCGCAGAACGTCGTCGCCTTCGACGACCAGCGCGGGGTGAACAACTATTACTGGCGGCCGACGCGCGAGTGGACCGACTGGATCAGCTATAAGAAACGCAGCTCCAACGAAGGCCACTGGTATCCGACGAAGGTGCGGGCCGGCTGGAACGGCGTGAGCAATCCGAAGGTCAAGCGCGGAATGATGTTCTACATGGATTACAACGATCTCGACAAGGTCTACGACAACACCGGCGCCTGCACGATCGAATGGATGTACGACCAGGTGGCCATCCCCGTTGGCCGTACCTGGACCACGGTCATGAAAGCCGTACCCACCGAAGGATTCGCCACCTATACCTGGGCCGATGAACATGTCATTGCGGCATTCGAGACCATCGAAACGCCGGCCGGACTGAAGGTCAATCATACGATCACCGTGCCGGAAACGCCGTTGACCGACGTGACCATCCAGACCGTCGCCAAGGGTATCACAACGAAATGGGAAGTCGCCGGCGCACCGGCAAAGACAGCCAGGCTCGACACGAAGGCACTGAATAAGAGCGTCGATCTGCGTGGTACCGGTGAACTGCCGTGCATCGTTGAAGTCACGGTGACCGGCAAGAACCCGGCCGGCAAAACCGTGTCCACCACCTACGCCAACTACCACGGCGGCAAAGCCGGGCGTAACCGGGATCTGGAGACGCTCTTGCCGTTGTACGAGTTCAAGGCACCGCCAAAAGAGAAGCAGTACCTGAAACCGGACAAAATCAAAATCGTCCGTGGACCAAAACCGCGCGTCCTCTTCATGCAGGGCCTGTGGGCGCCGTTCCACGGCGTGCGCGAAGCATTGGCCCAGATCGATGACGTCGAGATCAGCGACGGCTGGATGAAAAAAGCGCCATTTGGCGAAACCGTCTCCGGGTTCCCGGCCGGCTACGACGAACTGCTGAAGTATGATCTGATCGTCCTCGCCAATATGGGCGGCGGCCAGATGCTGAACGGTCTGTCGCAGGAAATGCTCGCGGACTACGTCAAAGCCGGCGGCGGCCTGCTGCTGTTGTCCGGCGACCGGACCTACGGCCAGGCGAACTTCAAGAACGAGAATTTCCTTAATGTCCTGCCGGTCACCTTCCACAAGTACGGCGACTACGGCAAGCTTGCCAAACCATCGTCTTTCCAGCAGAAAGACAGGCATCCGATCGCGACGGGCGTTACATTACCAGCCGGCGAGGTGGCGCTTTATCGTCACCACATCACCCCGAAGACCAGTGCCAAAACGGTGCTTACCTTCAATACGGGCGAACCGGCCGTGATCGCTACGGCAGGCGAGCAGCGTGTCGTGGTTGTCGCCGCATTGCCGTTTGGCGAAGCCTCTGCCGGCAAGACCTTGTATTTCCGCGGCAAAGGCTGGCAGACGTTTATGGTACAGACGATGAAATGGCTCAGTCGGAGGTAGAGGCGCGATGGTTGTCGCGACCAAGTCTGAAGGACATCCCGGATGTAACGCGAAAGTCCGTCCCGCGAGATCCGCCGCGACGCCGCTCCCACAGCGCCCGACGGCGAAACGCAGCGCATCTTCATGTCCGAAAACGCGAGCCAGCTCAGGCAGCTTTACACTGATTGAGTTGCTGGTCGTCGTTGCGATCATTGCCGTGCTGGCCGCGATCCTGTTGCCGGCACTGCAGCGGGCCCGGGCGGCCGCCCACAATGCTGTGTGCATCGGCAATCTCAAACAGATCGCGACGGCGTGCATGATCTATGCCGACGACTACGACGGCTATCCGCCGAACGACGTCAGTACCCAGGGCAATACGACGCCGTGGTACATCGAGTTGCGCAATGCCAAACTGCTGGATGACTGGTGGGGCCCGGCGCGCAATGTGCCCAACGGCCGCGGCGGGTCCTTCTGGGTCGACGCCGATGGTTCGGGTTACGGGGACAACAATTCAACGCCGCCGCCCTACAACTCCACGGCCTGGTGTCCCGCCGCCAAGGTGACGGTTGAAGCCGCCTATGCCGGCGGCGACCCGAACTATTTCTTCAATACGCAAACGCACGGTCAGGCGCGCAGCGTCGGCGGCGGCACCTGGGGCGGACTCTACAAGGGTACGACGTACAGCATGAACAACTGGCTGACAACGGATACACCCGAGTTTCAAGGCCACTACGGCGGGGCGGCGAAGCCGTGGGGGCGCTATACGTTTCACAACATCGGCGCCACCGGTGAGGCGGAAAAGGTGATGCTCAACTTCTGCACGCCGCATCAGGAGGCCGGTGCGGCCGGCCCGGGCACGTGGGCCGGCCGGATGTATCCGAGGGCCAACCAGAACTTCGGGACGTACGAGTTAAACCTGCGGCACCTCAACCACTGGAATGCGGTCCACTGGGACGGACACGTGGCGGCCTATCGCGAGAGCGGCTGGGAGTACATCTCCTGGCCGTCGGAACGGATCTACCCGTGGTGGCCCCAACGCCGCGGCGACCCCGTCGAATGGCCGAAGATGCCGGACGCAGATCACAGCATCAACATGATCACCTTGCAGTAAAACCAGAACCGGAGACGCCGACGGAGGGCCGCAAACGTCGGCCGCGTCAGCCCGCGAGGGGGTGGCAAATAAGGAACTTTTTATGCGCCCGAATATCATCCGTTTCATTTCTGACGATACCTCCCGCCAGATGCTGGGCTACAGCGGCGGGAATGTGCTGACCCCGACTATCGATTCCATCGCCGCCAACGGCGCCGTGTTCAACGCGTTTCATTGTCCATCCACCGTCTGTATGGCCAGCCGGTATGCAGCGTTGACCGGTCACTACTGCGGCCGCTGTCCGGCGCCGAGTTTTCGCAAAGCATTTCCCGCCGATCAACCATACAGCATCGGCTTCAACACCCACATCATCCCCGGCGTCGAGAAGACCGTCGGCCATGTCCTGCAAGACGCCGGCTATACAACCGGGTATGTCGGCAAATGGCATACGGGCCCGGAGGAAGCCGCGCTCGGCACGAAATGGTTCAATGTCGATGACGATCCGGCCGATCCGGCAGTTGACGGGAAACTCACCGCGCACCAGGAACGGCTCTGCCAACAGATCCGCAATAACGGGTTCGATTTTGCCGGCGGCATCAGCTGGGGCAACCCGCAACCGGGCGATCGCCAGATCCGCAAACTGGAAGTCCACAATCTCGAGTGGATGACCCACAACGCCCTGTCTTTCCTGGATGATTGCCTGGGCGAGGTGCCGGTCTTTCTCAACTACGCTTTAACCCCCATCCATGGCAACGGCCATATCGAATCGCTGCTGACCGATCCGCGCCTGACGCCGGCCGGCTATCTCGAGGACCACCTTGGCTGCATGCCGGAGCGCGCCGCCATCTACGAACGAATCATAGATGCCGGCCTGCCGTTCGACTTTATCACGGCCGGCGCCCTGTGGATGGATGACGCGATTGCCGCCGTTATGCAGAAGGTCCGGGACGCCGGTCAATGGGACAACACGATATTTATCTACACCAGTGACCACGGCGCCTGCGAGGATAAGTCGACCATTTACCAGGGCGGCGTGCATATCCCCTGTGTCATGCAGTGGCCCGGCGTCATCACGTTCGGGCGCACGATCAGTGCGCTCTGTCAAAACATCGACTGGCTGCCGACCTTCGCTGAAATTGCCGGCGCCGATGTCCCGGACGATATCGTTGTCGATGGCGCCAGTCTGGTACCTTTGCTGCGTGGGGAGACCCATGAAGTCGACGGCCGCGAGGATCTCTACTTCGAATTCGGCCACACGCGCGGCGTCCGCACGCCGCGTTGGAAGTACATCGCTTTCCGGCTGCCGCCGGACTCGCTCGACAAGATGAAGCACGGCGAATACGACCGCGCCTGCGACCATAACGGTCACACCTTTGACGTGGCCAAATGTCTCTGTGTCGAACGCCATCCCGATTTCTTCGCGGCGGACCAACTGTATGACTTGACGGCCGACCCCGACGAAACCAGAAACCTGGCAGGGGACCCGGTGTACGCCGACGTCCTCCAAGAGATGCAGGACCGTCTGCGTCGGTACCTCCACACGTTTGAACACCCATTCGATCTTAACCGCCGACAGCCATTCCTGACCACCGACGCTTTCGCCGAGCTGACCCTGCCGTATGCCGGCCGAGACGGTCTCAACGACCTTCGCTGGTGGACCCGAAAATGGCACCACCGGCCGGAAGACGTTTTGACGACAGCTGAAAGGATCACCCGATGACCGCCAAACTGCAGAAGCCGAATATCGTTTTCATCAATACTGACCAGCAGCGTTACGATTCGCTGGCGTGCTACGGCAATCCCGTGGCGAAGACGCCGAACATCGATCGGCTCGCTGAAGAAGGCGTCAGCTTTCACAGCTGCTATACGTCGAATCCCGTCTGCATGCCGGCGCGCGCCAGTTGGTTCACGGGCCAGTATCCCAGCCACAATGGCTGCTGGATGAACGGCGTGCCGTTGGACCGGAATGCAGACCTGGTCCAGAACCGGTTGAAGGACGCCGGTTACGCCACGGCGTTGATCGGCAAGATCCATCTGGACAACGTCTGGCTGCGCACCGAGCCGCATCCCAAGTACGGCTTCGACCTGCTCATTGAGTGCGAAGGAGATCCCTACTGCAAGGATACCTACTTCCAGTGGCTCGATGATCAGGATCTGTTTGATGACTATATGGAGCAGTTCAAAGCCGGCGGTCACAAGGACGGCTACACGCGTCGCATCCCGGAAGACAAGCACATGAACAACTGGATCGCCGGCCATGTGGAAGACTACTTCAACGACCGGCAGCAGGACGGTAAACCGTTCTTCCTTGTCGTCGGGTTCTTCGATCCGCATCATCCGTTCGACCTGTGTGAGCCCTACGCTTCACGCTTCAAACCGGACGACATGCCGTTGCCGACCTATGTCGAAGGCGAGGAAGAACAGATGCCGCCGCCCTCACGAAAACGCTTCGACAACTCGTGCGACATCACCCTGGACGCGCCGCGGATCCGCCGGACGATTGCCGCCCACCACGCGACCATCAACCATGTCGATGCCATGGTCGGGCGCATCATGAACGCATTGGAACATTCCGGACTGGAAAAGAACTCAGTTGTCATCTTTAACTCGGATCACGGCGAGATGCTCGGCGATCACGGCATCATCCACAAGGGGCCGGTGTTTTATGAACAAGCGCTGCATGTCCCGTTGATCTACCGCTTCCCTCGACACCTGGAGGTTCGCGGCGAAGACCATGGATTCACGTCGCACGTCGACCTTGCCGCGACCATCGCATCCCTGTGCGACGCGAAGCCGCCGCAGTGCCATCAAGGCCGACCATTGTTCGATACCGACTTGCAGTTGCGTCCGGTACCGGCGCGCGATGCGGCGCTCACCGAATGGCGTGACCGCCATCACGAAGCCGCCCCCGACAAGCCCTTCGAGACGGCGCGCGTCTTGCGCACCGCCGACTGGACCTATGTCTATTACCACGGTCGGGACTACGGCGAGTTGTACGATCGCAAGAATGACCCGGGCGAGCACAAAAACCTCTGGACCGACCCCGAGCATCAATCGACCAGGCGCGAGCTGCATGACCGGTTGCTGGATTTCCTGATCGCGAATGAACCGCTGCCCAAACGCACAGATTGCTTCTGAAGAGGTCCCATTCCCACAGCGTTCCCGGATTGCCCTGCAGCCCTCTTCCAAGGCCCGGAGGGCCGCCGCAAGGTAGCCGGGAGTGAAGCCCCCCCGGGACAGCTCTGTTCCCCCGGGACAAAGTTCCGTAGGGGCGAAGCAATCAGCGCCGTCTTTTTTGCAGACGGTCCATTCCCTCCCAAGGCCCGGAGGGCCTTGCGGAACCGCAGAGGGGGACTCCGGAACGGTAGTCCGGAGGCTTTGCCCGGCTACCTTGAGCCGCCCGCTGAGCCTTACGTTTGGGGCGGCTCACTCCTCGAAGCGGCGGTACATAATCTGGTTGTCGGGCAGGGCCGACAGGCCGATTGCTGCGCGGGTCCAGTAGTCATTGGGCAGGTTGCGGATCGTTACCGCGCCGTCGACGGCCAGAAGCGTAACGCCCTTGCGGCCGGCGCCGGAATGGGCATCCGGCAGGGCGTCCGACATGATTGTACTTCCCCAAACCAGAGTGGCCCCGGCGTCACGTTGTTTGGATGCCGCCAGACTGTGGATTCCGTCGCCGGAGAACATGTTCACCCCGTTGTCGAACGTCGTGTTTCGTGCGATATCAACGAATCGATCCAAGGTTGAGTCAACCAGCACTTTGTAGGTTGACACACTGCCTCCGCCTGTATTGCCGCCGTGCAGCGAATAGGCGGAGTAGCGGCCGTTGCATTGGCCGTCGGGGCAAGACCCGGCGGTATAGTAGCTGCTGGCCGGGTTGCCGGTGCATCGTGCGTGTTTATCCTCGTTCAACGGGAAGCGTTCATTCGGTTTGTCCAGAACCGGACAGACCGCCAGCTGCATCGTGCCGGTATACGGATGAATCAGACCGAATGATGTCGTCTTACACCAGTGGGTCGCGCTGTTTGTTTGGTTGCACTCGGTGATGTGCCCCCACAGACCTGTGCCATTGCAGTCGACCGAGCCGGGGATGCAGCCCACAGGAATATTCTCGTAGTCGCTGTCATACATGGTGATGCCGATCCCTGTCTGCTTCCACTGCCCGATGCAGCTGGCGCACTTGGCGCGATAACGGGCACTGCCGAGAACGGGGAGGAGCATGGAAGCGAGGATGGAGATGATCGCGACAACAACCAGAAGCTCAATCAGGGTAAACCCGACTAAGGCGTCGTCCGCAAATAACTTGAACATCTGTGTTATTGCCTCCATATTC
>CAYLNH010000044.1:0-32109 GCA_964384625.1 uncultured Lentisphaerales bacterium
GAGGCTTCGGCGCTCAAGAGGGTGCGGGATCTCTAGGCGGACCGCGAAGGGCAGTGAACGAGGGCTTACCCGCACGCGAGAACTCCACTGGACAACATTCCTGATCAACGGTACAGTCCACGCTTGCGCCGGGGGCGCCGGCGCCGATCACGTGATTGAGATTTACCCCTGGGAGAACCAGTTTCGATGAAATCCGATGCTTCGCATATCCGTCAGATCAAGGTCGTGTCCAATACCCACTGGGACCGCGAATTCAGGAGGTCCTTCGAGAAGACCCGACGCCGGCTGTTGGATATGCTCGACATTACCCTCGACATCCTCGCCAACGACCCGGACTACCATTCGTTCACCATGGACGGTCACAGCATCATGGTCGACGACTATCTTGAGATGCGGCCGGAGAAGCGCGAAGTCGTCGAACAGCTTGTTCGCGACGGTCGACTGATCATCGGACCGTACTACACGTTGGCGGAGGAGTTCAGCATCGCGCAGGAAGCCCTCGTCCGCAATTTGATGTTCGGCCGCAAGACCGTAGAGAAATACGGCGGCACAACCGGGACGGTCGCCTATACGCCGTCGTCCTGGGGGCAAACCGGGCAGTTGCCGCAGATCTTCGCTGACTTCGGGCTGACGCGGATGATGTTCTATCGGGGCATCTCCCATCACGAGGCTGACGCCGAGTGGATCTGGGAAGCGCCGGACGGCACGCAGATGCTGGCCAGCCGTTTCGCCCTGTACGCCCGCTACAACTGGTACTACCAGGTGCACCGCCCCATCTCCACCGGCCGGGTTTTCGAGAAGGACTATGTCTGGGGCGAGTTCGACGAAGCCCCGATGCGCCCGGCCGACGGCCTGTCCGGCGAGGACCTGACGTTCGATCTGCAGGATCCGGCCAACCTGTACAACAAGGACCGGCTGCAGGAAGCCGTCGAAGCCATGCTGCAGGCGGAAGGCCCGCACTTCACTACCGAGGTCTTCCTCGCCATGCACGGCCACGACATCTCCGTGGCGCACCCGAACGAGTCCCAGGTGATCAAAGACGCCAAGGACCTCCTGCCGGATCACGAGATCGAACACTGCAGCCTGGAGCAATTCTGGGATGAAGCCGAGAAACACCTCGACCGCGATGCTCTGCCGGTGCTCCAGGGGGAACGGCGCAGCTATCTCAAAGAAGGGATGTGGACCTTCCTCTTCCCCGGTACCATCAGCAGCCGGACGTATCTCAAACAGCAGGACTTCGAAGCGACCAACCGCCTGGTCTGTTACGCCGAACCCATGGCGACGCTCGCCGCCGCCTGCGGCGCCGACATCCCCGGCGCCTATCTGGAACGCGGCTGGCGCTATCTGCTCAGTAACCATACGCACGACGCCAACGGCGGCTGTGCCCCGGACGCCGTCTGCAGAGATATGGAATACCGCTACCGCAAGGTGGTGGATATCGGCGACATCGTCACCGAAGACGCCATGGCGCATATCGCGAAAAACCTGACGCCCGGCAACCAGTCGGCGGACGCCATGCAGTTGATCGTCTACAACCCGTTGCCGGTCGAGCGCGATGCCATCGTACAGGTGGACCTGGAGATCCCCCGGGTCCACGAAGCCCAGGCAGCCCGCCTCGAATGCGCTGACGATCCGCACGTCTTGCGGCAGCCGATCTCCAATGAGAAGTCCAGCTCGTTCGTCGACAGCATCTGGGAAGTGCCGCGCATTCTCGAGTCGAACCGGGTCAAGTTCTACGCCAGACTCAATCGTCTGCCCGGCCTCGGCTACCGTACCTACAAGATCATCCCGGAGAGCGCCGAAGTGTGGGACAACGCCACGCTCATCACCGGCCCGAACTCAATGGAGAACGAACACATCGCCGTCGCGGTGAACGGCAACGGCACGGTAGACATCACCTGCAAACGCACCGGCAAGATCTACCGTAATCAGAACTATCTGCGCGATCAGGGCGAAACCGGCAACGCCTGGAAACACGTACCGCCCACGTTTGACGAGGTGTTCAGCAGTCTCGGCAGCCAGGCCGTAATCCGTGTCGTCGAAAACGGCCGGCTGGTTTCCGCCATTGTCGCCGAGTACGAGTTCCCCGTGCCGGTTGACTATGCCGACGGCACCGGCCGCAACGCCGCCACGATCTCGCTGCCGATTCGCGTGGAATACCGTCTCAAAGCCGGCTGTGTCGCGTTGAACGTCAAATTGACGGTGGACAACCGCGCCAAAGATCACTGGCTGCGCGCCTGTTTCCCGACCGACATCGATACCGACGTGTCCATTGCCGACAGCCACTATGACGTCGTCACCCGCCCGATTGCACTGCCCGACAGCACGGGCTGGGTCGAGCGCGCCTTCGGCACACACCCCTTGCGCACGTTCGTCGATGTCAGTGACAACAGCAACGGTCTGGCGCTGCTGCCGCAGGGGATCTTTGAATACGAAGTGTTTGACGACCCCGCGCGGACGCTGGCGTTGACCTTGATTCGCGCCTGCCGCATCAAGCTGGCGGTCAGCGAAGAGAAACAGACGGAACTGCCGGACGCCGGCATCCAGTGTCCCGGCGAACAATCATTTGAATACGCTGTCGTGGCCCATCCTGGAGACTGGCGTGAAGCCGAACTGCAGACGGAAGCAACCCAGTATTGCGCCCCCGTGCGCGCCGCGCAAACAGGCCGCGGCAAAGGAAAGCTGCCATTGGCAAAAAGCGTGCTGACCCTCGACAACCGCGTGGTTCAGATTGCCGCGGTGAAACCGGCGGAGAACGGCGAGGGCACAATTGTGCGGCTGTTCAACCCGACCGGTCGGGAGCAGTCGTTCCAGCTGACGTTCGGCGAGAAACTCTCCTCTGTCCAACGGTGCAGCATGGCCGAAGAAGACCTGGAAGAAACGGGATTTGACGACCGCGTGATCACCGGCGACATTGCGCCCAAGGCAATACGGTGCTATCGAGTGCGTCTCTGAGATGCCGGAAGCTCCCCTTCGAAGGCGCGAGGAAGCGGCAGGATAACGTTTACGATTAAGTTCAGAACTAGGTTTAGAGAATGATCTACATACCCGGAATTGGTGAGATCAAGACCGGCGAAGGCGCAGACTTCGCAGAACTGGAAACCGCCGGCGACGGCATGTTCGCCGTCGGCCGTGACGGCGTCAAACACATTGTGACGCCGAAGGACCGCAAAGCGGAATTCATTGCGTACGACGAGAAGACGCTGGTCTTCGTCAAATCCGCGATGGGCTATCCGGCGATCTACCCGTTGCCGGAAGCAACATTTGAAGAGCCCGCAGAAGCCGTGCTGATGGACCTCGACGGAACCAGCGTGCGCAGCGAAACGTTTTGGATGTGGGTGATCGAGCAAACCACCGCCCGCCTGCTGGATGACAAAACCTTTACGCTCGAAGCCGACGACGAACCGCATGTCTCCGGCCATTCGGTGAGTGAACATCTGCAGTACTGCATCGAGAAATACTGCCCGGACAAAACGGTTGAGGAAGCACGCACGCACTACTTCGACATCACGCACCATGAGATGAAGGAGATCCTTGAAGGCCGCGGCCGAGCCGACGCATTCACTCCCTCCCCCGGTCTCAAGGAGTTCCTGCTGAAACTCAAAGAGCGCGACATCAAGATCGGCCTGGTCACATCCGGTCTGTATGAGAAGGCGTGGCCGGAAATCATCTCGGCGTTTCGCACCCTGGACATGGGCGATCCGAAGGACTTCTACGATGCGATCATCAGCGCCGGTTTCGCCATTCGCAAGGGCGAGGCCGGAACGCTCGGCGAGTTGTCGCCGAAGCCGCATCCGTGGCTTTACGCCGAGACGGCGCGCGTCGGACTTGGCATCGATCCGAGTCGTCGCCGGCGTGTCGTCGGCATGGAAGACTCCGGCGCCGGCGTGGTCTCGATTCGGCTGGCGGGATTTGCCGCCATCGGCGTCGCCGACGGCAACATCAACGGCAGCGGTGTCCGCCCCCTGCTCCACAGCTACTGCGACGGCCTGCCGGAGTGTTTGCCGATCATCCTGGGCGAGTAGGCTTCCTGGGACCGCCGAGTGGTACTCGGCCGAACTCTGAGCGGAGCGCTTTCCCCGCGAAGCGGAACCACATTCCGAACTGTATCACAAGCATCCCTGCTTGTGCCCCTGGCGTAGTGCAACGTCTTTTTTCGCGAAACGGGATCCTCCCGGGAAGCCGCGGGACAGATTCCCGCGCTACGATTCCGGATTGCGCCTTCGGCTTGAAGCGCTGCGCTTAGCGTTTGGCCGAGTGCCGCTCGGCGGTCCCGGAGCGCTACGATCGGAACCTATCCCAGCTTCGCTTCGATAAAGCTCTGGATCGCGTCGCGCGTCGCGGGGAGAACCGCACAACGTGCTTCTTTGCCGGCGAGCGCGTCCAACGTCGGATGGTGGATCTCCTTCCCGATCGCCTGTTTCACAGCGGCCGGGAACTTCGCCGGATGCGCCGTCGCCAGACAGACGATCGGCAGATCAACATCGATGCTGTGGGCGACCGCGACGCCGACCGCGGTGTGCGGATCGAGGACGTAGTCATCGGTTTCGAACACCTGCTTGATGGTGGCCAGGGTATCGGCGGTGTCGCCGCGGCCGGTCATGAAACCGGGATCGATCTCGCCGTCCGGTGTCATGCTGCCGGACTCACGAAACTGCTGCATCAACGCGGCAAGGCGGGCGCCGTTCTCGCCGACTTGATAGTAGAGATAGCGCTCGAAATTGCTGGCCACCTGGATATCCATTGACGGACTCAGCGTGGGGTGCACATCGCCGCGTTCGTAAACACCGGTCTTGAAGTAGCGCGAGAGGATATCGTTCTCGTTGGTCGCCAGCACCAGATTGCGAATCGGCGCGCCCATGCGTCGCGCCAGGTAGCCGGCGAAGATATTGCCGAAGTTCCCGGTCGGCACACAGAACACGACCTCGTCCGTACCGACCTCTTCGCGCACACGGAACGCGCCGTAGAAGTAGTAGACGATCTGCGCCAATACCCGGGCCCAGTTCACGGAATTCACCGCGCCGAGAGCAAACTTCTCTTTGAAGGGCACGTCGGCAAAGAGCTCTTTGATGATCGTCTGGCCATCATCAAACGTGCCCTTGACCGCGATATTGAAGACGTTGTCATCCAAGACCGTGGTCATCTGCCGTTCCTGCAGGGCGCTGACCTTCTTGTGCGGATGCAGAACGACGATATTGATGTTGTCCTTGCCGCGCACGCCGTGGATCGAGGCGCTGCCGGTATCGCCGCTGGTGGCGCACAGGACGTTCAGGTGCTTGCCGCTGCGGGCCAGCAGATACTCGAACAGGTTGCCCAGAAGCTGCAGCGCCAGATCCTTGAACGCCAATGTCGGCCCATGGAACATTTCCTGCACATAGACCTTGTCGGTCTTGACGATCGGCGTGATCTTCGGGTCGGCGAAGGCGCGGTAACTGCGTTCGACAAGCTCTTCCAGATCGGCGCGCGAAATGTCATCTTCCGCGACAAACAACGAGATGACTTCGACAGCCAGATCCTGGTAGCGCAGCGACTGCCAGTCGTTTCGCTTGTTGCTGACGTCCGGGATCCGTTCCGGCAGCAGCAGGCCGCCGTCGGTGGCCAGGCCCATCATCACGGCTTCAGAAAACGGGATCGGCTCGATGCCGCCCCGGGTCGAGATGTATTTCATGGTCGTTCCTCAGTGCGTTGCGAACGGCAACAGTAGTGCAGAAACCGGGAATTGGAAGGGGTGTCAGGCTGCGAATGTAAGCCCTCGTCTGCTGCCCTCTGCATTCGAAGTGAAGATCCCGCGCCCTCTTGAGCGCCGAAGCCTTGGCGAAGGAGTTTGCGGTGCGGAGTCTCAGGATCGGTCACCTACACCATCCAGCCGCCTCCAGTTCCCTTTTCCCTGCCGCTCCGGTTGGCATGCCAACCGGAGCGGCAGGGAGAGGGTGTGTGGGTTGGCACGGGCCATGTAGGTGACAGATCCTCAAATACCGCAGGTCAAGCCTGCGGGATGCGAAGAAGGGCAGTAGACGAGGACCCACCAAACACCGGTCCCGTGGCCTGTCGCGAGGTGGCACAGGTATCTTGCCTGTGCTACAAAATACGGATCGGCGCTCCCGATTCCTGACAACTACACGGAGAGCTCGATGTATTCCGTCTTACACGGATATCCCGGCGCGATCAGATAGCGGCCGTCCTGCGGCAAGGCGATGATCGAGTACTCCGTATGCGAACCGTCACTGCCGCCGTGCCGGCAAATGCCGGCAGGCGTCTTGTGCAGTTTCAGGAGGTCCTGCAACCGCGCCAGGTCCACCGGCGTTTCCGGCTTCAGTTCGCCCTCGAGAACCTTTCGGCGAGCCATGGCGTTGACTTTCTGTTTCTCGGTTCGGCGATCAGCCTCGACCAATGCCGACAGGAAGTAGCAATTGACGCAATAGACATAACGCGGGTCCTGCGGCTGACGAACCTGGACCAGCGGACACGGCGCCTCGATCGAACAGATGTTCCCGCCGCGGTCCACACACACATGACTGTAGCCCTTACCGCGCACCGGCACGGAAGCCACCAGCCGGACAAACTCCGCCGTGCTTTTCGCCTGCTGTATCGCGTGGTAGGCCCAGAGCCGAATCGGTACAAAACGATCGCTCTGCTGGAACACCGAACCCACCGAGGAATGGCCCACCGCAACGCCTTCGGCATTCATAAAATCCGTCACCGCGACCATCCCGCAGAAGTGGGTCATCACCAGAGGAATTCCAGTGTTCGGTCGGATTACACGCGTGCAGATCGGCCGTTGCCGATCGGGCTCGGCGCCGTCGTTGTTCTTACCCCAGAGCGGGCCGTCCGGGCCGGCGGCAATGGCAACGTTGGTGCAGCACTGCTCAGCGGTAAGATCATCGGCATACCCCGGGAAATTCAAGCCGTAGATCTTCTCGACCGGGACATCGGCGCCGGCCGCCAGGCCCAGCATTTCCTCGTGGACATCCGGCAGGTTCGCCTTCAGCGTCTCGACAAAGACCGCCACCCGGTCCTGCCATTTCCGATGGCTCGGCGGCGGGTACAGCCGCAGGTGTTCAAGGATCTCTTCGCGCGTTTCTTCGCCGGTCTGGCGGCCGATCTCTTTCGGGGAGCCTTTGCACTCAATGATCTTCATAGTGAATTGTCAGTAGCAGGTAGTGGATAGGATCGGAGGGCGCCGATGCTAGCCGTTATAGCCTTTCTGCCCTTTGGCGAGATCAATGAAGGCGACCATGTTCTCGGTGGGCACGTCACCTTCGACGGCGTGGGCCGGCGTCAGAATGTAGCCGCCGTTCCTGCCGAGGTCCAGGAGGCGCCTGGTCTCGTCCTGCACGTCCGCCACCGTGCCGTACGGCAGTGTCTTCTGCGTCGACAGCCCGCCGTGAAACGCCAACCGGCCATGATAACGCTGCAGGATCTCGTAGACGTCCATGACCTCCGGCTGGAACGGGTTGAAACAGTTCAGCCCGACTTCCACCAGATCGTCAAACAACTCGTCCACCTTGCCGCAGGAATGGATAAAGACCTTCTTGCCGTGGTCGTGGACGGCGCCGTACATCCGCTTCAATACGGGCTTGATGAACTCCCGCCAGATGCCGGCGCCCATCTGGAGACCGGTCTGCTGGCCCCAGTCGTCGCCGAAATAGACGGCGTCGAAGTCGTGGTTCAGGGCTTCTTCCACCTGCGAGATGTTGAAGTCGGCGATGGCGTCGAACAGCGCCCGAACGAAGTCCGGGTTATCATAGAAGTCCATCATCAGTTCGGTCATACCGCGCAGTGTCCAGGCGCGTTCATACAACGAGAAACCAATCGAGAAAATGCGGTAGACATCCTGGTTGGCCGCCAGCTTCTCCTCGAAGCCGTCATACCACTTCGGATCCTTCGGATCGGGGAATTCGTAGCTATCCAGATTCGGCTCCGGCAGCATGCAGTTGCAGACAATACCGATATCCTTGTCAACACTGCGATCCCAAACGACACCAAAGATATCGCGGTACTTCTCGTCACCGATGTGGACAAACGGCTGCGGACCGGCATTGCCGAGACCCATGGTGTGGTTCTGCAGGATCGGGCCCAGATCTTCTGTGCCGTAGTGCTCAACCAACTTCTGGCGGGCCTCATGCGTGAAGCCGAAGCTCCACGGCACATACGGCGGCGGCTCAAATTCAAGGATCGTTTTGACGACTTCGCGTTTGGTCATGGCTGCTGTTCCCGGGTTCTATTCTTCAGGTGTACGGAACAGTACGAGCAGCGATGCAGGATGCAAACCGCAGGCCGGTCGGCCCACCCGAACAACAAGGGCGCGACGGTGTACGTCCGCCGTCAACAAGAAGTGGGCGGGCTCCGATTCGACCGTTCCACCGGCCGGATTCCGGATCATCGCTATCTTCCTGGCCTGCGGCGGCAAATGCTTGTCAGTCGTATGCCCGCTGGATTATGGTACTATTTAAAAGACCTTGACGGCAGCCGGACCAACGGCTAGTATACTGTCTCACGGAAGGGGTGAGCGGATGTCGCGCCGCTTCACGTTTTCAACGAGAAAGTGCACCAGGGCGCAGCATGCATCTGAACGAATTGCTGGCAACGTCGAAACGGTCCTCGGCCCTCCAGGCCCTGGCCGCGCGCATTCAGTCCGGCGTCTATGCCGTCGGCGAGGCAATCCCGGCGGAGCGCGTCCTGGCGTCGGATCTGCACGTCGCCCGCGTCACCATCCGCCACGCGCTGCAACAACTGGAGGACGCCGGCGTCCTCGAACGCTCACCGGGCGGCCGCAAACGCTACGTGGCGTCTCGATTCACGCCGCAGGGCGCGGCGCCGGCCCCGGGCGACCTGCTCTTTGTCTCACGCCGCAAAGAAGATCCGACCCCCGCCAACATCCCGGGCGAGCTCTACCTGCTGGACATCGGCATTACCCGGGCGATGCGCGACGCGGGCAAGCTGTGGCTCACCTTGTGTACGGAGTTGATTACCGAACCAATGGTCCGGCAACTGGAGCGCACCGTGGTGGCCGGCGCCATATTCGGCTTCAGCGCGGATCTGGAGACGGGGGCTGTGGCGTTGGCCCGGAACCTGGCGGCACACGGCGTGGTCGTGGTGGTCAACAGCGACGACCGGGACTGGCAGGACAGCAACCGAGTTGTATCCGATCACGCCGCGGGAAGCCGCCTGCTGACGGAGCATCTGCTGGCCCGGGAGTGTCGCGGGATTGTGCAGTTGTGCCACGACGGCGATCCGTATTGGTGCCGGGCCCGGCGCCGCGGCTACGAACAGGCCATGGCGGCCGCCGGCCTGCAGCCCCTGCCGCCGATCTCCCTCGAAGGCCTTGCCGGCGGTCGGTTCGGCCCGGGCAGCGAAAAAGCGTTCGACACCCACAGCCGACTGCATGCCGGTCTGCTGGCCGAAGCCGTGCTGCAGGCGAATCCGCCGGTTGACGCCATCCTCTGCGAAAGCGACAGTCAGCTCTTCCCCGTGGCCCGCGCCTGCCGCATCCTGGGACGGACACCCGGCAAGGACCTCCTGTTGACGGGCTACGACAACTACTGGCAAGACTGCCCCGAACGCAAGCTGGAAGACATCACGCCGGCGGCGACAATCGATAAGGACGAGCTTGGTACGGGTCGGCGAATGACGGAGCTGTTGCTGGAACAGATGGCCGCTCCCGCGGCGAAACCAATACGAGAAGTGCGCCGCCCCGCCCTGGTGCAACCCGATTACTTGTAGTTCCGCTGGTTGTCCTTGTAGATTCCCTCGGCGTCGAACACTGCACGCGCGTGGCGGGTGGAACTGCCGTCCAGCATCACAAAGGTGCACTTGGCGTTGTTCGGTACGCGGGCGGCCGGATCTCCCCCCACAATCCAGGCCGGAATGCCGGAGCCGGACGCTGTCGGATAGCCGAGCGGCGAACCTCCGCGGTTGTTGTGTCGGAACGAGATCATGTTGTGGTAGTCGCCGTTGAGCTGTGTCAGGTAGCCGCTGTTGTCGCCGAACGCCTGAAAGACGCTGGCATCCTGAACCCGGGTGATTTTGCGCCAGAAATACTTGGTCGGTGAATCCTCCGTCACCCGCGACATCCAGGCGTGCGGCGCATAGGACACCGGCCAATCGGTTTCCTTGCGGGTGTGATAGGTGTTCCAGGTGATCCACTTCGCATCCCGATGTTCCAGGGGACAGATGTAGGTCTCCGGCGGCTTCGCCACCAGCCCGGCATGGTCCAGATCCTTGGCGCCGCAATAGCCCGCCAACGAGAACACCCAGCTCATACTGCCCCATGGCATGCACCACCCCGGCCGCGCATCCGATGCCGGCAATACCTTGTCGTTGTCATCAACATAGAGGTTGGCGGCGACCCCCAGTTGCCGCAGGTTGTTTGTACAGACGGTATCCCGCGCCGTGTCCCGCGCCGCCGCCAGCACCGGCAGCAGCATCGCCGCCAGAATCGCGATGATCGCCACCACAACAAGCAACTCGATTAGAGTGAAGCTGACGGCGCGCCCCGAATCCGGCGGGGTACTCTTGCCCCCGGCTGCCCGCAACGACGCCACTCCGCCCCGGCATGCCGGCAGTTCGATCCACCCGAATGCCCTCTTCCATCTGACGTTTTGTCGATTGTCCAGGGATCGCTGCATACTGCGTCTCCACTCCTTGTCGTCAACCGAAACGTAACGTGATCCCCGGCGCAATCAAGCCGAACGCCGTCTTTTTGGTATTTTATTTAGAACCAAAAGCAGCTTGTCCGGGGATCGGCCCTGATCGTTTGCCGGTTTCCATCGCAAATTCCGCTTGACATTGACCGCAAATGCACTATGGTCCCCTTATGGTTACTGACAATTCCGGGCAATCAATGGACCAAAATCGCGCCATGGTCCGTGGCGCGCGACGAGGGTGCCGCCGTGGCTGACGCGACTGCAACGCAATATGCGCAGACCTTTTCAACGCTGCGGCGTCGGATCGAGGACGGCTCTCTGGCGCCCGGCAGCCGGCTGCCGTCGGAACGACGGTTGGCCGCGGAGCTTGACGTGAACCGCAAAGCGGTACACGCGGCCCTGGAACAACTGGAACAACTGGGGCTGGTGCAATCGGTGTCGCCGCGGATCCGCGCGGTCGCCCATCCGACGCCGGCGGGAACGGCGCTGCTGCACCAGACCCTGGCCGTGCTGACGCGGTGTTCCATGCCGCCGTTGAATCGGGCCCGCGAGAAACTGGCCATGGTCGAGCTTTCGCTTCTGGGTGTCGTGCAGGCGATCCAGGAGCGCGGGCGCAACAGCCTGACGATTTCCCCCGACCGCCTGAATGACGACATGGTGACCCAACTGTCCCGGCAGCGGTCGGACGGCCTGGTGGCGTTGTCCCACGCATTGAACAACGCAGCCACACGGCAGGCGCTGGAACGGCTGGTGGCCGCCGGCGTCGCCGTTGCCGCCTGGAGCGATGTCCTGCCGCCGGCCCAGGTTGATCAGGTAGTCTGGGACGCCGTCTATTCCGATCACCGGCACGGGGCCTACACCTTGACCAGTTGGCTGGCAGACCACGGCTGCCGGCGGATTCTGCGCTTCTGGAACATCGACGACCAGGACCGCCCACAGTACTGGACCTGCCTGCGCGACGACGGGTTTACGACCGCCTGCAGCGAACACGGCCTGACGCCGCTGCCCGGCGTGCAGCCGCCCGCCGGGTTGTTCGGCGTCGTCGACCAACGCGGCTTCGACCGTCAGGTGCGCATGATCTCCGGTCTGCTCTATGAGTACCTGAAAGCCGACGACCCGATCGATGCGGTCATGGTGGCGTCGGACCATCAATACTACTACGTGGCGGCGGCCTGCCGGATCCTGGGCGTCGACCCGGAACGCGAGATCCGCATCGTCGGGTACGACAATGTCTGGCCGGTCTATCAGGAACGCCAATGGGAACCGACCATGCCGCAAGCGACGGTGGAGCGGGACGAGTTGGCCATCGGCCGGCAACTGGTCGAACTGGTTCTGGATCGCCGTCGCGGCGCTCCGTCAGAACCACCCCGAACCCGTTGGGTCAAGCCGTCGCTTGTGGTCCTGGACAACCAGTAGCCCTGGACATTGATTTGCCGGCAGTTTGCCGTCAGACAGCCACAATCCCGTGGACGGGATTGTTTCAAGGGAGAGAAACCGCTTCGGAAGCGGGAACTTCCGAAGCGAATAGCGCGAGGAAATCGACATGTTGAGACATCACCCGTCAACCTTGTTGGTCCTGCTTCTCCTTTTATCGCGATCGTTGTCCGCCGCCGAACCGCTGCCGCTGATCACGTACCAGGACATGGCGTCCAGCAAAGACAACGTCCTGGTCGACGCCGGTCCGGCCAAAGTCAACGGCGCCGCCAAAGGCGCCAAACTGGTTCAAGACGCCGAGCGCGGGCAGGTCCTCCTTTGTGACGGCCCGGAGCAGTCGGCCGAGATCATGGCGCCGGTGCTGAAAGACAAAGCCTGGCGGGCACTGACCGTTGCCGCCTGGGTCAGGTTCGATCGGTTCCCCGCCAAAGACGGCGCCGGCAACGTCTGGAACCCGAATCTCGAGGGCTGGTTCATTCGGCGTCACGGCAAGCTGGCGCGCTACGCGCCGCCGTGCTGGCAGTTTCGCGTCGGTGTTCATACCGACGGCCGTCTGCGGGTGCATGCCGGCTGGTCACCGGCCCATTGGAAGGCGTATGGCACGTACTCACGCAAAGAGCGACTGGCCCGCGGCAAGTGGCAGCACGTGGCGTTGACCTACAAAGCCGGCGGCAAGCTGCGCGCCTGGCTCAATGGCAAGCCGGTGGCCGCGCGCGACTTTCCCTTCACCCTCTGGTACAGCGACCGCCCGATCATCCTCGGCGGCATCAAAGCCAAACTCGCGCTGGACGACGTCGCCGTCTTCGCTGCCGAACTCGACAAAGAACACCTTGCCGCGTTGATGCAGGGGAAGCTGCCGCCGGTGCGTGCCGTCACCAAGGCCGACGCGGCGCCCTCTGTGTACGCCGTGGAAATGTCGCTGACCCGCTACGACCTGCCCGGCGGCCGCCATTCCTTCCGACAGTTGGCCAAACGCCGGGAGGGCCCGCACGCCTTCGATTGGCCGCGCATCTGGCTGGACAGCGGCAAAGAACTGTTTACCGACGGCCCCCGTGAAAATTTCGAAGTCCCGCGAAAATTTACCAAGCTCTACTTCCGCGACCGCGGCAAGAAATCGAAAGACATGGGCATCGAGCCGTCCGGGCACTGGTTCCGCGCCCAGCCGTGGCGCTGGGGTCAACATAGCGTCTTCACCACCGACCCGACCCTCTGGACGCAGCACGGCCACGAACTGGAGTTGTGGACCTTCCCGCTGAAGATCGACGCCGGCGACGCGACTGCAATCAAGGAAGTCCTGCTGCAGCAGGGCGGCAAGACCGTGTACGACAGAAAATGGCCGGACGGCCTGCAGTCGCTGACGCTGCAGTTGCCGGCGAACCTGGCCAACGGCAAGTATCGGCTGACGGTCAACGGACGCGGTCCGTTGGCGTTCGACATCGGGCTGCAGCCGTTCAAACCGGGGGCACCGGAAGAGAAGCCGATCCGGGTGGATTGCACGCTTCCCGGCGAGGGCAAGGTCGTCCGCGTCTACACCCCGCAGCGGCCGAAGGAGTTCCCGAACACAAAGGATTGGGAGAAGGATCTGGCGGCAATGGAGAAAGGAGAGGTCCCAGTGCTCAACCCGCCCGATCTCAAAGCACGCCACGGCCTCGAGAAACGTCTAGGCATCGACGCACCGCGTTCGCCGGTGACGGTACAGGCCGTGATGATGCGCCACGGCATGAGCTTCGGCTTCGCCAACGGCAGTCACTGGCGTTTCGAAGGCAGTGCTGAGGAATACGTCGAAGACCTGGCGGCGATGAAGTTCGATCGGATCTTCGAGGGGCTCGACCGTAGGTTCTTCGAGAAGGACCAATGGTGGCAGACCTTCCTTTCGAAGTGCCTGGCGTCCGGGATCCAGGTGGGCTTCAACCCCTCCGAACTGGCTCGTTCCTCCTGGCCGGTCTACTCCTACAATCTGCCGGCGTGGCATGCCGCCGGCATCCGTAACGCGCAGCTCATGCTGCAGCGTTTCGCGTGCTACCCGAACGTCGCTGGGACCGTGATCGGCGGCGAGTCGGCCGCGTACAAGGCCTACTGGATGTGGGCGCCGCCCACACCCAGCCGCCCGTGGAGCCGGGCCATGGTGCACTTCCACCGTCACTCGCCGCCGCGAAAGGTCTTTAGCTGGAAGCAGAAGAACCAGCACTACTGGAACGGCTGGAATCTCGGCCGCGGCAGCGCCCGCGAGTTCTACGACTACTGCGAGTACTACGACCGCATGTACGGCCAGTACGCCGGACTCCGCGAGGCCTTCGCCGAGATCGACCCGGACTTCCTCTTCACGCTTGGCGCCTACGGCGAAGGCCCCGGCGCCAGTTCCACCGGCGGCTGGGGCTCGGCCGGCTGTATCCCCGCCCGCCCGCTGTTCAGCGAAGTCCCCGTTGTCATGGCCTACGACTGGAACGAACATCAGGCGTCCAAGCCGCTGCACAACGTCGCGCTCATGGATCGCCTGCGCGCCTATTACCCCAACAAACCGCTCTGGACTGTGGTCGACGATTTCGGCTACCTATTCACGCGGCTGCCGCGTGAGCGCGCCTGGGCGCTGGCACTGACACGCGGGCCGCAAGCCATCGGCACCAATATCGTCCCCCATCGCACCGGTCGGCACGCCGAGCACGATCACGTCCTGGCCGCGTTCGATGACTACCCGGATCTCGGCGACTGGGTCCGGCGCTACGGCGGCGCCTATTCCATGATGCAGCCGAAAGCGAAGATCGCAATTCTGTATTCCATGGCGCAGGGCCGCTTCCGTCTAATTCAAAAGAAGAAGGCGATCAGTACGAAACCCGAAGACCTGAAGGCGGTTCGCAAAGAGGGCTCGCACGAGGGCAAGACGACCGAGGCCCTGGTGCTGTGCACCGCCGCCGGCTGGCCGGCAGAGATCGTCACCGCCAAGACGTTGAAAGCCGGTCTGCCGCAATCCGTCAAGGTCCTCCTGCTCACCGGCATGAACAAGTTCGACGACACCTGGATCTGGCACGAAGGCCTCGAGCCGGCGCTGCAGGCCTTTGTAAAACGCGGCGGCAGGATTCTGCTCGACGACGAATCCATCTGTCCCGTGCCGGCGACCAAAACCAAACTCTCCCTGGCGCCCTACGTGCCGCAGGGGAAGCCCGACAAGATCGGACTGCTGCTCGAACGGAACAAGACGAACATCACGGAACTGCACAAGCACATGGCGGGCATCGCGCCGCCGGTCTGTCGTTCCGGCAACCCGGCCATCTGGTGCATCCCCTCGACCGCGGGAGACGTCGAATACGTCACCGTCGCCAACTACTCCTGGGAAGAGGGCAAGAACGCGAGCAAGGAGTACACCCCGGCAAAGGCCCGGCTGACGTGGAACACGACGCGTCCGATCTACGATGTCTTCGCCGGCAAGGAACTCACGGCCGCAACCGCCGCCGATTGCGACCTGACCAAACGCGCGTTCGCCCTCTATGCCCTGCCGCCGGCCAAGCCGACAGCACCCGCCGTCACCGTGACGAAGCAGGACGACGGCTTCTACTACACTGCCGTCGCTGCCGGCGGCGACCAACGGATGCGCGGCATCCCCGTCCGTCTGGACATCACCCATGCCGATGCCGCTGTGACGCTCTACACCGCCACCGGACTGACGGCGAAACTGCCGCTGGCCGCCGGCGATCCTGATGGCGATTACACCGTGAAGGCTACCGAACTGCTGTCGAACCAGACGTCGACAACCACCTTTACGGTGCCGCGCATTGTGCCGGCCCCGCCGAAGCCGGTGCGGTTGGTCAACCCCCGCGGTATTGGCGCCTTCGCAAAACGTCGCGACCTGCCGCTGGTCATCGCTTTGACCAACGCCCAGGCGAAAGACGAAACCACCCGTAAGCTGGCAACAGAACTGCAGCAGTTCTACGCCAACGCCGGCCGCCAGACGACGGTCGAGACGATCAAACCCAACGGCCTGGTGCTGGGCGAACGCACCGGTCGCAGCATCTCGCGCTATCCGCGGTGGCGTACGATCAAGGCCGACCTGATTCTGTTGGGCCTGCCGCAGGACAACATCCTCATCTTCGACCAGGCCCGCGACCGGTTGATCACCAAGGACCACCTGCCGCCGGCTCCTGGAGCCGCGGCAATCGTACCCAC
The DNA here is from genome assembly GCA_964384625.1 of uncultured Lentisphaerales bacterium. GTDB lineage: Bacteria > Verrucomicrobiota > Lentisphaeria > JABSQK01 > JABSQK01 > CAYLNH01. Next base: position 16,239 of record CAYLNH010000044.1, read on the forward strand.
GTGGTCGCCGTTCCACGCCGGACAGCAGGTGCTCAATATCGTTGTCGACAGCCCCGACGGCCTGCAGCAGGCCATTCGCAAACTGACGCTTTCCCCGAAAACAGGAGAAGTCAAATGACCCCTGACCGAAGCGAGACATTCGTCCCTGCCTCAATACTGTTTTTCATAGTCCTGCTCGTAGCGACGCCTCTCACGGCACGGTTGAAACCAGCCCCCGTCGACCCGGCCTTTCCCATTGAAGTCACGCGCTATGCCTGCAGCGAACCCCATGGAGTCGGCCATGATCCAAAGGCCAGAGTGGAACTGACAGTCGAGCTGAAGAATGCCGGCAAAGAACCGATTGATCTTACCGCTGCCGAATGGGCTGTGCAGCCGACCCGCGAAATGCTTGGCGATCCAAAATCGATCTGGAAGACCCGTTTTGAGTATTCGACGGCCTGCGCCACAGGCGGCTTCCCGGCAAAAAGGCTTGCCCCCGGCAAGACCCTCACTCTGACCGTCGCCTGGACTCCAGGGCGCTACGGCTTCTTCTCCCTCCGCGCCCGGGGAACAGCCGAAAGCGAATGGTTACGCCTTGCCGGCATGGCTGTCGCGTATCCACCAGCGAAGGGATTCCGTCCCGACACCTACTTCCTCACCGGCATGCACGCACAGGACCCGGAGACAATCGGCATTGCCGGCCGTTACGGCATCAAGCAGTTCCGTGTTCGGTTCCAGCCCAAACGCACGGACGACGGCTATGACTGGAGCCGCTGGGATCCCTATGTCGACGCCTGTCGGAAGCACCACATCCTGGCCCACGGACAGCTCATGGTGGGCTTTGGCGGCGCTATCGCCCCGACGATCCAGGGGAAGGTTATCAGGTATCGGAGGAACAAACCGCATATCGTCTGGAAGTGGGACCTCCTCGGCCCCATCCACGAGTTCGGCACCTTCGGCCACCAGGTCCATGCTATGATCGACCGCTACAAGGACGTCTACACCTCCGGCTATGTCCGCAACGAGCCCTGGGAGGGCGCCGGCATCAGCAACTGGGGCGCATCGGGCAAGTACCTGCGTGCCGCCAATCACGTCGCGCGCACGGCGGTGAAGCAGGTGACCCCCGACTTCGTTCTCTGCGGCTACGATTCGCGCGCAAACTTCGAGGACCAGGCGCAGGTCAACGGCAATGCCGCCTGGGCCATCGACGCGATGACGGTTCACAATTACGGCCATGCATTCAAGGACTCCACCGGCCCGGTGCAGGCCGCGGCTCTGGGTATCCCGTGCTGGGAGAACGAGAACTGGGCCAGCCCCGCCGATTTCTTCGTGGTGGCCAGCTGCACGATGAAGGTGGCCGCTGGTCTGAAGAAGGTCGCGCCGCTGCACACTGCATACAGCATGCTGACCCATGCCAACAAGACTCTGGTCTGTCCCCGGCCGGTCGGCCAGGTGGTCTCGACGTGGCTCCACTTCGTGGATGGGAAAGAGCATGCGGAAGAACTGCACAAACAGTGTTTGCCCTGGATCCATCTCTTCAAAAAGCCCGACAGCAGCGATCATGTGGCTGTCGTCTTCGGCCATCTCAAGATGTATGGCGGTCCCTACCGGGAAGGTCAGGGCGACGTAGCCTTTACGCAGATATTGCCGAAGACCGGCGTTCTACAGGTCCAGGATCCGGACAAGGCCCTCACCCTCTTCGACCTCCAGGGCAACCCGCTCGCATCGCGCAAGGGCGAGGTCCTGCATGTGCCGCTGACCAGGGATCCGTATTACCTTCACTCGGCACAAGGCTATGACGACTTGCGCACCAAGCTGTCGCAGGCCAAGGCCGATTACAAAGCAGAATGCGTCGAACTGGCACTGGCCGACTTCACAGCCCCGTTGGATACTAAAGACCCGGTGTTGCAGGTGCAGGTTGCAAACCGCGCGCTCGCACCAGCAAGCGGCGAGCTCACTATCGCGCCGCCGCCGGGCTGGGATCTGAAGACCTCCCACAAAATTGCGGCCCTCCGCCCCGGCGAAGTCCGCAACGTGACCGTCCCGGTCCAGAAGGCGGTGCCGGTGGCAAAGAACCGCTACCCCTTCACCCTCACCTGGAAAGGAGAGAAGCAGCCGGTCACGCTGAAGGAGGAGCTCCAGGTCGCCTGCTTTGCCCAGGGCTCGCCCGCCATCGACGGCGATCTCTCGGACTGGAACGACGCAACCTTCGTCACCGTCGTCGGCGAGAAAACCGAAACGAGTGCCGTGGACCGCCTGCTCTTCCAGGCCAAAGACCAAGTCTTCGACGACAACGCGCTCTTCGTGCGCTTCGCCGGAATGTGGGACAATGCCGGCTTCAGCTACGCGGCCAAGGTCTACGACCCGACCGAATCGATTCGGCCATCGCTGCAGAAAGGCATCAACCATCTCATGCACGCGCCCCCAAATGACAGCGCCTACTGGATGGCGCCGATACACCCGGCAACGTCCGGCGACGGGCTGCAGATCTTCTTCGACATCTACGACCTGGGCGAGAAGAAAGACCCCTTCATCCCGCCGCCCTTCCAGACGAAGATCGACCAGCGCTTTTTCGGCCTGAGCGCCGACTACGAGTACGACCTCTACATGGCCGAAGAGAATCGACTGGCGAAGTCCTATGAAGAGGCGCTCCAGGAAGCGCTCGTGCGCAACGCGAAGAAGGAACGCCGGCAGCGCCGTTTCCTCCTCTTCAAGCCCGAATTCGAGCGCGTCGGCGCGCCCTTTGCTGAACTGACCCGGCTCATGGCGCCCGGCGTGCGCCGCCACAATGCCTATCCGTTCAGTAAAAAGGCCGACTTCGATATCTCAGTGCTTCCCGGCAAGCAGGCCGTCGTGAAGCGCGAAGGCAAGTACTGGATCTATGAATGCCGCATCCCCTGGAGCGAACTGAAAGAGATGACGCCAAAGGCCGGAAAGACGGTCCGCTTCGGCTTCGCCGTGCGCAACAACGGACGGCGCGCCATGGAATGGGCCCGCGGACGCTCCATTGTCGGCGGCAAGGTCCAGATGGCCCACCCCACGTGGAGTTGCATAAGCAAACTGAACACGCGCTGGGGATTTGTCGAGTAAAGGTAACCGTCCGTGACCTGACGCTTTCCCCGAAAACAGGAGAATAATGATGAACCGTATGATTGCCGTTTTGTTTTTGCTCGCCGCTCTGGTCGGTCCCGTTCAGGCGTTGGGCAAACGCCGAGCTAAACCCGTTGCGCCGCTGCGCGTGACGACGCTGCAGTACAACGTGCCGTCCGGCATCAGCTACGATCCGAGTCAAGCGATTCGGATCAAGCTGACGCTGAAGAACACCGGCAAGGAGGACCTGAACTTGCAGGGCGCGCACTGGCGTATCCGGCGCACGCGGGAGATGCTCGGCGATCCAAAGAACATCTGGGAAACGAAATGGACGCACTTCGAAACGCTCGCGACCAACGCCGTCGACGCCGAGCACAAAGCGTTGAAGCCGGACGCGGAACTGCCGCTGCAAGCGACGTTCACGCCGAAGAAGTACGGCACGTTCACGCTGATCCTGACGCTGCCGTGGGAGAACAAAACCGTTGACCTCGAGCTCTGCTGTGCGGCCGTGATCTATCCGCCGGCCAAAGGGTTCAAGCCGAAGTCATTCTACCAGGTAGGCATGGCCCATCCGGGTCGCGACAACACTGCCGCCCGCCTGGACATCGCCGGCCGCTTCGGCTTCAAATGGGTGCGCTGGGGCAACTGCTGTGTGCGGCCGCGGAAGAGGGGGGCAACAGAATACAACTGGTCCGAGACGGATCGCATTGTCGACATTCTGCGGCGCAACAACATCCTTATCCAGGGCAGTCTGATGCCCTACGGCGTCACGCCGGAGCCGCGCCTCGGCGGCAAGCCCATCACCTATACCCGGGGCAAAGCCAACCTGGTGACGCAGCCCGAGCACTTCGGTAAGCCCGGCGAATTCGGCTCGCTGGCCGATCATGTCTATCAGGTGGTCAACCGCTACAAGGATATCTATGTCGACGGCTACGTCCGCAACGAGCCCTGGGAAGGCGGCAGTATCAGCAACTACCACGCCACCGCCGCGCATATGCGCGAACTCATCAAGGTCTGCCATGACGCTGCCAAAAAGGCCAATCCGAAGTTTCGCTTTGTCGGTCTGGACTCTATCGACAACCTGAACGACCAGGTCACCGTGGTCCCCGGCATGGCGGACTACATCGACGCCACGTCGCATCATAACTACGGCAACAGTTTCAAAGACAACCGCGGCGTAATCCAAAGCCGCGCCATGGGCAAACCGGCGCTGGAGAATGAAAACTGGGGCAGCCCGGCCGACACCTTCGTGATCGGCAACATCACCCAGAAACTCGCCGGCGGCTACACCATGGTGCATCCCGTCGCCCGCGGCTACCAGGTTTCACCCTACGGCAACAAGTCCGCCGAACTCGCCTCCCCCCGCCCCATCGGCCAGGTCTGCGCCACATGGCTGCACTTCGTTGAAGATACCGATCACGCGGAAGAGCTGTATCCGGGAGCCCTGCCCTATATCAACCTGTTCAAGGGCCGTCGGGGCTATGACAAAAAGCATGTCGCCGTCGTCGTCGGCCGCATCAAGATGTACGGCGGCTCCTATCGCGAAGACCATGGCGACGGCTTCTTCCCGCAAGTCAAATCCTTCGGCGTGCTGACGGTTGCCGATCCCGCCGGGGACATTGTCGCCTACGACATCGAAGGGAACCCCGTCACCGACCGCCGGCAGGACGGCAAGCTCCTCCTGCCGCTGACGGAGGAGCCGTACTACCTCGTGTCGAAGAAGGGGTACGACGATCTGCACCGCAAGCTGAAAGCCGCCCGCGCCGCCTACGAGGGGCACGGCTGCCAGGCGGGCCTGCTGGATATCACCCGGCCGTTCGACCAACGGCAGGTGGTCCGCGTGCTGGTCGAAAACCGCATCCTGCGGCCGCAGACACTACAGGTGAAACTGACGCCGCCCGCAGGCTGGACTCTGGCCAAGGACCTCCTCCGCGCCGAACTGCAGCCCGGCGAACAGCGCGAAGTCGCCTTCGCCGTCAAACAGGCCAGACCCAACGGCCGCAACAGCTACTCTTTCAAAGTCGACGTCACCGCCGCCAACGGCACCTTGACCGTCAAGGAGGACCTGCATGTCACGCTGATCCGCCAGGGCACGCCGAAGATTGACGGCGATCTCGGTGAGTGGGAGAAGCTCGGCGCCGTCCCCGTGATGGCGGTCGGCGGCAAGGTCGACGTTGACCCCGGCGTCAAACTGTGGTTCCCGATGTACAAGTTCGCCGCGGCCGATGAATCCGCGGTGATCGCCCGGTTCGCCGCGATGTGGGACGAGACAAACTTTTATGTCATGGCCGAAGTTACCGACGCCACGGAGGATTTTCGGCCGCCGGCCGCCGGCGGGATCCGCCACCTGACACACAAGGACTTCCCCTACCTCTACTGGGGCCGCACGTTCCCCATCTTCCGCGGCACCAAGGGCGATGCGCTGCGGCTGGTGTTCGACGTCCATGCGGTCCCGGACAAACGCGATCCGTGGATCCCGCGGGAGTGGCTGAAACAGCTGGACACCCGGTTCCACAAGCTCCACCCCGACTACGAATACGATCTCTACGCCGCAAAACAGAACCGCGTCGTCGATGACTACGACACGGTGTTGAAGCGGCATCTGGAACGGCTGAAGGACCGCAAGAACAAGGCCTATCGCCAACACTGGCCGCCATTCGAGGAGCCGAAAATCGAATACACCGGTCCGATGACGCCGGAGGTCTGGCGTTTCAAAGCGCCGGGCATCCCGCTGCACAACGCCTATCCCTACTCGCCGAAACAGAAACCTGTCGACCAGGGCCAGGTACAGGGGGCGCAGTTTGTGCTGCAGCGCGACGGCAAGGTCTGGCGCTACGAAGCGGCCATCCCGTGGACCGAACTCAGGGACGTCCAGCCAACGGCGGACAAGGAAGTCCGTTTCGCCTGGGTGGTGTTGAACAACGGCCGGCGCGCCCTGGACTGGGGCCGCAACCGCTCGGCGGCGTTCCATCGCATCCAGGTCCAGCATCCCACCTGGCAGACCGCCGCCTGGACCAACACCCGCTGGCGTTTCCTCGGCCCGAAGTAGGCAACTCCGCAAATCATTCGTCACCAACCCGCAACGCGCCATCGAATTGCCCGCAGGCGATCGGCACAGGCGGACAACCGACCGAGTCCGGCATCGTCAAACTCAATACCAACTGGGGATTCATAACCTGCAATCTCCACCTCGATACACCAGAAAGCTGTGACCCAATTGAAACCGAACATTCTTCTGCTTCACGCCGATCAGCACAACGCCGCCGCGTTGGGCTGTGCGGGGCACCCCGATGTTAAAACCCCCAACCTGGATCAGATGGCGGCAAACGGCATGCTCTTTCACCGCGCCTATTGCCAGGACGGGGTCTGCATGCCCTCGCGCTCGTCGATGCTCACCGGGCAGTACTGCCGGACGCTGGGCATGTTGCACAACTCGGACGGCAGGCAACCACAGAACTCATGCTTCACAACGATCCCGCAGCACCTGCAGGCCAACGGCTATTTCACCGGCGCCTTCGCCCGCCGGCACGTGGCGAAGAAGCTCGACGGCGGCTACGATCGGTGCTTCTCACTCGGCCGCGTGGATCATTTCGCCGACGAATACTGGGACGAATGGCTGGATGCCCAGGGCGTCAAAGAGCAGGTGGTGTCAGAAGTGAAAGCGGCCTCCGACGCTCGTTTGTGGAGCCGGACCGCAGACTACGACTACCGATACTCCCACGAAGCCTATATCACCCGCCGCATCACGGCATTCTTTGACGAGGCCGGGCAGAGCAGGCGACCGTTCTTCGCCTGGGTCAGTTGGCTCGCCCCCCACCAACCCTATGCGCCGACCCGACAGTTTGCCGACCTCTATGATCCGGCGCAGTTGACGCTGCCCGGAAACTTCGATGAAGCCGCCGAACACCTGCCGCCCCTGTTGCTGGGCTGGCGCCATGATGACATCAACATCCCCCGCATCCCCTCATCCGGTGAAGGCGACTTCCGGCAATTCCTGGCCAACTACTACGGCCTCATCTCGCAGCTGGATCATTCCCTCGGCACCATCCTTGACGCATTGCGGGAACGGGATCTGCTCGACAACACGCTGATCGTCTATACGGCCGACCACGGCGATTTCGCCGCCGCACACCGGATGGTCGAGAAGGCCTGTCTCGGACACAACGTATATGAAGACACGCTCCGCGTCCCCTTCATCGTCCATTGGCCCGATCGAATCGAAGGATACCGCGAATCCGACGATCTCGTGGAGCTCATCGATCTCTTCCCCACATTCGTTGACGCGGCAGGAATTATCCCCCCCGGACAGGAACTCCCCGGGCAATCCCTACTGGCCGCCGTCACCAACGGCGACTCCGTCAACCGAAACTTCGCCTTCTCGGAAAACTGGTCCCAGACCACCGTCATCGGCAAACGCTGCAAGCTCGGACGCTGGGTCGAAACGGCTAACCCCGCCTGGGATTTTCGCGCCTTCGGCGACATGATGTTTGATCGCGTGGATGATCCCTGGGAGATGAACAACATCTACGGCAACCCCGACCACGCCCACGAACAGGCAACCCTCGAAACCGCCCTCGACCGCTGGCTGGCCGCTACGCCCGACGACGAGCGCCGGCGGCGCTACCCCGAATCCCTCTGTGGTGGGCATGAGGAATTCGAAAGGACCAAACTGCCTTGCGGCAGAGCATAGCGAGCCGCCGGGCCCTGTTTCTCAACATCCCCGCACAGCGGGCCGGCAATTGCGCGCCGCCTGCAGAGATTCCACAACGATCTCGGCAAAATCGGCTTGACACCACGCCCCCGGCGCCGCATATTGGTGTATTATTGGAGCATTTGAATTATGAATACACCAATTAATGCCGCCGGTGGCAGCGCGCAGGGCGTACGGCGCGCGGCTGGTCAAGGGACCAAACCGGGCTCAGCCAGAAGCTTTACGCTCATTGAGCCTTTCGAGAAGCTCAGGGTTCAATGGTTTACACTCATTGAACTGCTTGTGGTGATTTCGATTATCGCCATTCTGGCGGCCATGCTGCTGCCCGCCCTCGGGCGCGCCCGCGAACACGCCCGACGCGCCGCCTGCATGTCCAACCTGAAGCAGGTGCAGATGGCCAATATGATGTACGCCGACGACGCCGACCAGATGTTCCCGGCGCTGCGCGGCAAGAACTTTGACGGCTCCGCCGGCGGCTACAACTGGGGGCACACAAACATCGTCTTCCGTCTGAACCGCGACGACTATCTCCGGACGTCGCTGGAAGAGAATCGCGACCGCCGCGGCGTCTATCACTGTCCGTCCGCCGGTAACGCGCTGACGGACCTGCGGGAATCGGAAGTAACGGATCCGAGTTTCACCACCTATAAGATGATGGAACCGCTGACGCACAACTGGAAGAACGACGGCGTGTCCTCGCCGGGCACCGCCGGCGACTGGCCGGCGCCGCACGTGGCGCCCAGTTGGAAGTTGTCCCGCATGCCGAACAATCTGCAGAAGCACTACAACATCCGGCCGGCCCGGCTGTCGCAGTTCCCCATGCTCGTCGAGAACCTGCCGGACCTGACGTTCTGGTCGGCCAACCATGAGAAGTGGAGTCACTACAACAACTCCACCATGATCGATCGCGACTACTACAAGTCCGAATACAAACGTCGGCTCAGCTCGCCGCACCGGGGCACCGGCAAACGCAACATCGCCTTCAACGACGGCCACATCGAATTCACCGATTTCGTCTGCTGGGATCCAGCGTACCAGGCGGACGGCTACACCTACTGGTGGCCGGGAGTCACCAGATGATGCCCACCAATCCAGTTACCGTGGGTCGACATTCTTGTCGGCCATCCCTACAACTGAACCCTGAACCCTGATCACTTCCGCCAGATGAACCTGCCCCTGACACCAATTGACGAGCCATCGCCGCAACTGCGCGTGACCAAATCGATTCGCGCCTGGATCGATCAGCGGCTGCTGCAACGCAATGACCCGCTGCCGTCCGCCCGGCGACTCTCGGACATCCTCGGCGTCAACCGACGCACGGTCATGAAAGGCCTGGAGCTGCTGATCGAGGAAGGGCTCATCGCAAAACGCGACGCCCGCACGAACATCGTCGCCGGCGAGTCCTCGCCGATCTCGCCGCTGATGGCCAACACCGTCGCCGTCTTCTGCAACATCGACAGTCCCGACGGCGCGGCTGCCGTGGAGGATCAAGGCTGGTCGCAGTTCATCAGCATCGGCGCCTTGCGCGGGCTGCAGTCGGCCGGTCTGCACGGCATCAACATCAGCAAGAAAGGCCTGACAGCCGAGCAGATCCGCGCGGTCGTATCGTCCTACCCCAAGGGCATCATCGTCACCGACATCGCCGCGGACCAGTTTGGTGATCTGTACGAACCGGCAATGGCCGCGGGCATCCCGCTGGTGGTGATGGGCGAGGAGCACCCGGAATGCGACAGCGCCGCGCCGGACCACTTCGCGGGCGCCCGCGAGCTGGTGCACTGGCTGGCGGCGCAGGGACATGAACGCGTGGTCTGGTCGTCCGTTTCGCCGGTGGACTCCTGCCGCTGGATGGCGTCGCGTTTTGCCGGCTTCCGGCAGGGCCTGGAGGACGCCGGCCTCGAGCTGCTGGAACCGATCATCGCCGCGGCGCCCATCGGCCGCAGTTCCGAAAAGAAATGGTGGGAGAACGCCGCCCGCATGTATTCCGGCTTCCTCTATGAAGCCATTGCCGGCGATGATCCGGCAGATGCCATCGTGGCGCTGAACGACGTCGATTTTTTCTTCATCGCCTATGCCTGCCGCATGTTCGGCAAGGTCCCGAATGAGGACGTGGCGATTGTCGGCTACGACAACTGCTGGGAATCGGCGTTCGAACGCGCGTGGGAACCAGCCGTACCGCTGGCGACCTACGACAAAGAGAATTTCAAAGTCGGCGAAGCACTGGTCGACCTGCTGCTGGCGCGCCTCAATGGGGAGTTGCCGCCGGAGCCACAGCACGTCGCCGTACCGGGCCGTCTGGTCATACCGGATCAACCAGGGAGAACGAAGGAGTCCACTGATGCGTAGATACCTGTTGCTTCTCACGTCCCTGATCGCGCTCGGCGCTGCTGCCGCCGACAAACCGGTGCCGCTGTTCCTCGCCTTCGACGGCGAAAGCAGGACCGCGGACGGCCGGCTCAAAGCCCTCGGCAAACACAAATACCACGGCACGCTCAAGGGCGACCCCGAATTTGTCGACGGCATTCACGGCAAAGCGATGCGCGCCGGCAAAGGCAGGGGGGTCGAAGTCCGCGGCGGATTGATGAACAAAATGGGTGTCGCGTTTTCCGCGACCGTCTGGCTGCGCGTCGACAAACTCCCTGGAGACGGCCGGCACTGGCTCTTCGGCAAGGGCGCCAACAACGGCTGGCAGTTCGGTCTGAACAAAGACGGCCGCGTCTGGTGGCACGGTTTCTGGGGCGGCTGGTATCACGGCCCCTGGTCGCGGGCCCGGCTGCCGGTCGGCAAGTGGTGTCATGTCGCGCTGACGTTTCAGAAAGGCGGGCACGTCCGCGCTTACATCGACGGCAAGGAGGTCCTCAGTAAACAGGCGCCGTATGCCGTCCAGCCGGTCGGTGCGCCGCTGCAGTTCGGTCTCTGCAACTGGGAAGGCGCCATCGACGACATCCGGCTCTACGCCGCGGCGCTCACGCCGAAGCAAGTCGAACAGGACCGCCAGGGCAAGCTCGCAACGCGGCCGGCCACAACGGCTGACGTCCCGATGCCGCCGTGGACGATGCGTGTTCGGCTCGGGCGTTTCGATCGACCGATTCCGTTCCGGGGCTACGTCTATCCGCGCCATGCACCGGCCGTGCGCCGGCCCGGCCCGAACGCCGTCGACTGGCCAACCCTGCGACTGTCGACCGGTGCGCCGGTGTTCGCCGACCGCAAGAAGGAGACGGCAACAGACCGCATCGAAACGCAGCTGATCGACGGCGGCCCGTGGTTTCGCGCCAAAGGCGATCCCTCGATTGAGCCGGTGAACCACTGGTTCCGCGCGCTGAACTGGCGCTGGGGCCAGCAGCATGTGTATACCACCGACCGCACGGCCCGCAGCTGGGGTCCGGACTACGAGATCTGGGGCTTCCCCGTTCGCCTCGCCGGGACGCAGCCCGGCCAGGTCAAGGAGGTCCTTCTGCGGCTGGGTAAGGAGGTCCTTTACCAACGCAAGGAGGTCCTTGACAGTTTGACGTTGATCCTGCCGTCGAACCTCGGCGAACACCAGTACGAACTGCAGGTGAACGGTGAGCAACCACAGAAGTTTGACGTCAAACTGAAGCCCATCGTTGTCGGCGCGCCGCAGGACGAACTCATGCCGGTGCAGCTTACGTTCGGCGACGTCAGCGTGGTCTGCCCTGCCCCGCACGAGTTTACGCAGCAGAAGCAGTGGGACGCCGATGTGGCGGCGCTCGGCAAGGCCGAACCGGAAGCGTTCACCACCGCGAAACCAATCCGGCGCCGGTCACCAGTCAAGACCTTCATTGCATCCATGAGCCACGGCATGAGCGGCGGCCAGAAGACCGGTGATCGACACATCGAACGCTTCAACGGCGACAACGCCGCCTACGCCAAGCACATGGCGGCACTTGGTTTTGACACCGCCTATGAGAAGGCGTCGCCGCGAACGAACCACACCAGCCTGCGCGCCATGGGCCAGGCGTTGCGGGCCGCGGGCGTCAACTTCGGCGTCTATCTCACCGGCTACTCGCACTCGTCACAACTTGGCGGCTCGAACATCGCGTTCTACGCGGCGTTATTGCCGGACTGGGGCGACAACCTGATCCGCGATCTGCATCTCGCGGCACAGTACTACGGCGGCAAGGACGGCGGCGGCATCTTCATGGGCACCGACAACGCCGGCTACGTCCCGTACTGGGACTGGGCCCCGCCGATCCCAAACCGCCCCTGGGGACGCGCCCTGCTCTCGTTCATGGATGAACCGGTCTACCCGGTCGGCCCACAGGTGGGCGCCCGTAAGAGTTACGAACGAAACGGCACGCAGAAGGAGTTCCTGGCGCACGTCCACCACTATGACACAACCTGGGCCAACTACGGACGGTTCGCCAGAGAGATCGCCGAGATCTCACCGGACCTGCCGTTCACTACCGGCTCGTTCGGCTCCGGCCCCGGCGTCGGCGGTCGCGGCGGCTGGCCCTGGGCCTCCGTCCCCGGCGGCGACATCTACGAAGGCTTCCAGGTCCAGACGGCCTACGACTGGAACGAAGTCCACGGGACCAAGGCGCTGCACAATCTCGCGCTCGTCGATCGCCTGCGCAGTGTCGCGCCGGTACGCGAGACCTGGACGATTGTCGATGACTTCGCCTTGAACCACGGCCCGCAGACGTTGGTGCGCGACTGGGCCGTCGTGCTGTCGCGCGGGGTGAAAGGCATCGGCACCAATTTTCTCGCGCACGACACCAACGTCGGCAAGAAGACCGGCGGCGCCGGCGGCGGCCATGGCGCCGGCACCCCCGCCAGTGTGCGCGAAGAGAACAACCGCAAGGCGTCCGACAAGCTCGCCTTGCGCCGCCGGCAGATGGCCGGCTACAAAGCGGCTACAGAGTGGGCTCACGTGTTCGGCGGCAGTTACGCAAACATGAAGTCGGCCGCGACGGTCGGCATCGTTTACTCCGACGACCAGGCGGTCTCGCGGCACATAAACAACAAGGACCCGGAAGGCCCGCACGAAGGCAAGACCGTCGAAGCCCTGATCCTCTGCCACATGGCCGGCTGGCCGGCACGCCTGGTCACAACGGACGAGATCAAGCGCGGCCTGGACCCGCAGATCAAAGCCCTGTTCCTCGTCGGCCTGAACCGCATCGACAACACCTGGGTCTGGCACGAGGACCTCAAGGAGGAGTTGCAGGCGTTCGTCAAGAACGGCGGCCGCGTGCTGCGCGACCACGAGTCGGACAGTCCGGTTGACTCCGTCGCTACCGGTCTGAAGATCGCGGCCTACACAAAACAGGGGTCGCCGGACCAGACACCATGGCTGCAGCATCGCAACCGCCCGCTTGTCTCCGTGCTGCAGAAGCACCTTGCCGGCGTCGACCGCGGGCCGTGCCACAGCACGTCCGACACGATCTGGGTCTTCCCGTCGGTCGCCGGCGACTGCACCTTCGTCACCGTCGCCAACTACACGCCGGCTCCACTGGACGGCGCCAAACCGCCAACACCGCACGGCATCAAGGACGCCGCGGCCAAGGAGTTCCTGGCCAGGTTCCGCAATGCCTGTCGCGAAGTAAAACCGATCCAGGCGAAGGTGGTGTGGAATGTCGCCGGCCCGATCTATGACGCGGCAACCGGCATAGAGATAAACCGCAATGCACCGGTCGCTCTCACCAGACAAGCCGTGCGCCTGTTTGTCATCCCAAAAGACACACCGAAAGCCATCAGCGTCGCAGTTCTGCAGCAGCAGACCGGAACATACCAAGCAACCGCGACGATCCCCGGCGCTGCGGGCCTTCCCATCGCGATCGAACTGAAGAACGGCAAGCAACGAATGCTGGTGGATGCTGCCGCCGGCTTCCCGGCCAGCTTGCCTTTGACGGCGACCGACTACGGGAAATGGAAGGTGTCAGCCAACTGGGCATCGCTTGAGACAGCGACAGCCGAAGTCAGCATTCGCTCGGTCCGCGACATGAAGAAACGGCAACCGGCCTACATCATCGGCGAATCCGGCATTCGAGATTTCGGCGCTCGCAGAAAGACCCCGCTCGTCATTGCCCTGACCGCCGAGCAGGCGACGGACAAGGAAGTCCCGGCACAAGCCAAACGCCTGCAGGAGCACTTCACGGCACTCGGCCGCAACGTCCGCATCGGTCGAGCCGACGCCTCCGATGTAGTGTTGCGCCTGCAACCGATCGAGTCACTGATGAAGCGACCGCAGTGGTACACGATTGACGCGGATCTCATCCTGATCGGTCACCCCAAGGCCAACGTCCTGCTGAATGACCAGTTGCTCGGCAAACTGCTGCCGCCCGGGGCGCCGCCAGCGGGGACGGCGCAACTGGTCCACACCTGGTCGCCGTTCCGCGGTCGCTGTCATGCGGTCAATGTCATCGCCGCTGACGACAACGGCCTGAAATCGGGCGTCGGCGAACTGATTCGACTGACCACACCGAAGACACCGGCAGCAACGCCTGCGGCGCAGTCTGCCGCGGCGGATTCGGCTGCCGTTGTGATGCCGAACGGGAAAACCCCGGCGACCACGCCCGAACCACAACCACAGCGATCGCCCTGGCTGCTGGTACTTGGGGCGATGCTTGTGGTCTGCGTGATCTACGGGGTGGCCCGCGGGCGACGCCGAAGCTGAAGACTCCACGTCGAGCGAGTCCCTCGCGCACACATCCGACCTCGGATACGGCAATTCACTGCCGGGGCTATTCTCGGCGGCAGCAGGGACGATTGGATACTCTGGCGCCGTACGGCTGGTGCGCGCCAACGAGAACATGCCGAACGATCCTACTTCTTTCGACGACGCCACTCCCATGGAGGGATGGCTTCTTTGTCTGCCCAGAGACCGGCCTGTTCTTTCCGTGCAATCCGCTCATCCTTGGCCAATCTTCTGTCCGAGTAGATCGTGCCATTGATTTCTTTGGCTGGTTTGATATGCCATGCGTAGCCGTTCAACACCATTACCTCAGATAAGAACCCAAACGAAGTCTCTACTTCGAGGGCTTCTTCGTCATCTCTGACTGTGCGCATCTCGACCTCACACAGGACGCCCTTCGCACCTTGGCTTTCCGCATTGCCAACTGCAGGGTCAAGCCCGAGCATCTTGCCTTTGACAAGCTCGGCGAGAAACTCCCTGGCCTTCTTGCCGTACGGCTGATCCAGTTCTGGAGAGTCAATTCCCGCAAGATCCACCTCAATTCGCTTGTTCGCTCGGTTGACAACAATGGCCGTGTCGCCGTCAACGGCCCCGACGCCTTTCACAGGTGTGCCGGCAAGGACAAAACGCGAATCAACTGCCAGCTGCCCGACAAAGCGAGCTGTCATGCCGGCCCAGCTGTCGTCCAGCCGCCGCTTTTCCGTCTCAGTCGACCGAGAACTCAACAAAGCCTTGCGGAGTAGCGGCGAGATCTTCTCTTTTACCCCCGCCGGACATTCACCGACCACGAGCGGAGTCCCGTTGTCAGTCGCGAAAATGAGCACCCATTTGAGGTACTGCAAACCATACGCTTTTTGCTGAAGCAAAAACAGTCTACCGGGTTTGCCTTCAATTCTGACGCTCTGACGCTCTAATTCAATAAGTTGCCGGGCTTTCAAGGCCTTTGTGTTGAAGGCCTGGAGAACGGCCGCGAAAGAGGATGGAATTGACGTAATCCGGATGCGGGCACCGGTCTTCTTCTGTGCAAAGCCAATAGAACCATCAACCTTAACGAATCCAACCGGCGGCACAATGCTGATTCGTCCACGCTTCAGAACAACGCGATTATCTGCCGCGTCAACACCGATACCGACGATGATCAAGACAATAGATAGAAAACGCATGACAGGAATTCCCCTTCAATCGTCTGGATTGCAGGACAATCTAACCGCAGATTTCATCATTTCCCGCTACGTGGCCACAATCCCATCGAATCGCCTGGATAAGATTCTTCGCCCCCTTCGGGGACGTTTTTTTCCTCTCCACCCGCACCCCCGGGTTCCTTGCAGTCACCCGGGGCTACTCAAGTGGGTCCCCCTTCGGGGAACAGAACAAGGGCTCAGCTGGATTCGCCCCCTTCGGGGACGTTTTTTTCCTCTCCACCCGCACCCCCGGGTTCCTTG
>CAYLNH010000044.1:32209-34474 GCA_964384625.1 uncultured Lentisphaerales bacterium
CAGTCACCCGGGGCTACTCAAGTGGGTGCCCCTTCGGGGAGCAAATCCCGCCATAAATCCGGGGACTGGATTGCGGTCACCCGAGGTGACTCAAGTGCGGGCGCCTTGGGGGGAACAAGACAACGTTGGGCGCCGCCAGGCTGCGGCTTTGATCAGAGCTTCACAGTGCAGGCCCCGCTGGATTAACCGTCGCGGGCTATTCGGCGGAGATGCAGTAGAGGTTCTGGCCGCGGAGGAAGAGTTCTTTGCCGATGATCACCGGGGACGCCGTGAAGCTGTCATCCAGTCTGCTGCGTGCGATCACCTCGGGTTTCGGTCCCTGCTTCACGACAACGCCGGTTCCTTTGTGGCCCACGATATACAACCGGCCGCCGGCAGCCGTGATCGAGGCATACACCGTCCCGACACCCTGGATCAGTTGTTTGGCATAGACCTCTTTCCCGGTCGCGGCGTCGAGACAGGTAAGGATTGCATTGTTGCGGGTCAGCATATAGAGCTTACCGTCGACCACCACCGGCGACGGCACATACGGCGTATTCCGGTTGTAGCGCCAGGCGACCGCGTCGGTCCCGCTGATATCACCTTTGGCTTTGGCGACGCGAACGGCCACGCAGGCAGTGCCGCGAAAGCCGCTGGTGAAGTAGAGCAGGCCATTGCTGTACACGGGAACGGGAACCACATTGCCGGTCATACCCCGGCAGTGCCACAGCACATTCCCATTCGCCAGATCATAGGCCCGAATAGCCGTGGTGGCGCTGACGATGACCTGCGGCTTACCGTTCACCGGCATGATCAATGGGGTCGACCAGGAAGAGCGTTCGTCCCGCTTTACCTTCCAGACTTCGTCGCCGGTCTTCTTGTTCAACGCGGTAATGAACGACTGACCCTCATGATCCCAGTTGACGACGATCGTATCGCCGTAGAGCGCCGGCGAACTGCCCTCGCCGAACTGCATCTTCACCTTCATCTTGCCGAGGTCTTTGCTCCAGACGACGTTGCCCTTCAAGTCCAGACAATGCAGGCCGCGCGAGCCGAAAAACGCGTACACATGCTCGCCGTCGGTCACGGGTGAATTAGAAGCCCAACTGCCGTCGGTGTGCGTCTTTTCATGCGGCAATTCTTCACGAAGCGTCTTTCCCCACTGCGGTTTGCCGGTTTGCCGGTCGACTGCGATGATGATGAACCGGTGGATGCGATCGCTCCGGATGCCGCGCGGTCCGCGCCGCCGGCCGCGGCGCGAATCCTGCTGTTCCGGCGGCAGGTCCACTTTCTTCTCGGTAGGCACGGCCGACAGGACAAAGATCCGGTTCTCCCAGATAACGGGCGTCGAATGGCCCTTGCCGGGGATCTTCAGCTTCCATTTGATGTTCTTCTCTTCACTCCACTCGGTTGGCGGGTTGGCGTTTGCCGCCACACCGGAGAGCTGCCTTCCGCGCCAGGTCGGCCAGGAGTTGGCATCGCCATCGTCAGCAACAGCATTCAGGACAAACAGAATACACAGACCCCAGATGTAGAACACAGAGCGTAGTTTCATCATTTCCTTCAGTGCGGCTTGCAGTTGGCAGTATGTCGCAGATGCGCGGAATCTACTCCACGGCAAACACCGTGGCAAGCGGGAAAGAGGCCTGCAACGTAAACCCTCGTCCATTGCCCTCTGCGCCCGACACTGAGATTCCGCACCCCTTGCGGTGCGGGGTTTCAGGATCGGTCACCTACAACAAAGAACCGCCTCCAATTCCCTTTTTCCTGCCGCAGGTCAGGCCTGCGTGATGCAACGCCATTCCAGCCTGCACTAACGCCGCCCCGCATTGGATTGGCGGGGCGCGCAAGGCGCTTTGGAGTGCAGCGCACTCCAGGGCTTCGCCGACTCCGTCGGCTCAGCAGAGGGATGCCGCCGTGGGCCCACACCATTTGAAAGACCAAGCACAATCCGCAAATTCACAGATCAAGGAACTGTGGCGCTCGTCGCCGCCAGCGAGATTGCGGTTCGCGCATGAGGCGGAGCCATGCCGCTGTGACGTATATCAACAAGTTCGGCAAATAGAGGAACTAGCATGATCGCCAATACATTGTCGGCATGCATCGCTACAGAGAAAGTTGAAGAATCACGTGATTTCCACGTGGAGTATTTCGGAGCCAAAGTCGCGTTTGATTGTGGATGAAGTTAGTCTCTACATCTTTTCGGAACGAGAACCGTCTGAGGAATTCAAGTATTAATACGGCATGCAAATAGGCGACACTCGTCATGCTGCTGCATATGCGATA
>CAYLNH010000045.1:0-34104 GCA_964384625.1 uncultured Lentisphaerales bacterium
CGCCGTTTGCTCCGGAATTGGCAAAATGTTTGCCAATTCCGGAGCAAACGGCGGGATTTCTGGTGTGCCGACTGAACTGAAGGGGGTGCAGATACTCCCCAAGCTGAGCTTGGGGCTTCTTCTCGGAACGCAGAAACCCGATCCCGCACCCTTTTCGCGGCAGGTGAAGCTAGAACGGCTGGTCCTTGAGCGCTTCGAGTTCGGCGAGGACATCGGTCATGTTCGCCGGGCGGTCTTCGGGGGTCTTGGCAAGACAGCGTTTGACCACGAGATCATTCCAGCCTTTGGGCACTCCGGGTCGCCGGGAAGTCAACGGCGGGGGCGGGTCCTGGAGATGCTTGCGCAGCAATTCCATGGCGTTGCTGGCGGTGAACGGCGGCAAACCGGCGATCAGATGGTAGAGACTCGCGCCGAAGGAATAGATGTCCGCACTGGGCGTGACATTGCGCCCTTCGAACTGCTCCGGCGCCATGTAGACCGGCGTGCCGATGGCGTACCCGGTCTGCGTCAGCCGCACATCCCCGAGGGACAAGGCGATACCGAAGTCGCCGAGTTTGACATTCCGTTCCTTGGTGAGGAAGACGTTTTTCAATTTCACATCGCGATGCACGACGTCTTTCGAGTGGATGTGTTCCAGCGCCTGCGCCAGGGCCACGGCGACATTGTGGATCACCTCGAATTCGACCACGTGTTTGTCGGCACAGAAGACTTCCAGATTGGTGCCGTCGATAAATTCCATGACGTAGTAAAGCAGGCTCCGGTGCTGGCCCTGGTCCACCAGCCGGATCACGTGCGGGTGATCGAAGCGCGACATCAGGTTTGCTTCGCGCTCGAACCGTTCAACAACATCTTCGTACTCCATCGCCTGCTGGGTCAGGATTTTGACGACCACCGGATCGCCGTCGCGATTGGCCTTATAGATGGCGACGGAACCGCTCCAGGCCAGAGATTTCTCGATGCTGTACGGCCCGATGGTGCTGAGGTCGAGCAGATCGGCGGCCATACCGGGGGTGGTCTGCTCCCGTTGATCCGGATCGGCCGACAGCTTTGCCGCCCGCGACAGGTGCAGGATGACGCGGGACGACAGCTCCTTCGGGCTGATCGGTTTGGTCAGAAAATCATCGGCCCCGGACTCAATATAGCGGGCGTGGTGCTGTTCAATGTTGAAGCCGGTGATCAACATGACCGGGACGAACCGGTCGATGGCGCTCTTGATCGTCTTGCAGACCTCGAAGCCGTTGATGTTCGGCAGCATGATATCGAGCAGGACAAGGTCTACATGCTGTTTGTCGTGGACCGGTTTGCGGTCCTTCATCGCGGGGTGATCGACCCCGAGGATATCCAGCGCTTCGAAGCCGGAACTGGCGGTGATCACATTCTGAAAGCCCTGCCGCTGGAGGACGATGCCGATCAACCGGGAGATGCTCTTCTCGTCATCGACAACGAGGATCGTCTTGCCGTGCAGATGCTCTGGTGCTTTCTCCATCATAAGCCGGTGTCACCGTTGGGGGCTCGCCCCGGGGCTGGCGATTTTTCGCAACGCTGTTTCGCTTATCACCATACTCGGTGCCTGCAGGTCTTGCAAGCAGCCGCGGCGTTTGAAATCGGGCCTGCCTTGCCGCATAGTATGAGCCGGCAATTCCCTGCCCGCCGAAAGCGGCATCCCGGGACCAGCTTCAATCCGGCCCGGACGATTTGCCCGATCTGTCAGCCCGAACCCCAGGAGCGTTCATGTCCGGACACAATAAGTGGTCAACCATCAAGCATAAAAAGGCTCGCACCGACGCCAGGCGCGGCAAGGCCTTCTCGCGTCTGAGCAAAGAGATCATCCTCGCCGCCAAACTCGGCGGCGGCGACATGGATACGAACTCGCGGCTGCGCACCGCCGTCAATTCCGCCAAGGCCGTGAACGTCCCGAACGACAATATCGAACGGGCCATCAAGAAGGGCTGTGGCGAGCTCGGCGGCGAGGTCATGGATGAACTGACCTACGAGGCCTACGGCCCCGGCGGCGTGGCCATGATCATCGACTGCCTGACCGACAACCGCAACCGTACCGCCGCCGACATCCGACACATCCTGACCAAAGCCAATGCCAACCTGGCGGAGACCGGGGCGGTCGCCTTCATGTTCGAGCGCAAGGCCCGCTTCATCATCGAAGGCGAGCACGCCGATGAAGTCGCCCTCATGGAGCTCTTCTTCGATGCCGAAGTCGATGTCGAGGACATCAGCATCGATGACGGCATGGCGGAGGTCATTGCCCCGCCGGAAGCCTTCGACAGCGTCGTCAGTGTGCTGGAGGACAAAGGCATTACCCCGTCGGAATCCGGGGTCGTGCGGATCGCCGGGACCCAGGTGCCGGTGCCGGACGCCAAGGTCGCCGGCCAGATCACCGGCCTGATCGATACGCTCGAGGACCACGACGACGTCCAGGACGTCTACTCGAACGCCGACATCCCGGATGCGATTCTGGAGCAGTTGAGCAACGAACAGGGATAGTACCTTGTCCACTCCGCGGCGGAGCATGGTCAGCTGGGCCCTCTATGATTGGGCCAACTCGGCCTTTGCGACAACGGTTCTGGCGGCGTTTTTCCCCATTTTCTTCCGGCACTTCTGGAACGGCAACGCGGCCGACACGACCCTGAAACTCGGGCTGGGGCACGCTGCGGTCGGCCTCATCGTGGCCGTCCTGGCGCCCACCCTGGGCGCAATAGCCGACCGTGCCGGCCGCCGCAAGTTCGGCATTCTGGTGTTCGCCGCGATCGGCATCCTGGCCACCGCCGGCATGGCCCTGCCGGGCGCCGGCGCCTGGATTTTCGGCCTCGCCCTGTTCGTGGTGGCCATGGTCGGCTTTGCCGTCGGCAACGCCTTTTACGACTCACTGCTGGGGGATGTCTGCCGGCCCCGCCAACAGGACTTCGTCTCCGCTCTGGGCTATGCCTTCGGCTATCTCGGCGGGGGCATTCTGTTCGCCTTCAACATCTGGCTCTACCATCACCTGAAAGACCCCGCCGACCCCTCGCGCGCGGCCCTGGCAATCCGGATCTCGTTTGTCACCGTCGCCGTCTGGTGGGCATTGTTCAGCATCCCCTTGTTCGTCTTTGTGCACGAACGCCGGCCGGTGTCGCCGCCGCCGCCGGGACGCGCCCTGCGGGCCACGTTCCGGCAGCTCCGCGGCACCTTGAAGCAGATCCTGGAGTCGCGCTCGCTCTGGCTCTTCCTGCTGGCGTACTTCTGCTATATCGACGGCGTCAACACCATCGTCAAGATGGCCCTGGACTATTGCCTGGCGCTGAAGATCGTCTCGACCGGGGACGCGATGCTGGCGCTGCTGCTGGTGCAGCTGGTCGGTTTCCCGGCGGCCCTGGCATACGGCAAACTGGGGGCGCGGTTCGGCGCCAAGGCCGGCGTGTTTGTCGGCGTCATGGCGTACGCGGCGCTGACGATCTGGAGCATCTTCATGCGGACCCGGCTGGAGTTCTACGGTCTCGCCGTCTGCCTGGCACTGGTCCAGGGCGGCGTGCAGGCGCTGAGCCGCTCGCTGTACAGCAAACTGATTCCGGCAGACCGCACGGCCGAGTACTTCGGGATCTACAACATCCTCGGCAAGTTCGAGTCCATCCTCGGCCCGGCGCTGGTGGGGTTGACGGCGCACTTCGGCGACAAACGACTGGGGATCGCCGCCTTGTTCCCGTTGTTCCTCATCGGCGGTCTGCTGTTGCTTCGCGTCAAGGTGGAGACGCCGCCGGCGGACGACTGAACGGAGCCAACGCGATTCGCCGACGCCTGGCGTGGTCACCGGCGACGGCGGTTACTGAATGCCGACGGCTTTTTCAATCGATTCCAGTTCCTTCCGGAACATGTCGAGTTC
The DNA here is from genome assembly GCA_964384625.1 of uncultured Lentisphaerales bacterium. Classification (GTDB taxonomy): domain Bacteria; phylum Verrucomicrobiota; class Lentisphaeria; order JABSQK01; family JABSQK01; genus CAYLNH01. The sequence goes on from CAYLNH010000045.1 coordinate 3,872, forward strand.
GTTCGGCTCGATGCGGCCGTCATTGAGGATTCGGCGGATGATGTTGTCGTGATCAACCCAACGCATCAGACCAACGCGTTCGCCGTTGCGCGCTTTCTCGCGGATGACATTCAGTCGTTGGACCAGTTTGTCACGGTCTGCCTGATCCAGCTCGGCATTCTTAACGGAACTAACGGATCTACGCCTCCGACTCCTCGCGGCGGCGTTTGGCCAGCAGGACCAGATCGCGAAGCTGCTCAATGCTGTTGGCTTTCAGCCACTTCTTGTCGAAGTCCGGGGTCTCGACAATGTGCGCGATGTTCATCAAGGCGCGCAGATGGAAGTTGCGTTCGTCGCTGGAGCCGACCAGGACGAAGGCAACGTGGACGGTGGGACTGAGTTCGGAGAAGACAACCCCCTCTTTACAGCGGGCCATGAGCAGATCGAACACGTGCTCGCCGTCGACCAGAACATGCGGCACCGCCAGCCCCGGCCGCAGAACGGTGCTGGACTCTTTCTCACGACGGAGAAAGCGCCGTTTCAAGTAGTCCGGTTCGGCATCGATCCGTTTGGCGACTTCGGTACTGATCTTATCGAAGAACTCAGTCGCCTTCAGCGGGCCGTCAAAGTCGAGGATGGCGGCATCTTTGACGAGGTGGTCGAAGCGGTCGAGCGAGATCTCGTCGCGGTCAATGGTAATCTGTTTCAGCTCCTCCTCGAGGCCGCGCTGCAGGAGTTCGGGGGCGATCGCCCGTTTCACCATATAGACAAAGGCCGACTGCCGGTCGATCCGGCGGTGAACGTAGGCGACGTACCAGATGAGCGCGACCAGCAGGAAGCCGGCGGTCAACGCCAGCGGGACCGCGCCCATTTCGACGATCAGGAAACCGAGGACGATGACCGAGATGATCTGCAGCCACGGGCACAGCGGCGAACGGAAGGTGGGACGGTAGTTCTGCAGGCCGCTTTTGCGCATGATGACCACCGAGATGTTTACCATCGCGAACATCAGAATCATCATGGTCGACGCTGTCTTGACCAGATCCTCGATGGAAAGAAACAGAATACAGATGATGAAGAACGTTGTAATGCCGATGGAAATGTACGGCGTTGCCGCGCGCTTGCCGGTCTTGGCCAGAATCTCGGGCAGCAGACCGTCGCGACTCATCGCCATCGGCGAACGCGAGGCCGCCAGAATACCGGAGTTCGCCGTCGTGGCGAACGCCAGAAACGCCGCGATCGCCACAATCACCGTACCCGTCCGCCCAAGGATCTCCTGCGCCCCGTCGGCGATCGGCGTGTAGGATTGGGCCAGCAGATCGGCGTCCGCGGTACTGTCGGTCAATCCGACCGTGACGAAGACAACCAGGACATACAACAGGCAGACGCTGATGAACGCGGCGAACATGCCGAGCGGCAGATTGCGCGAGGGGTTCTTCACTTCCTCGCCGACGCTGGCGACCTTGGTCAGACCGCCGTAGGAGACGAAGACCATCCCGGCGACCGCGAACACCGAGGGCAGGCCGTAGGGCATGAACCTCTGCGGCGCCCCGGTCTTGAACGTCTCGAAGGCCGGCACGTCGACCGCCGGCAGGCCCTTGACCACGTAGACCACAAGAATCCCGAGCAGGCCGGCCACCAGGGACACCTGCAGCCGCCCCGCACCTTTTGCGCTCACCAGATTGATCGCCATAAAAAGCAGGCAGGCGACTAGGGCGATGACCTTGATGTTCCAATCGCCGTAGTCCGGCAGGACGTCCTTAAGTAAAGCGGCGCCGACAACACCGATGCCGATCAGGGCGAAAGCGGCCTTGAGCGCAATAGACAGCCAGTTGGCGAAACCGGCCAGCGTCCCGGCGAGCGGGCCGAGACTGCGCTCGATATAGACATAGCTGCCGCCGGCCTTGGGCATCGCCGTGGCCAGTTCGGTCTGCGCCAGGATCACGGGGATCATCAGCAGGCCCGACAAGGCATAGGCGAGAATCACCGCGGGCCCCGCCCGATTGTAGGCGATCCCGGGAAGGACAAACAGCCCTGAACTGATCATCGCCCCTGCCGCAATGCTGAAAACACCCGGAAATCCGAGCTCTTTCTTTAGCATCTGCACTTATGCCTTTCCATGGTCGACCCTCCGTGCATAAAATACTGTCGGCCCGCCCAACCTGCAAGCAGACAATCCAACGTACACAGTTGCGTCCAGGAGATGCGGCGTCGCGGGGCGAGGGGGGCGGATCACCGCCGGGACAGGGGAACGCTCCGTGTCACCGGCGCACCGCGTCCACGGCGCAGCGCGGGCCTCAGGGCTGCTCCTCTTCGGAGGTCGCTTCCGCCTCGACGTCGATGACGTCGTCGCCGAACCGGCGCGGTTCGCTGAAGGGCTGCCCCCCCATATTGCCGCCGGCGCCCAGCGGCGAGAAGTTGGTGGTGATGTTCAGCTTCTTCTTGAACCGGTTGACCAATCGGTCGGCCAGCCAGCCGCGCGTCTTGGGGATCAGCAGGAGGAACCCGGTGATATCCGTCAGGATGCCGGGGGTAATCAGCAGGGCGCCGGCGATCAGGATCAGCAGGCCTTCGACGATCTCCCTGCCGGGCAGTTGCCCTTGGGCCAGCATCGTCTTGATCCGGGTCCAGGCCTTCCAGCCCTGGCGTTTGGCCAGAAAGGAGCCGATCATGCCCGTCACCAGAATAATGGCGATGGCCAGCAGCCAGCTTTCCGTGACGTTGACCACAATGAATAACAGGACGAGTTCGACGATCGGAATGATCGTGAACGCGAGCAGCAGGTACAGCAGGATGCGCAAATGGAAGTACTCTCTTGGGGATTCGGGGATGAACATAGGCGGCCGACTCCACAACTCAAGACGCAGTCTCTGGAAAGAGATGTCAGCGGGGAGTGGGGGCGCGGAAGTGCCGGGAGAACGTTGGGGCTCGCCCCCCCGGAGAGGCGTTGGCCGGCGGCGGCCCCGCTTGCCCCTGCATTGTCGGCGCCGCGCGCTCAGATGGAAAACCGAAACGTATTCGGTACATTAGGCGAAACCAACCTGGGAGAACCACATGCGCAGATTGATCCTTGCGATTGCCGTCGTGCTTATTGCCGTACAACTCGGATGCAGAAAGACCGGCGACCGGCCGCAAACAGCCGACCGGAAACCAGCCGAGCTGAACCAGGAACTCCGGATCGCCATGAGCCAGGAGTTCGAAAACCCGAACCCGTTGATCATGCAGATGGCGGCCACCTCGTATATCTACCGCATGTGCGGCCGCACCTTGAACGTGTTGACGCCGGACGGCAACACCGCCACCCAGCTGGCAGTGGAAACGCCCGGTGTCGGCAACGGCGCCACACTGTACGAAGAAGACGGCAAGCGCAAACTGAAGGTGACCTGGGAGATCAAGCCGGACGCGAACTGGGGCGATGGCCAACCGGTCACCGGCCATGACGTGGCGTTCTCCTGGGAAATCGGCAAGAGCGACAACGTCTCCGTCGGCGAGAAAGAGATCTACAATAATATTGAAAAGATCGAGGTCGACCCGGACAACCCGAAGGTCTTCACCATCTACTACAAGATCGCCAAATGGGACTTCTACCGGATGTACTCCTTCTACATCGTCCCGAAACACCTCGAGGAACCGGTCTTCAAGGAGTTCGGCGCCGAGAAACTCGGCTACGACAAGAACAGTAAATACACCACGGATCCGACCAATCCCGGTTTGTATAACGGCCCATATCGCGTTGCCGAAGTCAAGCTGGGCAGCCATGTCATCCTGGTGCCGAACAAGGAGTTCGCCGGCAAACAGCCCACCATCCGGAAGATCATCCTGCGGTTCATCCCGGAAACCGCGACCCTGACGGCAAACCTGCTGGCCGGCGGCGTCGACATGATCGCCAACCTCGGACTCAACTTCGATCAGGCCCTGGCGTTCCGCAAGCAGGTGGCCGCTGACAGCTTGCCGTACAACGTCAATTTCAAGCCGGGCCTGGTCTACGAACACATCGACCTGAAGCTGACCAACCCGATCCTCAACGACATCAAGGTCCGCAAAGCCCTGGTCTACGCCATCAACCGCGACGCACTCTGCAAAGCCCTGTTCGAGGGCGAACAGACCAAGGCAATCCACAACATCGCGCCCATCGATCCGTGGTACACCGACAGCACGGACAAGGTGGTCCTTTACCGCTATTCCGTCCGCCAGGCCAAGGACCTCCTGAACGAAGCCGGCTGGATCATGGCAGACGACGGCTACCGCTACAAAGACGGGACGAAACTGTCGCTCCAGCTGATGACGACCGCCGGCAACAAGGTACGGGCCAAGGTGCAGCAGTGGCTGCAGAACGAGTGGCAAAAGGTGGGCGTCGAGATCACGATCAAGAACGAACCGGCGAATGTCTACTTCGGCGAAACGGTCCGCAAGGGCACCTACCCGGCGATGGCCATGTTCGCCTGGATCTCCAGCCCGGAGAACAGCCCGCGCTCAACCTTCCACAGCGAGAATATCCCCACCGAAGAGAACTCCCATTCCGGCCAGAATTCCGGCGGCTGGATCAACAAAGACGTGGACCGCCTGATCGAGGAGCTCGAAGCCGAGTTCGACCCGGACAAGCGCCTGCCGCTGATCCACAAGATCCTCTGGTACTACACCGACGAAGTCCCCGTGATCCCGCTGTACTACCGCTCGAACACCTCGGTTACGCCGAAGTCCATGCGCGGCTACAGACTCAGCGGCCACCAGTACAGCGCCGCCAACCACGTCGAGGAATGGTACTTCGAGTAGGACTGCCATGCGTCCGGCGGCAAGGGCTTCGGTGAGCGAATCGAAGGAATCGACCGGGCCGGACTCAGATTCTGATCAACAGCCTGGCGTTTCAGCGGCCGAGCATGACGTTGATGTCTTCTTCCAGGGCCTGGAGGTCTTCTTCGTGTTCGACTTCGTCCTGCAGGATGGAGAGGGCCATGTTGTAGGTGACCGGGTCCGTCTCACGCGTCTCTTTCAACATGGCGTTGTAGACCGAGATGGCGCACTGCTCGCCTTTGATATTCTGTTCGAGCAGTTTCATCACACTGGGATCGGCGGGGGCGTCGTAGCCGCAATTGGTCAGGTCGTACCACTGGCTCGGCTCCAGGGCGGGCGTGCCGCCCAATTGCAGAATCCGTTCGGCCACCAGATCGGCATGCCGCAGCTCGTCGGCGGAATGCTGGACCAGCTCGGCCATGACGGCTTCCTTCATCGGGCCGCTGGCGACTTTGGCGCCGATCCAATACTGGTAGTAGGCCAGCCATTCGTCGGCGTACGCCTTGGCCAGCAGTTCCAATACTCTGTCCACGTTTTCACCGACAATTTCCCGGCCTCTGGTACCCATGCGTGTCTTCCTTGAAATTTTGGGGTTGCAGTTCTGGACTGACTGAATGGATACACGTCTGCCGCGCCGGTGTCAAGGTCCGGTTTTCACCCAGGAACCGTGCCGGCACGTCCTCGACAGCCCCGCCGGAAACCGGGAAGAAGGAGGTCCTTGCAGGGGGACGCCGGGTGAGGCAGGTTACCGCATGCGGAACTACGCCATCCGACGGACAATCGAAACCTTCGTGGTCATTCAGTTGCTGCTGCTGTTGAGCTACTTCATGCTGACCCGGATGCCGGGGGATCCGATCGATCAGATGATCACGGCGAATCCCAAGATCACGACCGAAGATATCGCGCGACTGAAGCAGCTGCACGGTCTGGACCAGCCGTTCTACCGCCGCTATGCGGGGTGGTACTGGAACCTGATCACCCTGAAGCTGGGGTACTCGCGGAAGTACAAAGTGCCGGTCAAACAACTGATGGGCCCGTGCCTGCTGAACACCTTCATTCTGTCGGCCTCCGCATTTCTGCTGGCGGCGGGAGCGGCGATCCCGATCGGTGTCTGGGCGGCGATCCGCCGCAAGGGGGTGGTGGACTACAGCGCCAATGCCCTGGCCTTTCTGGGGATTTCGATTCCGTCCTTCTTTCTGGGAATCCTGCTGATCATCATCTTTGCCGTCTGGCTGCAATGGCTGCCGGCGGGCGGCACGGAAGATCCCGGGGTGACGGGGTGGGCGCGCGTCTGGAGCCGGCTGGAGCACCTGGTGCTGCCGGTCTTCGCGTTGGCCGCCATGCAGGCGGCAATCCTGGTACGCTATACCCGCAGCTCGATGCTGGAGGTGTTGAAGCAGGATTACATCCGCACCGCCAGAGCCAAAGGCCTGGGGCGATTCCAGGTAATTGTCAAGCACGGCCTGCGCAACGCCCTGCTGCCGGTGATCACCGTGCTGGCCCTGCACATCGGCACGCTGTTCTCCGGCGCGGTCATCACCGAAACGGTGTTTGCCTATCAAGGCGTCGGCAAGCTGGTTTACGACTCCATCATCGCCAACGACTTCAACGTGGCGATGATGGCGTTCACCATCACGATCTCGATGGTGCTGGTGATGAATCTCGCGGCGGATCTGCTCTACGGCGTTCTGGATCCGCGGATCTCACACCGGTGACCACCGCGCGGATTGCGACCTTTGGACGGCGTCTCGCCGGCAGTCGCGGGGCAGAGGCAGCTATGGGCCGGGGTGTCGTCTGTCCGGCCGGCTCGGTCTGTGGCGGCCGGGAACTCTGCCGGACAGGCGGGCCGGACAAGGGAATGACTAACCATTTTCAAGCTCGGCCGATTGCATTGACAGCCAGTTGGCACTATAGATATGGCTTGCCCGGGCTTGGAGGCACGGCGGCCCGCGAGGGACGTTCCGGGGAGGCGCGCAGGAGGGAGTCCGGGTATGGGTGTGGCCAGGTTGAAATCGACAGCTACAGAGGAGCTTTACGCTATGCAGGAATTCTTCCCGGAAGTCAGTGACAAAATCGTCTATGAAGGCCCGGAGTCCAAGAACCCGCTCGCCTTCAAATGGTACAACGCCACCGAGTCCATCGCCGGCAAGACCATGGCCGAGCACCTGCGCTTTTCCGTTGCCTATTGGCACACGTTCAAAGGCAGCGGCAACGACATGTTCGGCGCCGCCGCCTACCAGCGCCCGTGGAACGAAGGCGCCGACGAGATGGAGATTGCCGAGCAGACCCTGGAAGCCTGCTTCGAATTCTGCCGTAAACTGGGTCTGGAATACTATTGTTTTCACGATCGCGATATCGCTCCGGAAGGCGAGACCTTCGCCGAATCCTGCAAGAACCTGGAACACATGGTCGAACTGGCCCGTGAGAAGCAGAAGGAAACCGGCATCAAGCTGCTGTGGGGCACGGCCAACCTGTTCAGCAACCCCCGCTACGCCCACGGCGCCTCGACAAACCCGGATGCGCATGTCTTCGCCTATGCCGCGGCCCAGGTCAAACACGCGATCGACGCCACCAAGGAACTGGGCGGCGAGAACTACGTCTTCTGGGGCGGCCGCGAAGGCTACGAAACTCTCCTGAACACCAAACTCAGGCAGGAACAGGATCAGCTCGCGCGGTTCCTGCAGATGGCCGTCGACTACGCCCGGAAGATTGGCTTCACCGGGCAGTTCCTGATCGAGCCCAAGCCCTGCGAACCGACCAAGCACCAGTACGACAACGACGCGTCAACGGTCCTCGGCTTCCTGCGGGCCTACGATCTGCTCGATCACTTCAAGCTGAACATCGAAGCCAATCACGCCACCCTGGCGGGACATACCTTCGAACACGAACTCGCGGTGGCCGCCGCCGCCGGCAAACTCGGCAGCGTCGACGCCAATCGCGGCGACACCCTGTTGGGCTGGGACACCGACCAGTTCCCGACCAATCTCTACGACACCGTGTTGGCGATGATGATCATCCTGCAGCAGGGCGGCCTCGCCCCGGGCGGCCTGAACTTCGACGCCAAACCACGCCGCGGGTCGGTGGACGGCATCGACCTGTTCCACGCGCACATCGGCGCCATGGACTGTTTCGCCCGCGGTCTGGTGGTCGCGAATAAGATCATTGAGGCCGGTGTCCTGGATAAGGAAGTCGCCGACCGCTACGCGAGCTGGGAAGTCGGCATCGGCGAACAGATCCTGTCCGGCAGCGCCGACTTCGAAGCGCTGAATGATTTCATCCTCGACGGCGGCGAACCGGTTCTGCGTTCCGGCCGTCAGGAGTATATCGAGAATCTGATCAACACGTACATCTAAACACTTGTCTGTGAGGGGGCCGGCTCCGGTCCCCTCTCCCAAACCTCACTAAGCTGGCAACGAGGAACCATGGCCGCAATCTACCCTCTCCTTGCTCTCCGCGAAGGCTTCGATGGCGAACAATTCGTCAATCGGCCCCTGACGGAAACCGATGAATTCGACGTTCCCCTGGTCACGTTTGCGCGATTCGGCGACCAGGGCCAGGTGAAATGCACGACGTGGGCCGCACTGCAGAAGCGCGGACACAAGATCGACAACATCGAGCGGAAAGGCATGAAGGACCTGGTGGAGCGCGGCGAACGCCCCGGCTGGGAACCGATGAACGTCAACCATGAAGGTCAGGAAGTCACGATCCTCATGCGACAGGGCGATGTCGTCACGGCCAGTGACATCCTCGATCCCGAGATGATGAACATCGCGGCCAACTACTTCTCTTCCGAGGAAGTATTCGTCGGCATCCCGTGTCAAACCACCATGATCGCTTCGAACCAGGGCGAGTATATCCACGCGGCGGTCATGGAACACTATAACGCGGCCCCGGCCAATGGCCTGATCGCACTGTCGCCGCTGGTGTACTGTGTCAAGGACGGCAAGATCATCGGCATCGCGGCCTTCGATGGGCCGGCCCCCGCCGCCCAGGCCCCGGCGCCGCCGCAGGCAGCCCAACCGCCACCCCAGCAGGCAGCCCAACAGCCGGCCGGCGGCGACGTCAGCCCCATCCCCCGGGCCGCCCCCCAGATCTTCAGCTACGAAGGCTCCAACGCTTTCTGGCTGACCTTGCCCTGCAACGGCTACGAAGCCCTCTACCAGGCCATCCAGACCGAACTGCAGGAATACGGGCCGCGGCTGCCCAACTGGGAAGGATTCCAGGGCCGCGTCGTCTTCCACATCGAACCCGGCTCCGTCCGTTTGACCATGGAAGAGCGCAAAATCTTCGATCAGCTGTCCACGACCCTGACGCAACAGGCCATGCAAAACGGCTGGAAGTCGCCGTACGGCGACCCGGTGTCGGTCGAAATCCTCTTGCCGCCGCCCGGGCAGGACACCGGCAAAGTCAAGAAGGAAAAGCCGCCCCAGGGCGCGGCCGATACGCCTGCCGCCGCCGGCGCCCAGACCGCGGAAAAACGGCCGCGCAAGACCAAGGGCAAAGGCAAGAAGAGCCGCAAACTCCGGACGGGGACGCGAAACGCCCTCGCCGCCGACGCCGCGGCCGCAACCGAGGAATCGCCAACGGCGTCCGGCACGCGGCGCAAGAGCCGGCAGCTCAAGCGCAAGACCCGCAGCGGCCACACGTCCACCTCCTTGCGGCGCACCACGACCGGCGCCACCGGGACGGCTGGCGATCTGGACCTCGGCGAAGGCCCGCTTACCCCGCAGATGCTGATGCAGCAGATGCCCCACAAACTCAATCTGGCAATCTGGGGCTTCCGCCTCTGGTATATCCTGTTCGGCCTGAGTTTCTTTGTGATCGGAATCCTGATCATGGCCGGCATGGCCGCCTTCGGCCAGATGGCAAAAGGAGCCATTGACGAACAAGGCGGGGCGATCACGGTCGAGCAGAAGTCGGACGGCCAGATCGTGGCGCCACAGCCGCCCGGCGAACTTCCGGCGACACCGGCGCCGCCGGCACCGGCAAACCAGCCGCCCGCACCGGTGACCGAAGGTCCCCCGAACAGCCCGCCCGTTCCCGTCGGCCCCGGGCAGCCCCGAGAGATCACCTCCGATGAAGCCGCCGCGAAAGCGACCGGCGCCGGCGTGGTGATGGGCCTGTTCTTCATTATCCCGGCAATCCTGGTGTTCGTCATATACGAATTCCTCCTCATCCTGGGACTGAAGAAATTGAAAGGCTGGGCCCGCGGCCTGGGGATCCTGACCAGCGGCATCATGTGCCTGCTGATCCTGCCGCTGCCCTTCGGCGCCATGGCCCTGCTGGGCCTGACCAACGGCGACACCGCCCACCTCTTCGCCGAAGCCAAAAACCTGCGTCGCATGCGGCGAATGAAATAGCCTGCCGGAACCTTCGGACCATCGCCGGGGTCTCAGCTGCAGCGGCATGCCTACAACTGTCGGCATGCCGCCGGTCACGCTAATAAACTTGGCGAGGATGCGTCACACGCTATAGTATACCGGACACTGCAATCGGATTTGGAGCAACAGGGGAACACGGGATGAAATGGAAAAGCGGGATTAGAACGATCGGATTTCTCGGCGCCGTGCTGCTGGCGTGCAATGTCGTTGCCAGGGACGACTACAAGCCCGACCTGATGATTTCGAAGTATGCCGGGATCCTGGCCACCAACCGCCTGGCTGACGACCGGAACGACGTCATCGGCCGAACTTTGCTGAAGGTCGCCGGCGCGGTAAACCCGAACAACGAAACCGTCCTGCTGACCGAGGGCTACCTGGAGCGCGACCGCCAGCCCCGCAAGATTCCGACGAAAGTCACCGAGGAGGTCCTGGCCCGGAATATCGGTCGCCGGGCCGATCAGTTGCTCGAGATCGGCCGCAAGAAGAACCGCAAGGTCCTGCCCTTGAGCATGGCGTATTTCCTCGCAATCGAGAAACTGCTGCCGGGCAATCCCCGGGTTATCCTCGGCATCATGAAAGCCCGGGCGCTGGGCGTGCCCACCGAGCTGGCGACGTTGACGGCCAGGCCTTTTGACCTGCAAGACATCTTCGAGAACCCCGCCGCGCCGGAACGGACAAACACGAAACTGGTCAGTACCGAGGACGAGAAACTGGCGGCCGCGGCCGCGGCCCTGGGGATCAACCGCCTGGCCCGGCGGCCCGGGGATGCCACCGGCACTGCCTTTGTCCATTTCGCCGCGCACCTCGACCCGAACAGCGACAACGCGCTGCTGGCTCTGGGCTATCGCATGCGCGGCGCCAAGCCCCAGCCCGTCAAAGCGCCGCTGACCGAAGATCAGCTCGTCGCCCGGCTGCTGACTCGCGCGGGCGCTCTCGCCGAAGACGCCAACCGGGCGATGCGCCAGAAGGCCCTGCTCTTCTACCTGATCGCCGAAAAGGTGCAACCAACGAACGACAAGGTGATCATCGCCATCGCCCGACTCGACAAGCACGGCGTCAGCGGCGACCTGGACTCCATGTTGGGCAAGACCGCCCGCAGTCCGGACGCCAGACCGGCAACCATCACCATGCGCAACCTCTCGGCGGTCTATCTGATCGTCGACCCGAAGGGCCCTGTCCAGTCCTGGTCGCGCGTCCCGGACTTTCTGAAGGGCGCGGCGATCTACAGTCGCAGCGCCACCGGCGGCGTTGAGGGTGGCGTCGCCGATTGGGAGGTGAAAACCACCGGCGTGATCTACCTCGCCTGCAACTGGGATATTGCCGGTTTCGCTGATGGTGAATGGAAAAGGGAATGCACCACTGCCGCCAGGATCCAGGAACAGGGCTGGACGGAAGTCAAAGGCCAGACTCTCAAGCAGAACAACGGCAAGACCTACAAGCTCTATCGCCGGGTCTGCCGGGCCGAGGAGCGCTTCCGGCTGCGCTGCAACAAGTACACGCCGCCGCTGGTCATCCTGCCCCGCCCCAAGCTGCCGGTCGTTAAGACGCCGGCCCCCCGGAAAACCGACCCCCTGCCTTTCGGCGACGACGATGACGACGAAGACATTGCCGTTGAGCCGCCCGAAGAGGAAAAAGAAGAGAAACCCGCAACGGTCAAACTCACCGAAGACGACCTGCGCCGGATTGACATCAACGTCGATACCAACAAGAAGGTCGTCAAACGTACCGGCACGGATTCCTACTACTACTACCGCACCTACAACATGATTGAGCTGAAAGTCGAAGCCTGCGTCGACAATCGGACGGACCACGAACTCAAAGGCTGTAGCATCGAACTGTTCGTCGTCACCCGCGACCCGCGCAATCGCAACCGTCTGCGCCTGGAGTCGCGCGATACCTTTGACCTGACGCTCCCGGCAAAGAAAGAGAGTAAGGAAGTTTCCGTCCGGCGCGTTGTGCACCAGAAGAACAGCAAGGACGGCTACGGCTATTACGGCTGGCTGGCCATCCTCCGCGGCCCGAAGGGGACCTTCATTAAATGTGAGGCGACATCCAGGAGCGACCTCGACGAGATCGCCAGGAAGCTTGAGAAAATGCGGGCCGACACGATCTTCACCCGCGAAGGCCAGGTCATCTCCGGCCCGTCGGCCTTTGATTGACTCCGGCGCCGACGCCGCAGCAGTCCAGACGCCGGCCCCGCATTCCCCAACAATCCGGTGGAAGTATTTCTAGCCCAGACGCCGAATCGTTGTGGCGCCGGCCGGTCGTACATGGAGTCACAATTGCGCCGGATTTGTTGCCGGTCCAGCCGTCGGTGGGCTTGTCGGCGCCTGTTGTTCTGATGCCACTCACAGAAGTCGGGGAGGCGCGGTCGAGACGACCGCGGCCACAAACGGAACGCCTGACGGCGGTGCGCGGGCGAGACGACCGCGGCCACAAACGGAACGCCTGACGGAGTTGCGCGGGCGAGACGACCGCGGCCACGGACGGAACGCCTGGCGGCGGTGCGCGGGCGAGACGACCGCGGCCACGAACGGAAGCAGGCCGCCCAAGACGATCGGCAGGACTTCCGGTGGACGCATGTTGTTTTCGATTCTCAAGACCCCGGGTCGCTTGCCGGCCCGGTGAATGAGTTGATTAAGGCAGGATCGTGGGGTGAGGGCTTGTAGCCACTAATGAACTTCTTCACCAGGCGGGTAAATCGCCTGGGGTCGTATGATCGAGCCAATTGTTGGCAGCAAGCGCCGACAGAACTCACAGGCGCCCTCTCCGGCGCCGGGACTTGAAATTCGCCGCTGCAGGAGTAGCGTACAACGCGCGTCACCGGGTTAGTATGCGGGTTGCCGTTGTTGACGCCAAGATCAGAATTTGCGGACGGAATCCGGTATGACCGACCAAGCTGACGACCAGCCGGGGAAAGGGCTCAACCGTGCGGAACTGCAACGCCGGCTGGCCGCCGCCGAAGCCGAAAACAAGGCCCTGCGGCAGCAGGCGCAAGCGGCCGACAACCGGTTTCGGCAGTTGCTCGACTCGCTGCCGCAGGTGGCGGTTCAGGGGTATAGTCGCGACGGCACGATTCGCTATTGGAATCAGGCCAGCGAGATGGTGTACGGCTATTCCGCCACGGAAGCCTTGGGCCGGGATCTCGTGGAACTGATCATCCCGCCGGAATGGCGGGACGACGTGCGCCGGGCCATCGCCGCCGGCGTCGAGACCGGAGAGATGCCGCCGCCCGCAGAGGTCTCCTTGCTGCACAAAGACGGTTCGCGCGTGCCGGTGTTCAGCAGTCATGCCGTGACCCGGGGCAGCGACGGCGACCCGGAGCTGTTCTGTTTGGACGTCGCCTTGGGACCGCTGCGCGAGACCGAGGCCGCGCTGGAAGAAAGCGTCATGGACTACCAGTCGCTGTCCGGCCGCTTTCTGGCGGTGATCAGCGCGACGGACGAACTGCTTGCCTGCCCGAATGTCGATACCCTCTGCCGGCGGGCGGTGGAGTTGTCGCGCGAACGCCTGGGACTGGAACGGGTGGGCCTGTTTCTGTTGCAGGACGACGAAGCCCGGGGCACCTACGGGACGGATATGGCGGGCAACACAACGCACGAGCCGGATCACCATTTCAACGCGACACGGTATCTCGAAGCGATTTCCGCGCCGACGCCGGGGCAGCCCAAGTGGCATCTGTTCCTGAACCACAAGCTGTGGGTCCGCGATCAAGACGGCGCGCGCCAACTGCCCGAGCGCGGCTGGGTGGTGGCCACGCCGGTCCAGACGGAGAAGCGGATCGTGGGGCTGATGTTCAACGACGCCGCCATCTCCCACGGGGCGCCGGATCCCGCCCGGCAGGACGCGCTCGAGGTCTTCTGCTCGATGCTGGGCAACATTATCGAACGCAAACTGGCGGAAGAAAAGCTGATGGCTCAGGTGGACCTGGTGGAAAGTCTGTTGGCGGCAATCCCCAACCTGGTGTTCTACAAAGACACGGAAGGCCGCTACCTCGGCTGCAATGATGCGTTCGCCGCGTTTTACGGTTTGACCAAGGAGGAACTGCGCGGCCTGCATGTGCGCGACCTGGAGAAGGGCTCCTGGGGCGAACTGCACCAGACCGTCGACCGCGAGCTGACGGCCTGCCCCGGCACCGAAACCTATGAAGCCCGAACGACGGACACACAGGGCAGGACCAGGATCACCGTCGTCAACAAGGCCACGTTTAAGAATCCCGACGGCAGCGTCGGCGGGGTGGTCGGCGTGGTGACGGACATCACGGAACAGAAAGCGGCTGAGAGCGCCTTGCGCGAGAGCGAGCGGAAACAGCGCGACCTGAGTCAACGGCTGCGTTCGATTATCGATATTACGGACATTCTGATCTCTTGCGCAACGGTTGACGAGGTCTGCCGCCAGACGGTGGTGCAGGCGCGCAAAAGACTGGGCCTCGAACGATGCGGTCTGTTCCTGCGTGAGGGCGGCATGTGGATCGGCACCTGGGGCACCGACCGCCGGGGTCGGGTGGTCAACGAACGCGGCAACGACTGGGAGGGCAAGGAGATCCTTGAACTGATGGAAGCGGAAACCGGCGACAACCCCCGGTGGCACGTGTTCGATGACAATGGCCGGTGGGAGTGGAACGACGGCCGGAAGATCCCCTTCGGCAGCGGCTGGGGCGGCTTCATCTCAATCCGCAGCGCCGACCGGATGATCGGCATGCTCTCCGTCGACGCCGCCCTGACCGCGACCAGGCCGGACTCGTCACAACTCGAGATGCTGCAGATCCTGGGGTCGGTTGTCGGCACGATCATCGAACGGAAGCAACTGCAGCAGGAGTTCGAAGCCGAGCATGAAATGGTGCGCACAATCATCGACATCATCCCGGACTTCATCTACACCAAGGACCGGGAGAGCCGGTTTGCCTTGAATAACGCCGCGCATCTGCGGCTGCTCGGCGTTGAGACTCAGGAAGAAGTGGTCGGCAAACGCGATTTCGACTTCTTCCCGGCCGAACTGGCCCGGCGATATTTCGAGGACGAGCAGGAACTGATGGCGACCGGGTCGCCGCTGCTCAACCGCGAGGAGGAGGTGGTGCACGTGGACGGCAAGCGCCGAACGGTGTTGTCCAGCAAGATCCCCTTGCGCAACAACCAGGACGAGGTGATCGGTCTGGTCGGCATCACGCGGGACATCACCGATCGCATGAACCTGGAAGACCAGTTGCGGCAGGCTGAGAAGCTCGAGGCCATCGGCCAACTGGCCGGCGGCATCGCCCACGACTTCAATAACCAGCTCTCCGCCATCCTCGGTTTTGCCGATATCCTCAAACACGAACTTGCCGACAACCCCGAGCTGGCCAAACAGGCGGACATGATCCTGGCGGCGTCAAAGCGCTCAGCGCAGCTGACGAAACAGCTTCTTGCCTTCGCGCGGAAAGGGAAATACCAATCCCGGACGATCAGCATCCACCACGTCATCAATGAAGCGCTGGCGCTGCTGGAACGCAGCATTGACAAACGCGTGACGATCCGCCGGCAGCTGGAGGCCGCTCCCGACACGGTCAGCGGCGATCCGACCCAACTGCAGAACGCCTTTATGAACCTGGCGATCAATGCCCGGGACGTCCTGCCCGACGGCGGCTGCATCACCTTCGCAACAGCCCGGGTGACCCTGAACCAGGAAATCTGCAATTCGCTGTCGCTGGCGGTGACGCCGGGAGAATATGTCCGGATCGATGTGGCCGACAACGGCACCGGGATGGATGAAGCCACACGCAAACGGATCTTCGAGCCGTTCTTCACCACCAAGGCCACAGGCCAGGGCACCGGCATGGGGCTGGCCTCGGTTTACGGCACGGTCAAGAGCCACAAGGGCTCAATTGAGGTCTTCAGCAAGGTCGGCCAGGGAACGACCTTCCGGATCTACCTGCCGGTGAGCCGGGAGCCGGTCGAGGAAGACCCCGGACAGCGGCGGCGGCAACCGGTTCGCGGCGACGCCCGGATCATGGTCGTCGACGACGAAGACGTGGTCTGCGAAGTCGCCCGCAAGATGCTCGCCGGCCTGGGCTACCGGGTGGAACTGTTCCGGAACGGCAACGACGCCATCGCCTGGTACCGCGAACATACCGCGGAGTTTGACCTGGTCATCCTGGACATGATGATGCCGGAGCTCAGCGGCCGGGATACCTACCTGGGACTGCGCGAGATCAACCCGGCGGTGAAGGCGATTCTGTCCTCCGGCTACACGCTGAACGACGCGGCGCAGGAGATCCTGCAGGCCGGCGTCCTGGGGTTTATTCAGAAACCGTTCATGCTCGGGGAACTCGCGGACATCGTCGCGGAAGCCCTGGCCAACGAACCCAGGCAGAAACTGCCGCCGCCCGAGTCAGGCGGTTGACGCCGCGTTCTGGGATCTCAGAGGTTGAAGAGGTCGGGTTGCTGCGACTGCCCGGGCTGGACGCCGAGGCGCTCATAGGCCTTGGGTGTGGCAACGCGGCCCTGGCGGGTGCGAACCATGAAGCCGGTCTGTATCAGGAACGGCTCCAGGACCTCCTCGATCGTGCCTTCTTCCTCGTCGAGGGCGACCGACAGATTCTTGATGCCGACGGGGCCGCCGTTGAACTTGAAGACCAGGGCTTCAAGCAGGCGGGCGTCCATCTCGTCGAGTCCGTACTCATCGATCTTCTGCATTTCCAGGGCGGCGGCGGCGACGGTCTCGGTGATCTTGTTGTCGGCCTTGACTTGGGCGTAATCGCGGGTCCAGCGCAGCAGCGTATTGGCGATGCGCGGCGTGCCGCGGCTGCGGCGGGCGATGGCCAGGGCGGCTTCCGTGTCGGTCTCGATCTTCAGAATGCCGGCCGACCGCACGATGATGGCCTGCAGCACCTCGGGCGGGTAGTAATCGAGCCGGATGTGATTCATGAACCGGGACCGCATGGGCGCCGAGATCGAGCCCTGCCGGGTCGTGGCGCCGATCAGCGTGAACTGCGGGATGTCCAGCCGGATGGACCGCGAACCGGCGCCCTGATCGAGGATGATGTCGATGTAGAAGTCCTCCATCGCGCTGTAGAGGTACTCCTCGACATTGGTGGAGAGCCGATGAATCTCGTCGATAAACAGGATATCGCCGTCTTCCATACTGCTGAGCAGTCCGGCCAGGTCCGCCGGCTTCTCGATGACCGGTCCGCTGGAGGTGCGGATCGTTTTGCTCATCTCGTTGGCGATGATATGGGCAAGCGTGGTCTTGCCGAGACCGGGCGGGCCGCTGAGCAGCAGATGGCCGAGGGAATCGCCGCGTTCCCGGGCGGCCTGGACGGAAATCTCCAACTGCGCCTTCTTGTCTTCCTGCCCCGGAAACTCTGTAAACGACTGCGGGCGCAAGGTGGCTTCGAAGCTCTCGTCGCGCTTGTTCAGGGTGGAATGAACGAATTCCTCGGACACGATCGGTGGACTTCCGGTTAGCTGTTCAATGCCGTCAACGCCTGACGGATCAGTTTCTCGGCGGTGATTTCGTCGTCCTTCAGGTCCTGAATCAGATGGTGCACGGTCTTGCGGGCGGACTCCGGCTTAATCCCCAGCGTCACCAGACCGCTGACCGCGTCTTCCGCGGACTTGCTCAAAACCAGTTGCTGCTCAGGTTTGTCGTCGCCGGCCTTGCCGGTGATCGCCACGCTCGGGGCGATGGCATGGATTTTGTCCTTCAATTCGACCACGAGGCGTTCGGCCGTGCGCTTGCCGACGCCGCTGATCTTCGACAGCGCTTTGGTATTGCTGTTGACGATGTTGGCGCAGAAGCTCTGCACGCTCATGGCGCTGAGGACATTGAGTCCGAGCTTGGGGCCGATGCCGCTGACCAGGGTGACCAGGTCGAACAGCTCGCGTTCCGTCGGTGTGAAAAATCCGTAAAGCTGCATCAGATCCTCGCGCACCACGAGCTTGGTACGAAGGGTCACCGGCTCGCCGTCACGCGGCAGGCGGTCGTAGGTACTCATCGGGATCAGCACTTCATAACCGACGCCGTTGACGTCGATTACAACGCGGGTCAATTCTTTCTCGAGCAATACGCCGGAGAGCTGGGTAATCATGCCGGTTACGACTCCTGCCGCCTCGGGTGGAATTGGCCTCAAGCGCGAAAGGACAGGCCGCGGGGCCCGGCTCGCAAGCTTGAAACCTGCAGGCGTGATAATACTATATCAAGGTTTTAAAGCAAGCGTCGTTTTACAGCAAGCATCGATGTCGGGTTCTTGTCTTCGTGTCCTTCATCTGACGATCCGCAACCCGCGAATTACATAGCAGAGGAAAATCATGGCCAAGAACGAACCGGAAAAAGCAACCCTCAACATCGCCGGCAAGACATACGAGTTCGATGTGATCACGGGGACCGAGGGTGAACGCGGCATCGACATCAGCCGGCTGCGGGCGGATACCGGTCTGATCACCGTTGACAGCGGTTTCGCCAACACCGGCAGCTGCACCAGCAGCATCACCTTTGTTGACGGCGAGAACGGGGTCCTGCGGTATCGCGGCATTCCGATCGAAGACCTGTGCCATAAATCGTCGTTTACCGAGACCTGCTATCTGTTGATCCACAACCGCCTGCCGACGCTGTCGCAGAAGGAACGGTTTTCGGCGCTGTTGAACGAGTTCTCCCTGCTGCACGAAGATATGCGGCACTTCTACAACTTTTTCCCGCATGACGCGCACCCGATGAGCATTGTCGGCACGATGGTGAACGCGCTGTCGAGTTTCTACCCGAACGTGGATGCCCGTTCGCTGCGGGAGCAGATCGACATCACCGCCGCGCGGCTGATCAGCAAGATCCGGACAATTGCGACCTACGCCTACAAGAAGTCGGTTGGCGAGCCGGTGGTCTATCCGCGCAAGGAATACAGCTACTGTCAGAACTTCCTGAACATGATGTTCTCCTCGCCGGTCAGCGATTACGAAGTGAAGCGCGAGCACGTCAAGGCGCTGAGTACGCTGTTCATCCTGCACGCCGACCACGAGCAGAATTGCTCGACCTCGACAGTGCGGCTGGTGGGCAGTTCGCAGGCGAATCTGTACGCCTCGATCTCCAGCGGTATCGCGGCGCTGCACGGCCCGCTGCACGGCGGCGCGAATCAGGCGGTCATGGAAATGCTGCAGCGGATCCAGCGGCAGAACGGCAACACGAAGAAGTTTATCCGGATGGCCAAGGACAAGAAGAGTAATTTCCGCTTGTTCGGCTTCGGCCATCGCGTCTATAAGAATTTCGACCCGCGTGCCAGGATCATCAAAAAGATCTGCCGCAAGATGTTGGAGGAAGAGTCGGACAAGCAGCCGTTGCTGGATATCGCGCTGCGGCTGGAGGACGAAGTCCTGCAGGACGACTATTTCATCGAGCGCAAGCTGTATCCGAACGTCGACTTCTACAGCGGGCTGGTGTACACCGCGCTGGGCATCCCGCTGGAGATGTTCCCGGTGATGTTCGCCATCGGCCGGATGCCCGGCTGGATCGCCCACTGGAAAGAGATGATCAACGACCCCAAAGGCCGGATCGGCCGGCCCCGGCAGATCTATACCGGCCGCAAGGAACGCGAATACGTACCCATCGAACTTCGCGGCTGACCGTCCGGCAGCCCGCGAGACCGAGTCCACACCGACGATCGAAACAGGGGAGCACTCCGATGCCAGACGATAAAATCACCGTTCGCGATCTGAAGAAGTGCCATCAGAAGGGTAAGAAGATCATCGCGCTGACGGCCTACGACGCGCTGATGGCGCGCATGATCGACGAAGCCGGCGCCGAAATCATCCTGGTCGGCGACTCGCTGGGCATGGTGATGCTCGGCTATCGCAACACGATCCCCGTGACGCTCGAGCACTGCCTGCACCACACCGCCGCGGTTTCGCGCGTCGTCAAACGGGCGTTCGTCGTCGGCGACATGCCGTTTCTGACGTATCAGACCGGGGACGACCGCGCCCTGCGCAATGCCGGCCGGTTTCTTCAGGAAGCCGGCGCCGACGCTGTCAAACTCGAAGGCGGCCGGGAAGTGGTCACCACCGTGAAACGGCTGGTGGATTCCGGCATCCCGGTCCTCGGCCACATTGGCATACTGCCGCAGCATGTGCCGGCCGAGGGTACCTATCGCGTGCAGGGGCGGAACCCGGAGGAAGCCGAGGAATTGCTGGCCGACGCCCTGGCCCTGCAGAACGCCGGCGCTTTCGGCATCGTCCTCGAAGGCGTTCAGCTGGACGTCGCCCAGCGGATCACCGAAAGCCTGGAGATCCCGACCATCGGCATCGGCGCCGGCCCCTACTGTTCGGGCCAGATCCAGGTGACCCACGACATCCTCGGCTTGTTTGAGGAATTCGTCCCCAAACATACCCGCCGCTACGCGACGCTGGCCGAAACGGCGCGAAAGGCCCTGAGCACGTATATCCGGGACGTCGAAGCCGGCGAGTTCCCCGGTGCGGCCGAGTCCTTCGAGTAGAGTATGGAGATCATCCGGCGTATTGTCGATATGCAGGCGCAGGCCAATGCCTGGCGGGCGGCCGGCAAACGGATCGCGCTCGTTCCCACCATGGGCTGTCTGCACGCAGGTCACCGTTCCCTGATTCACCGCGCGCAGGAGCTGGCCGATGTCGTGGTGGTCAGCATCTTCGTCAATCCGACGCAGTTTGGTCCGGGCGAAGACCTGGCGGCCTATCCCCGCACCTGGGACGCCGATCGCGACGCCTGCGAACAGGACGGCGTGGATGTGGTCTTCTTCCCGACCGCCGCAGAGATGTACCCCGCCGACGCCTCCACCTGGGTCACCGAGGAGGTCCTGAGTCGACCGTTGTGCGGCGCCCGGCGCCCCGGGCATTTCCGCGGCGTGACCACCGTCGTGACCAAGCTCTTCCTGGCGACCTTGCCGGATGTGGCCGTCTTCGGCCAGAAGGATGCGCAGCAGGCGCTGGTGATCAAACGCCTGGTTCGCGACCTTAATTTCCCGGTGGCAATCGAGGTGGCCCCTATCGTCCGCGAACCCGACGGCCTGGCGCTGAGCTCAAGGAACCGGTACCTGAGCCCGGCGGAACGGGAACGCGCCCTGGCGCTCTCACGCGGGATCCGCAAGGCGGCGGCTGCCTTCGCCGCCGGCGAACGTCGGGCGGCGGACCTGATCCGGCAGGTTCGCGATGAAGTCACGGCTGCCGACGGCGATATCGACTACATCGAGATCCGCGATGCGGCAACCCTGGAACCGGTGGAAACGATCGCCGACCCGGTGCTGCTGGCGGCGGCAGTCCGCTACGGGCCGGCCCGCCTGATTGACAACGCCATCCTGGAATGAACCCGTCCGATCCCGATGGCCAACGCCCGGGAATGCGATATTTTCGCCGGGCCGGCAGATGGTAACCAGGTGGATCGGTGGCATGGTATGCCGTGACTGCGGCGGGCGTGGTGTACACCAGGGAAATGCTGTAGGTGCAGAAAGGATTCAGCCCAGTGCTCGCAAAACTCAGACGTACCCTCACCTCCGTGCTGCCCGTATGCTCGACCCGCCGGGGACAGTGTCGCGGCTGTGGCGAATGCTGTAAACTCCCCGTGCCCTGCCCGTTTCTGCGATATCACGAGGACGGCCGCAGCTACTGCCGGATCTACCGCTTCCGTCCACTCAACTGCCGGAAGTATCCACGGACCAACGACGAATGCCTGACGGCCCCGACTTGCGGGTTCTATTTTGAACAACAGCAGCCCGCGGCCGGCGTCATCAATGCCACAGTCGAAGCCGCTGAGACCAAAGCAAGCTGGGAATCTGAGGTAGTCGATGGACCCGGATCTACAGCCTGACGTCCATTCGGGCGAGAAGGAATCGCTGCCGCATCGCGTGCAGCGCGATCTGAAAAGCCGGCTGCTGACCGGTGTTCTGGTTCTCCTGCCGTTGACCGTCACCTACCTGGTCCTGGCCATTCTCTTCAGCGCCATGGGCAGACTGCTGTCCCCCTTCCTGAAACGCCTCCCCGGGTTGCCGGATTGGGCGGCGCCGGTGATCTCCGTGCTGCTGTTCCTGCTGGGCGTCTATTTCGTCGGCTGGCTGGCAACCTTCCTGATGGGACGCCGCATCATCGCCGTATTCGAGACGGTCATCGCGAAGATCCCGATCGTGCGGACAATCTACACCACCGCCAAGCAGGTGGTTGAATCCGTCGGGGTGACCCGCAAGCAGACCTTCCAGCTGGCGGTTCTGGTGCACTTCCCCAGTCGAGGCTGTCGCACCCTGGGCTTCGTCACCGGCACCATTGCCGACACCGCCGGCAATGAGTTGCTCAAAATCTTCATCCCCACAGCCCCCAATCCCACCAGCGGCTTCCTCTTCTTTGCCCCGCCCGATCACGTCGAAGACACCAACCTGACCGTCGAGCAAGCCGTGAAGATGATCGTCTCGGGCGGCATCGTTGCCCCTCTGGATCTGGAAATCCAGGCATACTCCGAACCGGAATCGCACGGACGCTAGCCTGCTGACTCCATGGACTTCGCTGCCGCCGGTCCGCCGTGGCGCAAGAGCCGGAAGCCGGTCGCCGGCATGCGGCACCGTGCAGAGCGCTTCGCCGCGCCGGGAGAATCGCTGATTGCCGGACTGGATCAGGCGAAGTGGATCGGGCGGAAGTGCCACGGCTGATGAAAATTGCACTCCTCGCCGATCGGCGCCCACGTGGCCCAGTGCGGGTGCGACGTGCGATCGCCGCACTTGTAGAGGTTGGCCTGCCAGGTCTGCCCGCTCAAATCGCCCAAAGCACCGACATACCGCTCCATGACGCCAAGCGGGATCTGCAGTTGAATCACCCATTCCCGGCGTTCCAGAATCTCATCAGGCACCAGCCGCGGCATGGAATGATAGATGCCCACCGCCGCCGCCTCTCCGGCCGGTACCAGCGTCCGCCAACTCAGGTCCCCGTCATCCATCCGCGTCGGATCCTGGACGTAGGACAAATGCAGCCAGCCGCCGCAGTTGACCTCGAAGTTGAAGTAGCCGCAATCCCGGCGCGGCTGAACGAAGAACTCCACGCAACTGTCCGTGCACACCGGGCCGTTATGTTCCTGCACCGCACTCCGGATGTACTGGTCGGTGACCCGGAAGAGCAAAAAGATGTGCCGGCGGTCGTGCAGCAACCGGGCCTGCGTCCGCGGCCGATGCGATGAACTGCGCGGGTGAAACAGCCCGATGTCCAACGTCTCAGCGTCCTGCCAGACGGGGGCATGCCAGTTGCCATCCAGCGTCGGCGCCCCGGCAGTCAGCCCGACACAATATCCCAGTGCAACATTCACAGAAAGGCCTAAAATGACTTAGTGGGTTTCTGAATCCTTGCCTTTATTATAAGCTATTCACGGATAATTGCAATGTAGTTTATACGCAACTTTTGTTGACGGCTGCTGTCAACTTCCGTCGCTGATTGACGGCCGCACACCGCCGACCATACCCGCAACACCCTCAGCCGGAGGGTTTGGCATTAAAAATGCTTAACACACATTGGACGGCCGCGGACGCCGCGGTACGGGTGGAAGCCGTGAAAAAACGATGAAGTTCAAGCTCGCGCAGAACGATGAAACGAAAAACCATCATCAGCAGCTATCCGATCACCGTCGTTATTGGTAACTACCGCTGGCAGCCCGGCGTCAATATTGTCGGGGAAACGGAATGGGAGAAGATCCACTGGGCCAGTGTCGAACGAGATCAGCGCCTGCGGGAACTGATGCGCCCGTTCCCCAAGCTGGACGACCGCCCGGTCGTCATTAAACTCCCGACTCCGGCGTAGCCCAACTCCTCAACGCACCTGCGTCGCCCCCGGCGCAATTCCTCGCCCCGTTGCCGACAATAAATACCGGTCGGACGCCGGTTTATTGCTCGTCGACGTCCGGCGCCCGGGCCACGGTGGCGGCCAGCGAGGCGGCCAGGACCAGTCCACACCCGAGCCACTGCAGCGGCGCCAGGACCTCCCGGAAGCACACCACCCCGAGAATCAGGCTGAGCACGGGGGTCAGCATCATCAGGGCGGCGCCGCGGGCGATCGGCAGCCGGCCCAGCCCCTGATTCAGGCACATCTGGCCGCCGATGTCCAGCGCACACAGCAGCAGGATCAGCCCCCAGACCCGGGGGGCGGTGGGCAACGCCGCAAACAGGATAAACGGCAACAGGAGCACCGTACCGAAGATCCCCTGACTCAGAAAGATCACCGGCGACGAGTCGGTACGACGCAGCTTGCGGATAAACGTCAGCGCCAGGCCGGAGCCGAGTGCCGCCCCCAGCCCGAGCCACTCCCAGCCGGCCGGGATGCCGGCCCGGCAACTCAGCAGCACCCCGACGGTGGCACCGCCGACCGCCGCAAACGCAACCGGCCGGGGGCGTTCGCGCAGGATGAAAATGCCGGAAACCGCCCCCACCACCCCCATCAGATACGCCAGCACCGTACCCCGGCCGAGGCCGACATAGGCGATGACCACGAACAACATGAACTGGCCCAGCGCCCCGAAAAACCCGCGGGCGATAAAGGCGCGCCGATTCACGATGCGCAGGCGCCAGACGCCGCACAACCCCGGCACCAGCATCGCCAGAGCGCCGATCAGAAACCGCACCCAGCCGACCCAGAAGATGTTCGCGCCGTAGTCGACGACAATGATCCGCACCAGCGCGCCCATCCCGGCGAAAAGCGCGGCACAGGCCGTCAGCCAGACCACGCCCCGCGCTGCCGGACCCAGGCAAACCCATCGCCCCGATACAACCGCTGCCCGCGTCGACACGATCACCCGCCGGCCGGCAGCGACACGTCAACGAAGATCACGTCGTGCCGGTTGTAGTCGAACGTGAAGCGCAGGCGGGACTCGTCGGCACTGACCTCGCCGTCGGGATAAGCGAGCATGCCGGGGAAGGTGATCAGATCTTCCCGGTACCCCCAGGTCTGCATGTCGTCGTCGGAGATCCACAATGA
Organism: uncultured Lentisphaerales bacterium; assembly: GCA_964384625.1. GTDB lineage: Bacteria > Verrucomicrobiota > Lentisphaeria > JABSQK01 > JABSQK01 > CAYLNH01. The sequence goes on from CAYLNH010000045.1 coordinate 28,953, forward strand.
CAGCGGATTGCGATGGCACTGCGCCGCCGGCTTTGAGTTCGGATGGCTGGTCGCCGGATTGGGGTTGTGGACCAGGCAGATGCGGCCGTCGGACAACCGGTGCAGCCGGAACTTGGAACCGGGATTCGGAATCTCGGTCGGCGCCGCCGCCGTCCAGGTGCGGCCGCGGTCGGCGGATTCACTGCGGTACAGACAACCGGAGCCGTCATAGCGGATGAGCATCACCAGACGGCCGTCGGACAACTCGGTGATGTTGTTTTCGGCCCAGGCATGACAGGGCTCTATGCGGTTGGACTGCGTCCAGGTCCTGCCCTGATCACCCGTAATCAGCGCCGCCACGAAGGGGGTCTTGAAACTGCCGTCCTGAAACGGCGACACCGCGGGGTCGTCAACGATGTCGTAGCTCTGCAGCGGAAAAAACCATTCGCCCCAACTGCTGACATAACGGTTGCGGACGAAGGCCCGGCGCGGCGCCGGCGCAAACGGCTGCGGCTCACTCCAGGTGTGGCCGTTGTCCGTGCTCCGGGTCGTGTAGACCAGCCAATTGTCGAAGCTCCCCCCATGCGTCTGCATGAACATCGTCACGGTCCCGGCCTCGACAAATGCCGTCGACTGCAGGCAAGCCTGGTCGTCGAACTGAAAGACAACGGCCGGCTCGGACCAGCTTACCCCCTCGTCCTCCGAACGGCAGAGGCGCAGATGATTGGCCGGCTCCGGCTCGCGGTTGCCGCCGGTCATGAAGATCACCCCCCAGGTGCCGTCGGGCAGCAGCAGAAACGTGGAATCGCAACAACAGTGATCGGGGGGATAGCCTTTGTAGACCAGGGACGTGTTCATGAGACATCCTCGTCATAGTGTGAAAAGTGTCGGGCCAGGATCTCCTGCGCCTGTGCCAGGTCCTCCCGGCGGATTGCCCGCAGCAGAGCCCGGTGCTCTGCCGCCGAACGACGCTGCAGGTCCGGCTGCTGAAACCGCCGGCGGCGACGCGGGTCGAACAGACCGTTGATCACCCCGCTGAACATCGCCAGAGTCTGGTTGCCGCAGCACTTGAGCAACTCCAGATGAAACCGGCGGTCCGCCTGATCGGCGCAATCCGGTTGGTCCAGATGGCGCTCCATCTGGTCGACCAACTCGTCCAACGCCGCAAGCTGCGTCGGCGTGATGCGCCGCACGACCAGCGGCAGAATGGCCGACTCAATCACCCGGCGAGCTTCGACGGCGTCCGCCTCCGCCAAGCCGGCCAGCGAAAAGCGGAATTGCAGATTGGCCCCGATCTGGGCGGCGTCCGGCCGGCGAATCACGGTTCCGGCTCGCGGCCGCCGCTCCAGCAGCCCCTGCTGGCACATCGCGGTCAGAACCTCCCGGATCTTTGCCCGCGGCGCCCGGAAGCGCCGGGCCAGGGCCAGCTCAGGTTCGATCCGATCCCCCGGGCCATAGCCTTGATCCAGAAAATACTGCCGCAAACGGTCCGGCAGACTCGCTTTCGACTTCGCCATCAGCAGGCACCTCCGTTTCTCAGGGCTAAATGTTAATTAATAAATCTTAATTGTCAACAATTAATCCGAAAAATCCCCGGATGACATTCGCAATGGCAGTGCGCCGTCTACCGGGTAGAACCAACGCAAGAGGTGAAATCCATGATTCCTTGTGGCGGCAAAATGCCCGGTGCGCGAATTTCCGACTTCGGTTTCTACTTCCTCATCATTACCGGTATCCTCGCCGGTTGCCTGATCTTCTGGGCCATGAAGGTCTGCTGTGAAGAGCAGGAAGAATGGGAACGCCGGCAGGCAGAGCGCTCAAGCAATCAGCCCGGCATTGAACAGGTTGATGCCCGGACGCTCCAGCGCGGCGCGGCGTAGTCATCGAATGGCCCGGCAAAGACCACCACTCCGACGACGCGAAGCAAGCTTCCTGTTCTGGGTTGGCCTTGTACTGATTCTCTGGCTCACACAGACGCTGCGAAATCTACTCGAGCTGTGCTGAAAGAATCCCCCGTCCCCTTCGTAAACTTCAGTCAAACGGAGTCCATCAGAGATGAACAATGTCAACGGCAACCTCTCGCTGTCACTAAGCAGCTTGTATTCCTGTTCGCCGGAATCCAGGGAGGATGCCGTATAGTCTGATTTTCGACATCACACGAATGACAGCAACCCCTTGGAGCCCGCGGCATCAAGGGGTTTTTCTTGTGTAAAGGAGGGTTGGCAGAGCGGCATTGCTGCGGTCTTGAAAACCGACGACTGCCTTCGGGCAGCGGGGGTTCGAATCCCTCACCCTCCGCCAGAGATCAGTAATCGGTAATCCGTAACCGGTATTCGGTTGAGGCGAATGACCAACGTGTCCGCCGCTGCCCCGACGCGCAAGAGGTCTGGGCGAAGACGGATGACTGACGACCAATGACTGACGACCAATGGCGCGACGACAGCCGCATTTGACTCGGGCCTTCGGCCCGTCTGCTTCCGTAGCCCAATTCGGCAGAGGCAGCCGACTCAGAATCGGCTCGTTACAGGTTCGAATCCTGTCGGGAGCACCAGTGTGACCAGTATTCAGTATTCAGTATTCAGTGTTCAGTGTTGATGTTCCCGACAGAAGTCGGGGATGCGCGGTCGAGACGACCGCGGCCACGCTCGGAAGCAGACTGTCTCAGACGGTCCGCAGGACTTCTGTCGGGTGCATCACTGTTCAGTAGTTGGAAGCTCAGAAGATTGATGACCAGGAACAGGCATGGTTGCCGAGCGGGCGAAGGCTGCGGTCTGCAAAGCCGTAATTCATCGGTTCGAATCCGATCCATGCCTCCAAGAACGAACCCGATTGCCGATCACGGATCACCGATTACCGAACATGGGCGGGTAGTTCGTAAGTGGAAGCGAGCTGGACTGTAAATCCAGTGCCATCCGGCCTTGGAGGTTCGATCCCTCCCCCGCCCACCAGAAGGCGGTAATCGGTAGTCAGCGCCGCAATGAGTTCCTCGCTCCGTGAGCGACGGAACAGGCGCTCCCCCTGTATCACAAGCATCTCTGCTTGTGCTCCGGGGCAGGCCCAGGGATGCTCATGATTCATTTCGGCATGTTGTTCAGAAAGGAGTCTTCCATGAGCGGTAGTCGGAAAGCGAGGAACAGAAGGCAGGGAAATGATGCCCCCCTTCGACCTGGCGCAGGGATTTCATCATTGACCGATGACTGATAGAGCGGAGAGGTGGCTGAGTTGGTAAGGCAGCGGGCCGCTACCCCGTCGTCGTGCCGGAAGGCACGCAGAGGTTCGAGTCCTCTTCTCTCCGCCAACGTGCCTCGCCACAGCCGGAAGCGCCGGCGCCTGGGCGACGGCCGGTCTTCGGCCGCGGGCGCTGCACGTCGTGCTTGCAGCCGAACGGGGCCGGCGGCACCGGCGTTCGCCCTGACGGAGGCTGCCGGCGCCACCTCGGCTCGCCGAACCGGGAACTGTGCCCGACATTGTGCCCATTTCGGGCACAATTATGCAAAGGATCACCTCAGAAGACTCGCCGAAAGCAACAATACCCCACTGGACTTGTCGGGGTCAGTGCATGCATATTGTGAGCGTAGGATTAAGAATTCCCCGGAATTTTGAGGTGGAAACAAACCTTTTTCAAACGGCGTCTTGACTTTGGGGTGGTATTGGCTATATAGTGCCCTTGGTAGAGGGCCTGGGGAACCAGCGAGAGGAGAAGTACAATGATGACCTCATGGTTCCTGTTGCTGGTCATGTTCTTGCTGTTCATGGCCTTGTGCGACTGGTGACGGCTGCGAACGGCTGGGGTGTGACCGTTATTGGGAAGTAGAATCCACCGGATGAACCACGGTCGGCAAGTCGGGAATGCTTGTCCGCGCGGGGCGCTTGCCTGATTCATGCATCAACCTCATTGCAGTCCGTCCGCCGTGGCGTGAAGAGCCGCCCCTGCGCGCCGCGTGAGTTTCGTTCCACGTGACAACGTGGTCAGAGGATGGACTGGCGTGCTCTGGCGACTCGCAGTAGAAGGTTTATGAATGAATCAGGCAAGTGTACCCCCTTTCGTTGTGCCGGGGCAACTTTTCGCGGACCATGAAGCTAGCCCTTCAGCAACGGCTTGACAATCGCAACGAGGGCGATGACGGCCAGCAGCGAGAAGACCAGGATTCGCAGCACTCTGACCGACAGCTTCCGTCCCAGTTTCATCCCCAGAACATTGCCGAGTATTGACGCCGGACCGAGGGTCAAACCGAGCAGCATCGCGGTCAACATGGGACTGCCGTAGGCGATGTACTGCAGGAGCAGTTGGAAGGGGATCATGGGAATGGAGATGGCCAGGGCCGCGACGCGAAGCTGTTCCTGCTTCCAGCTGTGCGAGTGCGCCCAGAGCACCAGCGGCGGGCCGCCGACGTTTGCGGCGCCGTGGGTGATGCCCGAGAACCCGCCGGCCAGGATACCCCAGAACCAGTGAAGGTGGTCCTGAGGCGGCACGCGAACGGCAAGGCGAATGCCGATCGCGATCAGAATAAAGATGCCGATGAACTGCCGAATGCGGGCGGGAGAAATCGTCTCATTCATCTGAAACTGAATCCAGACCCCAAGCGGGAGCGCCAGGATGGCAGCCAGCGCTACCGGCCAGCATTGCCGATAGCCGATATGCTCCCGCATTTTCCAGGCGAAGAAAGAACGCTGACAGGTCGACCCGATGATCGCGATCGCCACGGTTTGCGGCAGACTGAAGCCGGCAAACATCATCAGCGGCACGGAGAACAGGCTGTAGCCGAACCCGACGGTACTCTGCAGCGCGGCACTGGCGAACAGCACGCCGCCGGCAACGTAGAACCGTGGTTCGTGGATGACTTCGAAAAAATCCATCATCCAATCTGCCGCCGCAGATCCGGGATACAAGACGTCCGGTTCGGCAGATCACGGATGAGCGAAGCGAAGATCCTGCCATGCCGGGGCTTGCCGACAAGCGAGGAATGCCGGGGCGGGGTTTCGATCGAGACGGCGAATCAGCCGCAGCCGTAGAGCGCGCTGGAGACCGCTTCGACTCGCCGTGAGCATCGCTGATTTCAGGGCTGGAGCGTTTTAAGCTATTCTGTAGCCGCCACTCCTCACGCTGAAGGCGTTATCGTCTTGAGCCTGGGGTTGGCGAAGCCTACCCCAGGATGGGGGGAAATACGGTTCA
>CAYLNH010000046.1:0-23265 GCA_964384625.1 uncultured Lentisphaerales bacterium
TATCGCATATGCAGCAGCATGACGAGTGTCGCCTATTTGCATGCCGTATTAATAGTGATACGGTTCAACGCTGAAGACGTTGCAGTGGGCTTGGCTCGATTAGCGGCCACAGTATTTATAGGAATGCTGCAGCCGATGATTCCATGAGCACGGTTACAAGTACCCGAGACATGTGAAGCTTTCTGAGTCTGCCCTTGCCCCCTGGTGCTCGACAGTACGCGGCAAAACCGCCGCCCGCGTGAAGCACTCCTTGTTGCCGTCATGCCGTGCTGCTTCCGGCAGCCCGCTTACTCATTGACAGGCTTGCCGTCATCCCCGTCCGCGGACTTTCCTTTCTCTTTCTTGCGCTCGAAGTCCGGGCAATCGTCCATCGGGTTGACGTCTTTGTTGTGCAGCATGCAGTGGACTTTGAAGGGATGTTCCATCAGATGCGTGCAGTCGCGGCAGAAGCGGCGTTCGCCGTCGTCCTCGACGATCTCCTTGATCTCGTCCTTCTGCGTGCCGAGGAAGCCGGACAGCCTGGCTGATTTCTCGGCGCGCTTCGCGTGGCGGTCCGCCTTCGGGACCGCTTTGCAGTCGGCCAGTTTGACGCCGCAAATGGCACAGGCGAAGTACTCGCCGACTTTCGTCCAGCCGTCCATTTCGGATTGCACCTTGACGATGGTGTCGGCGCCGCATTCCGGGCAGGTGATCTGCTGGCCCTTCTCGTAGGTCATGGCGTCGTTTCCGTGGCATGGCTTTCCAGCAGCTCGGCGGCTTCCGTCTGTTCCGCGGCGCGCGCATAGTCGAGCGGCGACTTGCCGGTCTTATCTTTGACATCCCGGTTGGCGCCGGCGCCCAGGAGGGCCTTGATGACGTTGAGGTGGCCGTTCTCCGCGGCGTTGTGCAGCGGCGACTGGCCTTCGGCGTCCGGCGTATTGAGTTGTGACTCCTTGGCAATCAGCAACCGGACGCATTCCAGGTGATTGTTGCCCGCCGCCAGGTGCATCGCGGTCATGCCGTATTTGTCACGCAGATTGGGATTGGCGTCGGCGTCCAGGAGGAGCTTGAGACATTCGGGGTGACCGGCGGCTGCGGCGTAGTGCAGCGGGTTACGCCGTTCTTCGTCGCGGGCCTGAACGTTCGCGGTGCATTTCAGCAGCAGCGCGAGGACCTCGGGATGCCCTTCCGAAGCGGCGTAGTGCAGCGGCGTCCGGTCTTTGTGGTTGACGCCGTCCACCTCGGCGTGATTCTCGATCATCAGTCTGGCGATATCCAGGTGCCCCTTGGCGCTGGCCAGATGCAGCGGCGTCCAGCCGCGGCTGTCGGCCATGTAGACGGCGTCGGGATACTTCTCCAGGACTTCGCGGGCTTTCGCGGCGTCGCCGTCGATGGCCACCTGGAGGATTGCATTACGGGCGAGGTTCTGGCGCTGCGTCCTGGTGATGTACATGATCATCGAGAAGAGCAGCAGCAATGCCAGGGCGATCATGACCTTGACGCGCCGCGGCACGGCGCCAGCCAGGCCGCCGGATCCCGCCTGCAGCCGTTCCCTTGCACTCTCGCGCAGCTTCGAGCGCTTGCGATGCCGGCCCTTCTTCGGCTTCCGCTTCAGCGCCTCGGCGATCTCCTTGCGCCCTTGCGGCAGTTTCCGGTGTTCGCTCTCGCCGGCGTCTTCACTCCCGGTTTTCTCAGGAGCGTCCGTTTCCGTCTGAGGAGCCTTGTCTTTATCTTTGTCTTTGTCGTTTGTGTCAGTCATTGTCTGGTTTCCCCGTTTGGCTGTACTTTAGCCCGTGTTTCGCAGCGGCTCAACTCGTTCTTTATCGCGGGCTGCCAAGCCTCCAGTCAAAGGCCCCCGGCTGCTTTCGGTCAGCCCTGCGGACCTCAAGATGCAGTTGCTCAGCCGCCCGTTGCGAGGCGCTTGAGGACCGGCCGGCTGGGTTTGATGCCGGTGCATGCAGCCGCGGGGATGGCGGCAAAGTCGATCGGGACCTTGAACCTGGGCAAGGTCCGGAGGAGTTCCGCGCGAAGTGATGCTGCGTCCCAGTTGCCGGTGAGGAAAGCCGTTGGACGGTGGCCGAATTCGGCGTCCTCGACCGGCACGACGATGGCCTGTTCGACGCCGGGAACAGCCAGCAACGCAGCTTCGATTTCTTCCGGCTGGATGTTCTCGCCGCCGGAGATGAACATGTTGTCGTGGCGGCCGGTAACGGTGAGTCTGCCGTTCTGCAGCCGGCCGAGGTCTCCCGTGTGGAACCAGCCGTCGTCGTCTACGGCCGGGTCGATGTCGCCGTTGTCTCCGCGGTAGCCGAGGAACAAACAGTCGCCGCGAACCAGGATCTCATCCTCGCTGCTGACTCGCAGTTCGCGGTGTTCGAGCAATGTACCGGAGTCCGTCAGCTGGTCGCCCGTGGTCACCTGCGACGACATCTCCGTCAGTCCGTAGGTTGTGTAGACGGGCAGGCTGCGTTCGTCGACGGCCTGCGCCAGATCCGGCGGCAGCGGCGCGCCGCCGACCAGGAGGACTCCGGGAAGGTTGATCGCCGGCGTCGGCAGCAGGCGGCGCAACTGGGTGGGCACGAGGGAGACATGCGTCGGCCGGATGCGTTCAATGGCTGCCGCCAGGCCCTCCTGTGGGCGGCGGAGGGCGATGGCCGCTCCCGCGACGAAACAGCGGAAGAGAATGCCGAGGCCGCCGACATGATACAACGGCAGACTCAACAACCAGCGGTCACCCGCGGCCAACGGCAGGACCGTGTTGGCCCCGAGCGCACTGTAGTAGTGGTTGCCCAGCGAATGCACCGCCGCCTTCGGCGTGCCGCTGCTGCCGGAGGTGTAGACAATCGTCGCCGGCGCCGACAAATCCCATTCGGCGCGGTCGTTGTTTCCCGTCGCCGGCGTGCCGCCGACGAGATCGCGATGGTGCAGCGCCAGCTTCACATGCGTCTGCCGCTCAGCCATGACGGCCTCCGGTTCGCGTGGGCTGAGCAACTGCGCCAGCAGGCGGCGGCGCCACAAGCCGAGCAGCAACGCAATATGTTCCAGGTCGGCGGCGACGCAGACCGAGACGGTATCACCGGGCGCCAGCGGGTCCGCAACTACGGCGCCGACCGCTTCGGCCCGGCTGTGGAGTTGCGCGAAAGTGCAGGGCTCGCCGGCCGCCGGCAGGAGTGCCGGACGCCCGGCAAATGCGGGATTGGCAACGGGGCAGGGGATGATCACAGGATGACTCCCAGGCAGAAGAGGAGCGTGTGGGCCAACAGCAGAAGGCCGGTCATCGCCAGGGCGCGGTTCAGCGTTTCCCCGTCCGTGCAGCGAAAGACAATCTGGATCACGATCGCTGCCGGCACCAGAAAGGTGAGTGTTCCGAGCGCGCCGGCATTTTCTCCGGTGCGGAGCCAGAGCCACACCGGCATGGCGGCGGCGCCGAGAATTGCCGCGAGATATTCAAGGCGGGCGAAGCCGCGTCCGAAAAGCACCGCCGGCGTGCGTTTGCCGGCCCGGCGGTCGGTGTCGATATCGCGCAGATTGTTGACGTCGATCATGGCGACTGCGAAGAAGCCCGGCGCGCATCCCGCGAGCACCGCGTTCCAGTCGAAGGTGAGGGTTTGCACATAGTACGTTGCCGCGGCGGCCACGGGACCGAAGAACGTGAAGGCGAAGACATCGCCCAGCCCGATGTAGCCCAACGGCAGCGGGCCGGCGGTGTAGAGGATGCCGCAGACAATCGAAATGCCGAGCAGCAGGAGGAAGCCCCAGCCGCCCCGTTGGCTGAGATACACGGCGGCGACGCCGGCGGCGGCGAAGGCGGCGATGAACGCCGTGAGCATCTGCCGCGGCGTCACCCAGCCTGCCTGCGTGGCGCGCGTCGGCCCCAGGCGGTCCGCGTTGTCCGTGCCTTTGACGAAGTCGAAATAGTCGTTGGCGTAGTTTGTGCCGATCTGGATGAAGACCGCGCCGACCAGGCAGGCAAGCGCCGACGGCAGGTGCAGGCGGCCGGCATCCCGGGCGAGCGCTGTCCCGAGCAGAACCGGGCAGATGCCGGCCGGCAGGGTCTTCGGCCGGGTCGCCAGCAGCAGGCCGCGAATGGTTTGCCGTTTCACCATCAGAAGTAGTACCAGTGTCCCATCGTGAAATGCGCCGTGTAAATCACGTAGTACGCGGCTGAGATCAGCAGCAGGATGATCGAGACTGCGACCGCGACGTACCGGTTCAGGCAGCGCTCAATCAACCCGTGAAGATCACTCGCCAGCAAAAACAGCGGCAGCATCAGGGCAAAGAAGCGGGGGGTGCTGATCAGCCAGGGCGTGCCGACGTTCATCTTGTAGATCAGCAGGACATACCCGGCAAACCCCCACTTGAACGCCTGGTGTTTGCAGCGGACGGCGCAGTAGATCGCCGCTGTAATCGCCAGCAGCGTCCAGATATAGTTGATTGTCCGCACATCCGTGAGAATCGCGCCGTCGCGTTGGCAGATCGCCCAGCCATGGACGAACATGTGTTTCAGACAGAGGACCTCCCACCAGGCGACCGGCTGGTGGAACTTCCCCCAACTGACGGCCTGGATCTGCGGCAGCAGGACGAACGGGTTGCCGAAGTTGTACCAGAGATAGCTCAGGAAGATGAGCAGCCCGCCGAGGCAGAGCGGCGCCTGAACCAGACGCGTTGTGATGACGGTCCAGTTGCGTTCCGGTTGGCGGAACTCCTGCCACGCCGCGTAGACAAACCAGAGCGCAAACGCCAGACAGAACGGGCCGGCGGTCGATCGGGAGGCACTGAGGAAAAACGCGGCCGCCGCCAGCGGCCAGTGCCAGCGCCGCTGCAGACAGAACAACGCTGCCGCCAGCCAGACCAGCATCGTGCTCTCGCTGTAGAACGCGTGAAACGCATAGGAGCCGGGAGAGAAACAGATGCCGGCCAGGACAAATATCGCCGCCCGTAAACCGAACCAGTTTCGGATCACGTGGAACAGGAGCAGGGCGGCAACCAGGAAATCCAGACGCGCGACCCAGAGGCCGGCGCTCTCAATCCTCAGTGGCGACAGCACATAAAGCAGCCGGACCTCCAACGGGTAGAGCGGTGCAAAGACAAGATTCGGGCTGCCTTCGAATCGGCCGTCGAAAGAGTACCCGTGCAAAGCGATCTCACGGTAATGCTCCGAATCGAAGCGGAAGAAAACGGGCGTTGGATCGTCCTGGTCGGGCGGCGGAAAGCCGGCGCCCGGCGACAGGTAGTCGGGGGCGTAAAACGCTGTGCCGTACGCGAGGATCGTCGACAACAGAACAACGGCAATGACCGGGATCGGCCAGTGGGTCTGCAGCGCCGCCGGGATTGCCGCTGCCGGGCTGTTCGCTTCGTGTCTGCCGGTGTCGTCTGCCATATTCCTGTCTGTCGTCGAGTTATGCTGGACGAACATATCGCGGTTTTGCGGCAAAAACAGCCTCGCAACGATTGTATTCAAGACGCTGCCCGTCAGTGTACGCGAATCCCCGGCAGGTGCCGGGAATGAACTCGGAGTCGAACAGGAAAGGAAGAAGGAATGGCAAAGAAGAAACAACTCCGGGTGGGGTTCATCGGACTGGGAGGCATCGCCTCGACGCATATGCGCTACCTGAAAGATATGGATGATGTCGCCCTGGTGGCGGGCGCCGACATCGTCAAAGCCAATCTCGAACGGGCGGTCAATGATTTTGGCATGGGCGCCGTGTACAAAGATTGGAAGACAATGCTCAAGAAAGAGGACCTCGACGCGGTCTCCGTCTGTACGCCGAACGGCCTGCACAAACGGCCGACCATCGACGCACTCAACGCCGGCTGTCATGTCATGGTCGAGAAACCGATTGCCATGAACGCCAGAGAAGGCGACCAGATGCTGAAGGCCGCGGCGAAGAACAGGAAGAAACTGCTTATCGCTTTCCAGCACCGCTTCAGTGCCCCTGTACAGATGCTGAAACGGGCGGCTGACGACGGTGAATTCGGCAAGATCATGTTTATGAAGTGCCAGGCATTGCGTCGCCGTGGCATTCCGAACTGGGGTGTCTTCGGCCGCAAAGATCTTCAGGGCGGCGGCCCGTTGATCGATATCGGTGTGCACTGCATGGAAATGGCCCACTACGTTATGGGGTCCCCAAAGCCAGTTGCGGCCTCCGGGCAAATTTGGACCTATATGGGCAACAAACCCAGTGACGCTGCCTGCAATTGGCCGGGCTGGGACTACAAGTCCTATACCGTCGAAGACCTGGCGGTCGGACAGGTCCGTTTCGAAAACGGCGCGGTGATGCAGGTCGAAGCCAGCTTCGCCGCCCACTGCGAAAACAAGTGGAACCTGACCTTCATGGGCGAGAAAGGCGGCGGTACGCTGGACGGCCCGACGATCTACCAGGACCGCAACGGCCATATGGTCAGCACCAAGCCGGATTTCCTGCCCAAGATCGATGCCTTCCAGGTCAAGATGCGCGGCTTCGTTGATACCTGTTTATACAACAAACCGACGGAAGCCCCCGGTGAAGCCGGCCAGATGATCCAGAAGATGATCGACGCGATTTACAAATCCGCCGAAACCGGCAGAGAAGTAAAGATCAAGTAGTCGCCGGCGATTGCACGCTTACGACGGCAGGGCATCGAATGCGGTGCCCTGCCTGTTTTTACGGCGCGCCGGATTACAACAGCTCCACCTTGCCGGTATCGAACTGGTACAGCGCCGGTACGATCTTCAGGGCGTCGGTTTCGACCAGTCCGGCGAGGACTTCACTGGTGGCCAGAAGTTTCTCCGCGACGATCCTGGCGTTGGCGCGGATGGCCGTGTCGAGGGGGTCGACGTCGCAGCATTCGGTCTGCTCGACGGCCGGCTGCAGCTCCCGCATCAGGTAGGGCAGGGCGCCCTCGGTACTCCCGCCGGCCAGCGCCGCCGTGATCGCACCGCAGTTCTGATGGCCGAGCACCATCACCAGCGCCGTGCCCAGATGGGCCGCCGCATACTCGATGCTCGCCAGGACAATGTCGTCGCTGACATTGCCGGCAACGCGGATGACAAACAGATCGCCCAGCCCCTGATCGAAAATCACTTCCGGCGCTACCCGCGAGTCGGAACAAGTCAGTACAACCGCAAAGGGATGCTGACCGCCGACGATCTCCGCCCGCCGGTGCTGATCCTGATGGGGGTGTTTTAGGTGTTCTTCGGCAAAACGGCGGTTGCCGATCATCAGGGTGTCAAGGGCTTCCTGCGCGGTCATCATGATGAACGGCATCTCCTTATCGCCGGGGTCAGCTTGTGGCTCGTCCCCGCGAGTGCAAACTACACCTTACGCCCCCGAGTACCTTCCTGCAAACCGGCTGGATAAATCCGGCGGAAAGACTACCGCGGCGACCATCCAGAACCTGAATCGTAATGCGGCAGTGACGGGGACTGGCGTCGGCCGGCGTTCCACCACCGGCAGGCTTGACCTGCCGGCGGGGCTTAAGGCGGGGACGAGCCTGCATTTGAACAGCTCATTCACCCACGACACGAGGCCGTGGGGCCTCCGGCAGGCTTTTCTATGTGTAGCCGGGCTGACCACTGCTCCCGCAGGTCAAGCCTGCAGGTGGCAGGAGAGCAGCACGCGGGGGCCACCACCCGTGACGACGCATTTCCCTGAATCCGGCATAGCTCCACCCAGCGCGAAAAGATCCCCCCGGCTGTGCCGGGGGAGTGTCAGCCTCCCTTCAGTTTTGCTTTCGCCACGACTCCCCCGCCCTTTGCTCCGGAATTGGCAAACATTTTGCCAATTCCGGAGCAAAGGGCGGGGGTTCTGGTATGCCGGCGGAACTGAAGGGGGTGTAGATACTCCCCAAGCTCAGCTTGGGGCTTCTTCTCGAAAAGCAGAAACACGATCCCGCACCCTTTCCGCGGCAGGCGTAGCTCAAGAGGACCGCCTGCCGCCCTTCCCTGCATCCCGCACCAGGCCTCCGGCGTGGCAAGTCCTGCACTCGTCGCGCCGGCGGCGCGATCCTGTATCCTGCCTCCTGCATCTCCTGCTGCCCCCTTGCCAAACACCCCGAACTCATGCTATATTACACTGGGACGTGAGGGCCTCCAAAGGCGCTCCTGGAGCGGCTTGCAGGCGCCTCGAGAATGGTTTTTGCGGAGTGCTGCACGGGGTTGTGGACGCGGCCCGCGGGTCGCGGCTGAACTGCCCGGCGGCATATGGAGGTGTGCTATGAGTACGGAACCGAAGCTTAAGGTCCTGACCGAACAGTTCCGTGGGCAGGAGTACCTGCTGACGGCAGACTCGTACGCCATCGGCCGCTCGGCGGACGTCGATATCCGGATCGCGGATTCCTCGGTCAGCGGTGTTCATTGCGAGCTGGTTCGTCAGGCCGACGGCGGCTACCTGGTGGTCGATGACGGATGGAGCCGGAATGGTACCCGCATTGCCGGTACGCTGGTGAATCGCGAGCGTCTGCACGACGGCGACATGCTGCAGCTCGGCATGGTTGAATGTCTGTATGAGGATACCCGGGACAAATCGTCAACGACGAGTACGCAGACGCAGATCGATATGCAGTCGGACGCCGTCGAGATGAATGATATCCACGGCGCCGGCCCGGCATGGGATCGGGATCAGGGAAAAGGCAAAGCGCCGACGGTCATGAAATTCGTAATCACCGGACTGACGGTTCTCGTACTTGTCCTGTCAGCCATCCTGGCCTGGCATATTTACCTGCGGATCTAATCAGTCAATCGACTGATTAGCTGCATGGTCTGCTGCTTGTACCGTAACGCCCGCTCGGTGTCGTTCCGGCGGCCCTGATTGATCACGATGTACTTCTGGATCTCGTATAGAAGGTAGAACAGCCGACGGACTTCGGCTTCCGGGCTGTCGTCGCGCATCCGGCCGTAGCCTTCCCAGAAGGCCGGTTCCGAAATGCCGCAGTAGTCGAGCACGGCAAATTCAATCTCGACGTCGCCCCAGAGCGCGCGGTCCCAATCCACCAGACCCGTCAGGTTGCTGTCCGCATCGACCATGATGTTCTGGGCCCAGACATCCATGTGCAGCAGTGCGGCAGGGACATCGCGGTCGAAGCAGGCCAGGTGTTGGTCGAGTACCTTGCGCATAAAGTGGGCTTCGCCGTCGTCGTAGTGGCCAACACCGACGATGTCATCGATGAGCTTATGCCACATGACGGTGAACGCCTGCTTCCAAGTGGGCTGTGGCGCCATGCAGTTGTGTTCGCCAAGGTATCCGTGTTGATCGGCGGTAATCCGATGGACCTGGGCCAGACATTCGCCGACCTGCCGCAGGACTTTCGCGCTGTCGCAACGGCAATCGGAGATCGGCGTGCCCGGCAGACGGTTCATGATGAGATAGTCACGCGCAATGATTCCTTGGGAGTCGTCAAACAGCAGAATCTCCGGGACCGGCACGTCGGTTTGATCCCGCAGGAGTTGGTGCAGGCGCGGCTCCTGTTTCATCATGTCCTTCTCGTAGAAGCAGAAGACCGACGCGGAGGACGGCGCGATCCGCAGCACCAGTTCCTCACCGTCCGCGTCGACAAAGAAGGAGGTGTTGAACTTCCCGGTCTTAATCGACGTGAAGGAGGTACTTTGGGCGCCGGGCCGCAACTTGCGAACACAGGCGTCGAGTTGTTCCTCGGCAAATGGCATGGAACGGGAATATAGCACCCAATCCGGTCACTGCGGGATCGCATTCTTGCGATTTACCCCCGGTAGGCCACCTTCTCTTCTACCGGCCGGCGTTTGCCCTCCGGCCAATCTGCCGATGGGTAACCGACATAGAAGATGCCCATCCACCGGTCCTTCTCGCCGAGCTCAAGGAACTCCTTGGCACGATCGACGTAGATGACCTTCGGCGTGGAGTAGAACGCGCCGAGCCCATGCGCCGCGGCGGTCAGGTACATGTTCTGCACGGCGCAGGCAACCGCCTGGATCTCCTCTATTTCAGCGATCTTCTCCGACTCCTGGCGTTTCATCGAGACGGTGATCGCCACCGGCGCCAACAGCGCGTAGTCCTGCAGTTTCTTGCGCTTGGCTGGAATTACCTTGTCCGGCGGCGTCTGTTCGTCATAGAGCTCAATGAGCCAGTCGGACAACGCCCGTTTTGCGTCGCCGCGAAAGACGACGAAGCGCCATGGCTCCGTGCGTCCGTGGGTCGGCGCCCAGTTCGCGTTCTCAAGGATTTCTGCGATAATCTCGTCCGGGACGTCGTCCCCGCTGTATTTCTGCGGCTTGATCGTGCGCCGCCGTCGGATGCATTCGGTTACTGCGGCAGTGTCTGTCATGCCTGGTACTCCTTCCGGCCCCGGTTGCAGGTTGTTTCCGTGGAATTCATCAGACCTTCGCTTTCGTGTCAATTGCATTCGGCAAAGGGCCCGCGTAGGTTGCGCAGGATGCACCACAATAAGGTAGACGACGAATGGATGAGCTAAGAGATCTTACCATCGACGAGGCGAAGGAAATGACCTGCAGCCTCGCGATCCCTGAACTGATCAAGGCCCTGTGCGGCACCCGGATCAACGGCGAAGCGCTGCCGACGCAGCGCGTCGAGGTCGGCCGTGGGATTCTCGATCAACTGCCGCAGACTGTTGCCGGCCTGCTGCCGGCCGACGGCAACTGGGCCGTAGTGATGGACGAGCATACGAAGGCGGCCGCCGGCGATGCCGTCCTGGGTTTGCTGCCGCATGCGTTCGCGGTTGTGCTCGAACCGCTGCCGGGCTGGGACCATGTGACGCCGCACGAAGAAATGCTCGACCTGGTCGGCGAGAAGATTGCGACTGCTTCGGCAGTTGTCGCGGTGGGCAGCGGCACAATCAACGACCTCTGCAAGACCGCCGTCTTCCGGCAAGGCAAGGAGTACGCCGTTGTCGCCACCGCCCCGAGCATGAACGGCTATACCAGTGCCCTGTCGGCAATCGTCTTCAACGGGCTCAAGACGACCGCGCCCTGTCCGCCGCCGATTGCTGTGATGGCGGACGTTGACGTGTTGATCACGGCGCCCCCGGACATGGCGCGCAGCGGCTATGCCGACATGATGGCCAAGCCGGTCTCCAGCGCCGACTGGAAGCTTGGTTCGCTGGTGGTCGGCGGCGACTACAATGAATTGCCGTCGATGATGGTTTCCAGGGCCTTGGATGCGTGCATCGCCTGTGCCGAAGACATTGCGGCCAATGACCCGGCGGCGATCGAGACGTTGATGCGCTGCCTGATCCTCAGCGGCTTTTCGATGGCCGCGGCCGGTTCGTCGGCGCCCGCCAGCGGCGGGGAACACCTGATCAGCCATTATTGGGATATGTCTTCTTACCTGGACGATGTGCCGCCGCCGGCGCTTCACGGCTACCAGGTTGCCCTCGGGACGTTGCTGTCGGCGCGGCTCTACGAGTTGCTCTGGCAGCAGTCGCCGGCCGATTTCGAAGCGAGGACGCTCGATCTGGACGCGCTTGCCGGCGTGCACGGCAAGGTCTGGCCGGCAATCGCGTCGGAAGCGCGAGCGCAGAATCTGACGTTGCCGGCAGCTGCCGCCAGGGTTGCCGCAATCCAACAGAAATGGGGTGAGATCCGGCGGGAACTGCGTCCGATGCTGCGTCCGGCGGCCGCCATCAGGGATGACCTTGCCCGCGGCGGCGTGCCGACGACGCCAACAACGCACGGTATGTCCCGCGCTTGTGTTCGTCTGGCTTTCCGCCATGCCGCCGAGATTCGCAACCGCTACAGTGTGCTGCATTTCGCCCGCGAACTCGGCGTTCTGGACCGCGTTGCGGACGACGTTCTGGGGATCCTCGACATTTGACCGGCGGTGACTTGGCCGGACTGCGCCCGGGAATAGACGTGACTGGACGAAACACCGCCGCCACAACCAAGGAGAGTATCATGGAATGGTCAAAGCTGCTCATACAGGGAACGGAGTACCACGCCAAACTGGCGACAGACCTGGTTGATGTAGTGGATGGAGACATGCTCGACTGGAAGCCGGCCGCTGAGAACAACTGGATGACGACCGGACAGCTGATTAAACACCTGGGGTCGGCCTGCGGCCACGGGATGAAAGGCTTTGTGACCGGGGACTGGGGCATGCCGGAAGGCGTCGACCTGAGTGAGATCAAGCCGGAAGACATGCTGCCGCCGGCCGAGGGTATGGCGAGCGTCGGCAGTCTCGCCGAAGCGAAAGAACTCCTGGCACAGGATCGCGCGCTGGCTTTGGAGATGATCGGGAAGTGTAGTGAGGAAGAGCTGGAGACGAAGCTGGTGGCCGCGCCATGGGATCCGACGCCGTTGCCGTTGGGCCGGCGCCTCATGCAGATGATCATGCACCTGTTCCAGCACCGCTGTCAGTTGTTCTACTATCTGAAACTTCACGGCAAGCCGGTGCATACCGGCCACCTGTGGGGGATGATGTAGCGCGGTCTCGTTCACGAAGGCGGTGTCCGGACTACTTGCCCGGCACGACCTGGGTCGGCGTGGCGGGTTGCGGCGTGCCGTAGTCGTTCGCGGTCTTGGCGATGCCCGTGACCTGCGGCAGCGTCAGGGGGTCAATCAACTGGACCACCAGATGCTTCCCTGCCGTCGGGATCAGGTCGCCGGCTTTGATTGCCAGCGACGGGCTGGCGGGTATCCGAGCGGCAAATACGGCGTACAGCCGGTCGCGGTGCTGTAGACGCGGTCGCACAAACTGGCCCTGACCGGTAATCTCGCGGGCTGCATGGATGCGATGGAAGCCGAGATTGCGTTCGCGATCCAAGGGCCGGAAACGAACCGCAGTTCTGGTCGCGGCGCCCGGCGCCAGCTGGGGCAGGTTGAACGTCTGGTAGACATCGGTTTCCTCGCTCTCGCCGGTGTTGGAGTACGGCTGGAGCATATGGGTGTAGATCCCGACCGTCAGGCTGCAGTCGGTCAAGGCATACGGCGTGTTGTTCTTCGCGGCTATCTTGATCCGGGCGGGATGCGTCGGGGGAATCTGGGGCTGACCCCAGCTGTTCATGTTGACTGCCGTGGCGGTCGTCGATTGCGGCAGCTTGACCAGTTCCACCCGGATTTCCACCGTCCCGTTCGCTGGGGCGTAGTCGCGAGCCAGAACCGTGCGGGCTCCCCACGGCGTAATCGGCACGGGCAGGTTGAATGCGGGGTGGTGTTCCCGGTTCGGCGGGGCGGCGATGTCAAGCCCGATGTTGGTTGTCTGGCGGAAGCTGTTGAGGCCGTAGTGTCGGCCTGCGTGGTGGTCGCGGACATTCAGGAGCCAGGCTTCCGGGCGGTTGCCGGCGATCTCGAGACGATGTTTGCGGCCGCCGGAAGACACGGCTGTGACATAACCGCGCTGCACGCCGCCGTCCGGCGTGAGTTCGGTCACGGTGAGCCACCGGGCGGCGCCGGCGCTGGTCCGGGAGTAGATCGCCAAGGCTGCTGTGAGCAGCGAGAAGAACGTCACGGTCGTGACCACGTAGAGGATGATCGTTCGTTTACGGGCTTTCCAGAAGAGCAGGCTTACCGGGCCGATGCAAATGGTGAAGAGGGCGAACCCGGCGAGGAGGAGAAAGATGTTTCGCGTCGCCTGGGGGGTCGGGCCGCCGCGGTCCCAGCGCCCCGGTGCGAGGAACTTCGGGAAGCCCGGTTGCGGACGTGTCTCGATCTGGCGGCGTATCGCCCGCCGACCGGTTTCCGCTTCGGTGCGGTTCCCGAACAGGGGATTGTCGTACCAGGCGAGCAGCCCGTTGCCCGCCGGCTGCAGGGTCAGAGGCGGCGCGGCCTGGGGAGGGCGTGTCGGGGGCAGCGGCAACCGGGACAGGAGCTTGCGACGAAGAGCCTCGTTGCGGGCGGGGAGCAGAACCATGCCGCCCGCAATGACGTAATTCGCCAGCGCCCTCAGTTGGAGATCGGTGATCGCCCGGTGCGGAACCGTCGATGTCAGGATGACGGCGTAAAACCCGTGCAGCGGGGCATCGCTGTCCGGCAGTTCCACCGGCGTCAGGCCGATGGATTCCATGGTTCGCGAGGCCATCGGCGGAATGTAGTTGCCGTCGTGTCGGCCGTCGCCGCTGCTCGCCGTCGGCGCGGGCATCTTGACCGCATTGGCGTGGGCATCGATCGTCGCGACCCAGATGCGCGCGTCGGTGTCGCGGACAAGTCCCTCCCGCTGCCATTCCCAGTAGGTCGTGCCGCGCCGGCGCAAACGCAAACGGATGCGATTGTATTGGCCGTCCCTCAGGTCGACGCAGAGATGAATGCGTTTGCGGGAATGATCGGGCGAGTGTGCCGGCAGGACGATACGTCTGGCGGCGCGATCGGAGTGTTCGAACAACTCAATCTCGAGGTCGGGCCGGAGGTCGTTGCCGGTTTGATTACGAATTACCAGGGTGATCGGCACCGGCAGGTCGCGCGCGGCGGCGCGCCGGAACGCCACCCGGCATTCGACGTTCAGCCCCTTGGTCGTGATCGTCTCCGGGCCGTTGCGCGCGGCGGCCGGGATCGACGTGAAGGCCGCGAGGAGAAGGAGCAGACGCTTCATCGGCCGTCCCCCCACGGGTCGTTGCGGCGGTGGGCGCGAACCGCCCATGCGACCAGCACGACTGTCAGCGTGATGTGGATGGCGTAGGTCAGAATGCTGCCCGGGATGAACAACGCCTCGATGGAGTCCGGTGCGTCTTGCGCGATGATCGTGGCAATGTGCGGGATCGGCGAGATGTAGGCAATCACGGCGCCGATATAGGCGAGCGCATCCAGGCCGCCGTACTGCGGCGGGACTTCCGCCAGGATAATGCCGAGGCCGGCCGGCCCGAAAACCAGCAGGACCAAATGCAGGACGGTCGCCAGAAACACGCCGAGACCGCGGCTCCAGCCGGCCATGCTCAAGGCCCGCGCCAGCGCGTAGTACTGCGTGGCGCAAAGCACCGCCAGCGGGGCGCCGGCCAACGCCCGGAAGGCGAGGTCGTCCGATCGGCCGCGAAACCAGTTGCCGACCGTGTAGATCTCCCGGATGTAGGGCAGGGCAAAACACATCACCAGGATGACCAACGCGCTGACAAAGAAGGCGCGGGTATCAACGGCGCCCGCCCGGAACCGGCGCTTGCCCCACCGCACCCACGTGCGTTCGGTCCCCGTGTCATTGGTGAACAGGGCGCCGGCAAGCCAGAGCAGGAGTCCGGCGAGCAACCAGTTCAGGAGAAAGAATTCTTCATCGCGGATCTGCGGCGCCGCGATGTGCAGCAATGCGAACGTCGTGCCGATCACCGCGAACAGGAGAAAGAGCATGGCGCCCCAGCGGATAGGGATCTCCCAGCGGGCCAGACGGTCGGAGCGGTTCTCGTAAAAGAAACAGATCTCGGCCCGTCGTTGCAGACCCAGGTGGCGTGGAAACCAGCTCCGGCGCCGGGTGTCGCCCTTCATCACGACCGCGCCGAAGGTGCTGTTCACTTGCCCGAGGCAATACAGCGGGCCGATCAGCAAGAGCAGGCTCAGGCAGAAAACGATTGCACAACTGCCGGCCAGAAACAGCGCCGCGGCGGGTATGGGAACGGCACTGTTGAACCAGGGGATGATCAGGTGTGCCAGTTCGGTTTGATCCAGCGCCGTGTACAGCGGGGCGCAAAACACCCGCGTCGGCGCGAACAGGCTGATCGCGACCGGCGCCGGCGTCAGACCGATCCAGAAGAGGTTCAGAAAAATGAAGATGACACCCATGGCCCCGACGACCTCCCAACAGTAAAGCCCGGCAGCGAGGGTCAGCATGGTCAGTACATTGGCGTACAGCCACAGGCCGAGGATGCCGCCGACAACAAACAGCGGCGTAGTGCCGCCGAGTGCAAGGCACAGGATCCAGTACGGCAGGGTGCCGAACATCAGTACAGCGAAGAACTGGTTCATCCCGATCACCTTGCCGGCAAGATACCGGCTGGGACTGATGCCGCTGAGCACCACCTGGTCGAAGTACCGGCCCCAACGCGGGCCCGCAAAGATGCCTGCCGCCCGGATCGGTACGAGGATCGTCAGACAAAAGGCAATCGTGCAGAACACCAGGCAGGCAACATACTGTCCCAGCCCGATCGTTGCGGTGATCCGGTCGATACCCGCGCTCGATAACGCCAGCGGGATCGCCACGAGCAGGACCATGCCGATCAGCACATTCAGCACAAGATACCAGAGGCCCAGACGCCAGGCGCTGAACAGCGTCGCCCGCTCTGTCAGCAGGCTGGGGCTGTCCATGAGTTCTTTTGTGACAGCACGAACAGAGATCATGTCACCTTGCCTTTGGTGCTGCGGATGAAGATGTCTTCCAGACCCGGTTGGGCTACGCTGAACTCGATGATTTCGATCTCCGCGTCGAGCAGCCGCTGCAGGATGTCCTTGGACGTCGGGTCGGTAGTGATCAACCGCAGCTGGCTTTCCAGAAGCTCACAGGCGGTCGTCGTCTCCAGTGTCTGCAGTACGGCGGCTGCCCGTTCGAGGTCGGCCGCTGCCACCCGAATCCGGACGGCGCGCCCCGCTGCCGCCGCCATGTCGGCATGGCGCAGATCATCGATGCTGCCGGCCAGGACCCGTCTGCCTTCCTCCAGGATACAGACCTCGTCGCAGATGTCTTCGAGGTCCGCGAGGATATGGCTGCTGATGATAATGGTTTTGCCCATGTGCGAGAGCTCCCGAAGAATCGCGCGCACCTCTGCCCGCGCCCGCGGGTCGAGACCGCTGGCCGGTTCGTCCAGCAGCAGCAGCGCCGGATCGTTTACCAGCGTCTTGGCCAGCAGCAGACGCTGGCGATTGCCGGTCGACAGCCCGCGAACCCCGATCTCCTCACGTTCCTTCAGGTCCGTTAGTTCCAGGACCTGGTCGATGGTTGACGGCCGCTGTGTGGGGGCAACGCCGGTGAGGCAGGCGAAGTATTCCATGTACTCGCGGATGGTCATCTGCGGCGGAAACCCGTATTCCGCCGGCATAAAGCCAATCAGCCGGCGCACCCGGCGAACATCGCCCAAGGCGCTGTAGCCGTTGATGTCGATGCTGCCGCGATCCGGCTTAGCCAGCGTCGCGATCAGGCGCAGGAGCGTGGTCTTGCCGGAACCGTTCGGCCCGATCAGCCCCATTGTCGTGCCGGCGGCAACATCCAGCGACAGATCCTGAACGGCTGTGACAGTATCGTATGTCTTGCGCAAATCCTGAAGTCGAACCATGTGGCAGCGCCCCTACGGTGGTACATACCTATAGGAGCGGCGGCCGGGATTTCAAGATGCTGACAGAGTCGCCCGGCTGAGTCTGACACGCAGTTCCGCGTGGTTGCGGCTGCGTTTCTCC
Source organism: uncultured Lentisphaerales bacterium (assembly GCA_964384625.1). Classification (GTDB taxonomy): domain Bacteria; phylum Verrucomicrobiota; class Lentisphaeria; order JABSQK01; family JABSQK01; genus CAYLNH01. Next base: position 17,249 of record CAYLNH010000046.1, read on the forward strand.
GGCGTCCCCGCCGGTGGACTCAACAGTGCCAGACCCGTGACGTCGCCGTCGTCCAGCAGCCGCGGCAGGACGTACTCCTCGTAGCAGTCCCAGCCGCACACCCGGCTCGAGGCATGTCTGCAGCAATGCTTCCGCACATGCCTGGGCGATCATGAAACCGTCGTCGCCGACGTCGGCCGTTTACGGCAGGCAAGCTGTACGAAAGGGTAATGTATGGATCAGGCGAGGCCCAGGGTGTTGTTTCTCTGTACCGGGAACTCATGCCGCAGTCAGGTGGCGGGGGGCTGGACCCGTGCGCTCTGGGGGGATCGAATCGAGCTCTGCTCCGCCGGCATCGAAACGCACGGCCTGAGTCCCCGCGCTGTCCGGGTGATGGCTGAAGCGGGAGTCGACATTTCCGGGCATCGATCGAAGCTCGTGAACGAATTGGTCGACGCCGAGATCGATTTGGTGGTCACGGTCTGCGGCCAGGCACACGAAACCGGCCCTGGGTTCCCGGGTCGAACCAGAGTTGTCCATGTGGGCTTTGAAGATCCGCCGAGATTGGCGGAGTCAAACGCAACGGAGGAAGCCGGACTGGACTGCTATCGGCGTGTGCGCGATGAAATCAAGGCGTTTGTTGAGACGCTGGCGGACGTGCTTGCGCGCGAAACAGACGCCGTCCTTGGCGACCTGTGCCCCGCCGGCGCCGCCATGATCGGGGGCTCCTGCGCCGGCGGGTAATCGCAGAACGCGGCAGTGCAGTCACCGGCGGCGGAAAGCCGTCGGTGATGTGCCGACGGCCTTCTTGAAACTGCGCGAGAAGTGATAGACATCGTCGTAGCCCACTCGGGCGGCGACTTCGTGGCAGCGTAATGAAGTCGTTTTCAGGAGAACCTTCGCGGCTTCCATGCGGAGATGAAGCTGGTAGGCAATCGGCGAGATGCCGAACTGCGCTTTGAACTGCCGCAGGAAATGGCCGCGCGACATGGCGGCGCGTTCGGACAGGTCGTCAACGGTGAGCGGCCGCGTATAGTTGCTCTGAATGTGGTCGGCGATTTCGTCCATCGGTGTGCGCATGTGCGGTGAACCTCTTCCCGCCGGCGACATGCAGACGTCGGCGCACAACGCCAGAACGCGGGCCAGACAGACACATGTGTGGAAGGGGCCGAACCCGGAACTGTTGCGCAGATATCCCACCAGGTTGATAAGAAGATCGTTGATCGTCGATGCTGTTTGGGCATCAAGCTGCCGGGGCGACACGAAGTCTTCGACGGGACAGCCGATGATCCGTTCCAGCAGGATAGGAAAGGGCAGGGGCAGCGTCTCGCCGGTTTCTGTTTCACGGAACTCAAACGAGACTTCAGAGTAGGATGCCCGGCAGTCGACGGCGCCGAAGTCGTGCATGTCGCCGGGGCCGCTCAGCACCAGGGTCCCCCTGGCAAAGGGATGCAGCTTGTCGTTCAGCCGGAAGTGTCCTTCCCCCCGGGTGTACAGCACGATGTGGTAGACGTCGTGCACATGTCCGCGCGATCGCCGCGATATCTGACGGCGAAGCTCGTCGATCGATGCATGCAGAATATGGATGTTGTATCGCGACCCTTCATGGACTACCTGCAGTAGTTGCGGCCCGCGCGCCCACGTTTGGGTCTGGACAAAGCTCTTTGCTTGTTTCGGCATGAGTCTATTTGGAGTGTTGGTGTGCTGGAAGGCGGCACTCCCGGTACATCATTCCATCAATCCATTACTCCACTCCATTCCGTATATCACTATTATACATCATAATGTGCCGATAGTCTATTTATAAAGCCTGGAAATCAATCACTTTTATCCAAAGTAAATGGAGCGCCTCCCTTTGAACTAGCGGCGTTGCCGCGGTTGAACGGGCGAAGCCCCCTTGAACTAGCGAAGCGATTGAACTCTGACCGTAGGGAAGACTGATGAGTGTTTATATCACCGAAGAGCATCTCGCAAAGGCCGAGAAATTGGTAGAGAAGGCGAAAGCGAACAACGGCTTGGCGCCGGTTGATGTCGCCACGTTCTGGGAGAAGAACGATGCGGCGCGGAAGGATCCGTGGAACTGCGACCAGATGCCGTTGGGCATCGGGATGTCGAACGAATGCATGTTCGGTGAGATCGGTCTGGAGATGGACTGGTACCGACTCACACATGACCCCAAGTGGCGGGCGCAGCACGCGAAGAAATACAACGATGAAGCTGAGAAGATTGTCGGCCGTCGACTGCTGAATGAAAACGTCCCGAACGGCAAAGGTCCGGGACTGCCGCCGATCAAGGGATTGCACGATATCTTCGAAGCAAAGAACGAATGGAACTCGGAGTCGTATTGGCTGCATCAGTCCGCCAAGAACCCCGATGAACTCGCGGCATTGCTGGATCGCGTTGAATTGCGATTGGAGAACCTGCGCGATTTCCTGCTGCCGGAGAATTGGGAAGAAGGGAAGAAGGCCGCTTTGGAAGCCGGCGCGAAGATCCCGTTGTACCGCGGGCAGCGCGGCCCGGTAACGTTTGCGATGTCAGTTTACGGCGTCGAGGAATTGATCTATCTGATCATGGACGACGAGGCCTTGGCGAAACGATTCAGTAATGCGATCAAGAATGCCATGCTCGAACGCGCCCGCATCCTTGACGAGGAAGCCGGCTACACGCCGAAAGATGCCCCGCATGGGTTCTATTGGTGCGATGACAACTGCGCGATGCTGAACAAAGATATGTACGAGTTCTTCGCCTACCCGATCATGGAAGCGGTCTACGGTCGCTACAGCCCGGATGAGGGCGACCGGCGTGGTCAGCATTCTGACTCGGACATGGCTCAGCATCTGCCGTTGTTCGGCAAGCTGGGAATGAATACCGTCAACTTCGGTCCGAACCTCTCGGTAGCCGAAATCCGTGAGCACCTGCCGAAGGCCGTGATTAACGGCCAGTTGGCGCCGTTCACCTTCAGCCGTAATGAAGAGGTGAACATCGTTGCCGAACTCGTGCGCGACGTTGAAATGGCGCGCGAAAAGAAGGGGGTCGTCTTCGCCACGGCCGGCAGCATCAACTACGGCTCCCGCCTTTCTGGCCTGCGCCTGATCATGTCCGCCATCGAGCACTACGGCCAGTACTAAGGCAATTCCGCGAACGGAATTTCCTCTAGACGTCGGCATAGTCGACTCTGGTCGAGACCTTGACCTTTCGACTTGTCCTTCTCTCCTGCGGTACTAGCGTGAAAACTCGACCAGGGATTCTCCTCGGGGGAAGTATACGCAGGAGAATACATGAAACCGAATATTATCTACATATACGCCGACGACTTGGGCCGCGGTATGCTCAGTTGCTATGGCCAGCGCCATTTTCAGACACCCAACATTGACCGAATTGCGGCCGAGGGTGTGCGCTTCGATCAGTACTACGGCTGCTCTTACTGCGCCCCGGCGCGGGCCAGTTTCCTGACCGGACGACATGACTGCCATGCAGGCGAGTGGACGGTAACCCGCGGCGGAATCTATGATGACCTGTCGCACGGCACGCGGACCTACGACGAAATTCGCGAGTTGATCCACAAGACCGGCATCCAGGCGGGGCCGGATGACGTCTTCCTGGCTGAAGTCGCGCGGGAAGCCGGCTATGTGACCGGTGAGATCGGCAAACTCGAATGGGGCTTCGCCACTACACCGGAGCGCATGGACCGCCATGGCTGGGACTACCACTACGGCTACTACGATCATCAGCGTTGCCACGGGTTTTATCCGCCGTTCCTTTTCCGCAATGGCGAGCAGGTGGATATCCCCGGGAATACCCACGCGAACTGCGGCAAACACCCGATGGTGGACACGCCGAAAGCCGCGGCGAAACGCCATGACATGACCGGCAAGACGGTTTATTCACAGGACCTCTTTGACGACGAGATTCTGGCATTCCTCCGGCGCCACAAGGACGAGCGATTCTTTCTGTGGCATCCGTCACAGATCCCGCACGGACCGACGTCGATTCCGGAGATCCATCCGGCGGTCGCAGACAATGGGGAATTGACCGAGTGGGAGAAGGAGTATGCGTCGATGGTCCTGCGTCTGGACCAGACGGTCGGTCTGATTCTTGACGAACTCGAAACGCTGGGGATTGCTGAACGCACGGTGGTATTCTTTGCCGCGGACAATGGGCACGAAATCTACTACCCCCGGCCTGGTCGAACGACAGTCGTGCGTTGGGACGGCGGGGAAGATGTGGCCGGGAATCCGGTGGATAACATTACCAGCAAGCACTATTCCGATACCTGCGGCGATGTGTTCGACGGCAACAATGGCATGGCCGGTCTGAAACGCTGCAACCTGGAAGGCGGCGTGCGTTTGCCGGCGTTGATGCGGTGGCCCGGAAAGATCCGGCCCGGCATGGTCTGCAATCGGTTGTCCGCCAACTACGACTTCCTGCCGACGCTGGCTGAAATTGCGGGTGTCGACTGTCCTGACGGCAAGGACGGGCGCTCCTTCCTGTCGGCTGTCCTGAATCCCGATGCGGCAGCGCAAGACCACGACTACGTTGTTTACGCATCCTTCCAGGGGCCGGCGCTGGTCGCAGTGGACGGCTGGAAGTTGCGGTATGTGGCGATGAACGAGAGCTTCCAGTTGTACTACCTGCCGGATGACTATCACGAGGAAAACGATGTGGCTGCCGAACACCCCGACAAGGTTACAGCACTCAAGGAGATCCTCGTCCGCGAATGCGACGGCGACCTGAAATACGGCCACGCAGCGATCCAACGCGCCTGGTATGAGGAGTAGCTGATGCGGCGATCCAAGCTTGAGAATCAAGAGTCGTCTGCGGAGACTGTTTGTCGGCGGCTGCGGTTCAGCGTACTTTGGTGACGTCGGCGACTTGATTGAGATCCCAAACCGAAAGGCCTGTTGCTCTGCATGGAAGATCGCGATCACCCCCGGCGAGGACCCCATGTTGACCGTCTGACTTTCTGGCTTATGCGTCGCCGGGCTGCGGTGCGGCATCGGGCCATTCTCCGACGATTGCGGCGGCGGCCGCCGCGGATCGATGGGCGGCCGTACGACCCGATTCTGCCGCGAACCGTGAACGGCAAGTTTGCCTGGCGGAAGATCTTTGATCATGATCCCCGCTTCGTAATTCTGTCGGACAAAATCGCAGCGAAGGAGTGGGTTGCGCAACGTGGCATTGCGGTGGAAACGCCGAAGGTGCTCTGGAGCGGTACGGACGCACGTGAAATTCCTGACGACGTTCTGGCCGGGGATGTGGTGGTCAAAGCCAGCCATGGCTGGAAGATGAACATCTTCGTCGAAAACGGCGAGTACGATCGGGAGCAGTTGGTCAAAGAGGCAAACGGTTTTATGCGCCGGAGCCACGGTTGGAAGACTCGCGAGTGGGCCTACTACGATGTTCCTCGGCGTCTTCTTGTGGAAGAGTGGATACGCCCGGCTCACGGCGATCTGGTCGACCTGAAGGTGTACGCCTATGGGCCGCACGTGGAACAGATTGTGCCGATCAGAACAGGGCGCGATGGCCGGGTCGCGGCGATTTGGGAGGCGGCCGGCGGCGGCGTATTCCGGCTGGCGGACAGTCCGTCTGCCATCTCCGACGAGATCGACCGGCGGCCTTTACCGGACACCACGGACCGGGCGGTGGCAATCGCCTCTGCCATCGGGGCGGACTTCGATCACCTCCGTGTCGATTTTCTGACGGACGGCGCCGCCTTGTACCTGGGCGAGGTAACAGTCTACAACCTCAGCGGCACTTCCCGTCACGCGGGACACTTGATCGACACGCCGATGAATCGCTCCTGGGACCTGCGGCGGTCATGGTTTCTGCGGAGTCCGCAACGGGGTCTGCTCAAGCTTTATGCCGACGCCTTGCGGCGGGCGATTGATCAGGAGGCACTTACGATGCCGGGCTATGACGGGGCGGGGTTGCAGTCGTTGTCTGCGTCAGAACTCAGGCCGAAGTGAAGTGGCTGGGATGTCGGGCTGGGTGCCTTGCTTTTGGCACACCTTTCAATGTGTGCCAGATCCCCGAGTCCG
>CAYLNH010000046.1:23365-34023 GCA_964384625.1 uncultured Lentisphaerales bacterium
GAGTCCGGCAGCCCGGCCGCGTGCCTTGCTTTTGGCACACCTTTCAATGTGTGCCGGATCCCCGAGTCCGGCAGCCCGGCCGCGTGCCTTGCTTTTGGCACACCTTTCAATGTGTGCCAGATCCCCGAGTCCGGCAGTGGGGCTGGGTGCCTTGCTTTTTGCGCACCTTTCAATGTGTGCCGGAGGTTGAGTTCTTGCCGGGAGTGGTGGAATCAGCGCGATTTTTGGGATTTGGTTGAGTCCGTGATTGCACTGCTCGGAGAAACCTGTATCGTTGGGCCGCGTGTGGATGGCTGGGTCTATTCGTTGTGCTCAGCAGATGCTTTGGAGATGAATATCTGTGGAGGAGTTGTCCGGTGGAACTTCAATTGCGTCCGACAATTTGGCGAACTGCCAGGGCTCTGGCCAATCGCAAACGACTTCTACTGCTGAAGCTTTTGTTTGAGCAGAGCGGAAAGACCGTTGAGCAGTTGGCAGTTTGCGCCGGCATGAAGCAGTGTCTGACGAGTTTGTATCTGCGACAATTGCAGGCGAGAGGTCTGGCAATGGTGGTGCGCGAAGGGCGCTACGTTTACTATCGGGTTCAGGCGAACCCGTCGATTCCTGAAACATCGGACCTGGTGCGGGCCTTGCGCACGGTTCTGATCAAGCGGAAATGGGAGCTGGACAAGGTGATCACTGTCTTGACGGGATTTACGCATCCGCGTCGGGTGGCACTGATTGCGGAAGTTCATGATGATGTGCGGAGTCGTTCAGAGCTTTGCTCTGCCTGTGACATGTCGTTGCGGGCATTGGATCGGCATCTGAGAAAGCTGCAGGACCGCGGTCTGGTGCGGCCGACGGATGAGGCTGAGGCGAACTGGCGGTTGCTGAAGCCGCGCGACGTATTGACGCGCACGCTGGTAGCGTGTTGTCGGTAGAACGGCCTCCGGCTTGGATGACATCAGCCGGGGGATTGACCGACTATACGAACAGGAGAAAGACCTTCCCGATGCGTGTCGGGTCGAGATTGTCCGGCGCGACGTTTCTATTTGTCAGGACGGGCGAACATCCAGCCCTTCAGTCACAGGAGAATCAACATGGCTGATCACATTCCGGAACAGATTGCCGCGATGGCGGCGATGCAGCCCAAGGCTGACGTACAGGATTACAGCTATCCGCCGAAACCTTTGGCGAAACTGGACGCCGACGTGCGGGTCACATACACCGGTGTCTGCGCGACGGACGTGCATATGATCGACAACGACTGGGAGTTGTCGCGCTATCCGCTGGTGCCGGGCCATGAAGTGGTCGGCCATGTACTCGCAGTGGGCGACGATGTCACGCACCTGCAAGTTGGTGATGTTGTTGGCCTGGGCGCGTTGGCACAGGCCTGCGGCGATTGTGAGCACTGTAACGACGGGATCGACAATCTCTGTCCCGAGCGGAAGTTTACGTATTTCGAGAACACCGTAGACGAGACGGGTGAGCACGTGCATCACGGCGGGTTTTCTGCGTATCTGCGTACGGATTCCCGGTTTCTCTTTAGGATCCCCGAGGGCTATGGCGAGAAGTACGTTGGCCCCCTGATGTGCGGCGGCCTGACGGTGGCGGCGCCTTTGTATGAGTTTGCCGGGGATACGTGGAATCTGCAAGGAAAACGCGTCGGCATTGTCGGCATCGGCGGGCTGGGGCACATGGCGATCCAGTTTGCGGCCAAGATGGGAGCGGAGACCTATGCGGTGTCGCGCAGCCCGCGCAAGAAGGAATTCTGCGAGGACCTGGGAGCTGTGGGCTTCGTCAATTCGTCTGATTCCGAGGCCATGGCGGCGCATGCCGGCAAACTGCACTACCTCCTCTTCTGCGTTTCCGGCGGCGTCATGGACATTAATCATTACGTTGTCCTCATGCGGCCGTACGGCGTACTCCACTTCGTTGGTGTGCCTGAGCGCGTCGAGAATTTCAGCCTCATGCCGCTGATGTTCCAACGGCTGTCGCTTTCGTCTTCTCCCATCGGTTCGAGCGAGCAGATGCGGAAGATGCTCAAGTTCGCGGCGGCGAATGACATCAAGCCGATCATCGAGGAGTTCACCCATAAGACGGCAAACGAAGCGATACGGAAAATCCGCGACGGCAGCATTCGCTTCCGTGCAGTGTTGAAGAACGACCTGGTCTGAAGAAGAGATCAGGATCTCCGGCGGAAGGCACCCGGGGGCATGAGGTAGTGTTTTTTGAAGGCGCGTGAGAAATAGTATTCGTCGCAGAAACCGGTTTGTTCGGCGACGGCTTTGAGCGGCAGGTCCGTGGTCAGCAGGAGATTGGCCGCGAGCCCCAGCCGGATGTGCAGGAGGTCCTGCATCGGGGTGCAGCCGCACGCAGCTTTGTAGCTGCGGATGAAGTGGAACTTGCTCAGGTGAGCGCGGCGGGCCAGGTCGTCAACGCTATAGGAGTCGGTTGGGTGGCGTCGAAGGAAATTGCGCAGTTCAGTGAACCGGTTTTCGTCCGACGGGTTTCGACGCTGTAGTTCCAGGATGAGTGAAGCGGCGTGGTGATCGGCCAGCTGGCGAGCATTGTTCCGGTGGTCCTGACAGATCCATTCGGCGAGCTGTACCAGGCGTGGGTTTTGTACGAGGGATGTCTTCGCGGGAGACCAGCCCTGCACGGCGAGGTAGATCAATACGGTTTCTGCAGTGGCGTGTTCCGCGTGCGACGCGTTGCGAGTGTAGCAAAGCGCGGTCTCCGGGCCGACGTCGAAACTGCGGATCGCGCCTTGAACGTGAAGCGCGCCGTGTTTCACCACAATGACCTCCGTGAACGGGTGCTCATGTCGGCCAGCCTTCCAACCGGTCTTCACCCGCAGTCTGCCGGCAAACAAACATCGGACATGCATAAGCAATTTCACACAAATATTCGGCAATAATTGCCATTTCAAGTTGCGCACTCTGAGACAATGTGCAGGCATTCTAAAACAATACCAGGAGGAGCGAAACATGATCGACGATCGGTTCCCGCAACCGGACTATCCGCAAAGCAGCAGAATTCAGGGCGCAGTGCCGGATCGCTGCCGGTGCCACAAGGGGAATGGTGACATGTGGCCGTTGACTTGGGCGGCGGACGGTCATTTGTATGGCGGCGCCGGGGACAACCAGAACAGCCCGATGAACGTCTGGCGGATCGAGGGCGATCCGAACGGCGAATGGGGTGGCGGCTGGGGCGTGCATTTATATGAGGTAAGCAATCGGCCGGTGGAGCCAAGCGAATACTGCCGGATTCCGCCATGTGACGCCAAGAACGGAATCAAGCCGGCTGGGTTATTGAGTCTGAACGGCTTGTTGTACATGGCAGTTGAGGGCATGAACTACGGTGAGGACCCGGCGTTCAACCGTCAGCGGAATGTCCACGGTTGGATCATCACGTCACGCGACGCCGGCCGGACCTGGGATGCGACGGCGACGCCGCCGGATTTCTTCGAAGGCCGGGTGAGTTCCTGTCATTTCGTTCAGTTCGGCAAAGACTATGAAGGTGCGCGCGACGATTATGTCTACGCCCATTTTCCGGTGGCAGACGACGGCAACAGCTACTGGGAGAACGGTGACGGGGTCATCCTCGGACGGGTGCCGAAGGACCTCCTGCTGGAGCGCTCGGCCTGGGAGTTCTGCAGTGATTTGACGGACCCGGCGAATCCGCTCTGGTCAGACGATGACGACGATGCCGTAGAGGTCTTCCGCTATCCGTGCCTGACCGGCGAGAACCACGTGAGCTACAACCGGGATCTCGACTGTTATCTGATGGGGAATTATGCTTTTGTCGATGACGACGGCAGCCCGTTTCCATATCATTCAGGCGGCTGTGAGCGCAGCCAGCTGACTTTGTTTGCGGCGCCGGAGCCGTGGGGACCGTGGTCCATATTCTACCGTGACGACAACTGGGGGACGTACGGCGACTACCAGCCGGTGTTCCCGACAAAGTGGATGGCAGACGATGGGCGTACCGTCTGGCTGGTGTCATCCGGGACGCACGACGACTACAACTTCACCTATCAGAAGTTCACGCTGCAAGTGCAAACTTGACTATTGCGGCGGGAGGGCATCGGCTTGACGGGTCAGTCGGAAGCGGCGCGGCGACGTGTGGAAGCGTTGGCGGAACAGTCGGTAGAAGTGGCTGACACTTTCGAAGGAGGCGGCGTCGGCGATATCGAGAATCTCGCGATCCGTATGGATCAGGAGGTCGGCGGCATACTGCAGTCGGAGTTCGTTGAGATGGTCAGTCGGCCGGATTCCCAGGTAACGGCGGAACGCCCGGCAGACCTGCGCCTGTGATTTGGCGGTCAGGCGGCGAAATGCCGGGATGCCCTGCAGGAAGACGTTCGGTTTGTTCAATTCGCTGAGCAGTCGCTGAAACCAGGCGGGTGTTTGATCGGGTGCAGTCACAGCTGGTGGTTGAGCGAATTCGCGGGCCAGTAGGTCAGCGATGATCGCCCGTGTCCGCTGCCGGGCCGCGGTCGGCTCGGACGTGGTGAACCGAATGAGATCGAGCATGGCCGTTGCCACTTGTTCCGTGCGTTGGGCGGACAACATGCGCCTGGGCGGCATCGGCGCTGCCAGGAGGTCCTCCATGGACAAGTCCAGGAAACGGGCAGTGTCTTTCAGCCATTTGTTCGGGAAGGCGAGATTGACCAGTTCACAGCCGTCTTCCCGTTTGCCGGCAAAACAATGGCAATCGTCGGGACGAATCAACAGAAGCGTGCCAACGGTCAGCAATTCGACATGATCGTTAATGACGTGCTCGATTTCACCTTGTCGAACAAGCGAGATCTCGGTGAATTCATGGGTGTGCGCGCCGCCTTTCTGCGGGCCGATTGCATAACTCTTGATGTTGATGCCGGTGGCGGCATCCAGGGTCGATCGTTGTTTGAGAAGACTGGCCATGGTGTCAACACAGAAAATGTTTCTTGAGGGATAAAAGTAAACAAGCGAGATAGAAAAGTCAATACAGAGCAAGAATGGATTAAGTGCGTGAGCCATAGTTGCCGGCAATTCCACAATGGAAAGGAAGTCCTATGACAGCTCTGGCAAAACTCCACGAAGACGTCGTGTTCGGCCGGTCCAACGGCAGAATCATCTGGCAGCCGCGGATTGGCTGTTGGTACAACGACAAGAAATTCGCCGGTGAGCCGCTGCCGGCTCCGTATGACGGCATGGACCTGATGGACATCTTTCGGTCGCTCGGATGTTCCACGCGGCTGTACGGTTTCTACAATCGTTGTTTCAAACGCATTGAGGATCCGCGGGTACGCTGGAACCGGCGCGAGTTAAACGAGACGGACACGGAGATCACGATCGAGACGCCGGTCGGCAAGCAGACGGCAATTCATCGGCGTTCACCAAACAACCCGCACATCATCCATGTAAAGTGGGAAGTAACCACCGAAGAGGAGTTGAAGGTGGCGACGTGGCGCGAAGAGAACTGCATGTGGGAATGGGATCAGGACGCGTTCGACAACGCGCAGGAACAGGTTGGCGATCTTGGCGCGCCGACGGCCTATTTGCCGCGGATGAATGTGCAGGCGCTGTACATTGAGAAGATGGGTGTGGGCAACGGCATCCTGGCAATGTACGACTGGCCGGACACGATCGCCGCCTACTTCCGTGCCGTCGAAGAGTGCCACAGCCGACTAATCGAGATGATCAACGCATCGCCGATCAAGATTATCAACATGGGCGAAAACGTCCACGCCGGGACGTTGTCTCCGGACCTGTTTCGCAAGTACCACCTGCCGGAATGCCAACGGCGCTGTGAGAAACTGCATGCTGCCGGCAAGTTCGTGCACTCACATTGGGACGGCGACTGCAAGTCGCTGTTGCCGTTTGTCCGGGAGACCGGGTTGGACGGCATCGAAGCGATCACGCCGAAACCGCAGGGCGATGTAACGCTCGAAGAAGTCAAGGAGGCGTTGGGCGACGATCTCTTTCTGATCGACGGACTGCCGGCGGTCTACTTCGACAAAACCTTTCCTGAGGAGGTCCTGATCGAGTGCACCGAGAAGATTATTGGTTTGTTCGCGCCCAATCTGATCCTGGGCATTTCTGACGAGTTATCTTCCACCGGCGACATCGAACGGATTCGCACGGTGGGCAAGATTGTGGACGCGTACAATGCCTCGATGGTCGAGATGGCCGGCGCCGTGGTGTAAACTCGGGCGCCGCGATCAGCCCGTGACGCTGAGATCGCGGTCGAGACCGGCACGATAGGTGGCCGTTGTGATTCCTGCCGGGACGGAACCACGATCGATTGCCGAGAGTGCGTCCCGCAGTGTCTCGGCAAGGGCAACGTTCTGTTGCTGGACGAACAGCGGCATGCCGGGGCAGGGCGCGGCGTACTCATGCGTTCCGGCAGAAACAGGTTCGCCGGTCCAGGCATCGAGCCAACCATCGTCAGGAATGACGACGGTGCGTGATGTGCGCTCGGGATCAAGAACTGTACACACAAGAATATCCGGGCCGAGGAGAAACTCGTCGTCGATTATGTAGAACTCGTTCCGTTCCGGATGGTCGTACCACAACGGCCGCAGTACGGGCGTCGAAAGATCTGCGACCTGTCCAACGAGATAGTCTTCGAGCGCCTTGTGGACGTTGGCATAGCCCAGAACGGCCGCGGCAGTTTTGTCGCCGTAGTTCCAGGGGTAATAACTGAATTGCAGCAACGGCATGAACGCAGAGACCTCGGTCCAACGGATCATAAGCTCATCCGTGGGCAATGGCATGTCGCTGATCATTGTCTGGACACGGCCGGGGACCATATCCGGCATGATCAGGTCATAGCCGCAAAGCGCCAGGTGCATGGACAGCGTGACAACTGCTTTCAAGCCATTGTCGAGTCCCCAGTGGCTGTCTTTGCCGCCGAGCCGCCAGAGGATATTACGACCTTGCGACAGCCAGGCCGTGCGTGTTTCGCAGATGCCGGGGGCAATCTCCTCAAAGAGCTCCAGCAACAGGTCAACGTAGCCGGAAGCACCAACCGGTGCGTGCCAGGCAGCAACATCGGAGGAAGGTTGATATTTGCCGTCGCCGCCGTCGATCTTGAAACCGTCGATACCGATCTCGTTCTTCAGGTGAAGCAGGCGATCTCTGTACCACTTTCGGGCGTCGGGATTCGTTAAGTCAACAAGTCCCGCGGTCCCTCCCCACCAGCGTAGGCGGGCCGCACCATTGCCGTCCTTACTGGGGACGAGATAGCTTTGTGCTTCCAAGTCATCGAAGGTGGCCGCCTCCTCATTCACGAACGGCGTCACCCAGAGCAGGACTTTGAAACCGAGATCGTGGAGTTCCTGCAGCATCCCTTTGGGATCCGGGAAATCGGTGCCGAACGACAGTTCGCCGAAGCAACTCTCCCAACGGTCGTCGATGGTGAGCGTCGAACAAGGATAGCCTTGTTTGCGGATGTCTTGAGCCATCTCGATAATGCGCTTCTGAGTAATGCAGCGTGGGTACTGTGTCCAGGTGCAGAATATGCTGTCACCAAGGAGGTCCTTTGCCGGCTGTGGTCGGCCGGCGTGCAGGTGCTCCAGGAGTTGTTGACGCGCGTTGGTCAGGTTCTTGCCATGGAAGATGTAGAGTTCCGTATCAGTCGAAGGCGTGAGGCGCAGAATTCCATCATCATTTGCGTTGATGGACACGGCCAGTGAATCATTGGTTTGGGCCAATAGGGCGTAGCCGGCGGAACACATCCAGATGGGGCATTGGATGTTGTTGACGGCGAACTCTTCGTTGACGATGCTGCCGGTCTCAAGCGGCCAAGGCTGATCTTGCGCGAATCCGTGACCGTACCAGTGGCCGCCGTCGGCCAACAGGACGGTTGCTGTTTCACCTGCCGTGAGTGTCAGCTGTTGATCGTGCGCAGTGAATGAGATCTGCATCTGGAAATTCCTCCGGAGTATGTACCGCTAACACTGTAGCGCAGAACGGCGTGGTTTTAAGCCGCGGGGGGCAGTTGCCGTGGAGCATGGACAAGGGTGGTGTGAGTGCAGGGCTTTCGAGTGCTGATGCGAGCATTGTGTCCCGGGCGAAAACACGATGGTACCGGTTCTGCGAGCAATACCATGCAAAACCGGTGCCAAGTTGGAGTATGCCCGACCGCAAGCGATCGGACTGAACTATCGTTGAGAGGGAATCACGTGTAGATGAACTGCGCCGAGGCGTTGCAGTCAGCCTGTGGAATCAGGCGCACCCAATGGGCGCTGAAGCCGTCGGGGAACACTTCACAGGCGTAGCCGTCCGTCTCGATCGTCTTGTAGGTGCACCACGTGCCATCGCCCATGAAGTCGACCTTGATATCGAACGCGACAGATCCGTCGGCGTCATGCTGCAGGTGGAGGCATTTGTGTTCGAAGCCTGTCATGAGATAGGGATCACTTGGTTCCCCGGCGTTGACGGCGGCATGCCACCAGGGCCCGCCCCAGCCGCTGGGTTTGCCGAAGGACCAGAGGTCGTCCGTTTTGCCGAACCAGAGATTGGCCTGCGGCTGGCCGACGTAACGGTTGTTGTCCCAGATGGGGGTGGTCTGATCGCCGGCCATGACGAGCAGGCCGTTCCAGGAACAGAAATCGCCGATGATGCGCAGGTGCGTGGAGACTGGGCGCACGCCCCAGACCTTGCCGCCGTACTGCATCGCGGGCAGTTCGAAGAACATACCGCTGGCGTTGATCATCCAGCGTTCCGATTCGATCTCGCGGATGCGCGGCCACTCGGTCGTGACCGTGTGGTCCTGCGTGTGCGTCGCTTTCGGCAGCCGATAGGTGTCCCATTTGCCGTTGACGAACACTTTGAGAATCGCGGACGCGTTGTCGGCGCCGGTGGCGAAAATGGCGTCGCCGATGCTGCGGCGGCCGGTGACTTCGTTGTACTGGGCGTCATCAAGGACGGTCCAGGTGGTGCCGTTCCACTCGGCCAGGCGACCACTGGAAACTTCGCCGGTGTAGTTGACGTTGTCGTACGTATTGTTGGCCACGACGAGTCGACCGTGGGCGCTGTAGGCGCCTTTGAAGTGTGTTTGCGGTTTCTCGGGGATATTGAGTTCCTTATTGAGGTCGGCAATCTGGATGGCGGTCGCGTCCACGGCGTCGACCTCGAAGAGTTCGCCTTCCATGCCGAGGCAATAGACCTTGCGCTCGGGGTCGGTCAGGTGATCGGCGGTGGCGGTGACGCGGATGTCGATGAGTTCCTCGATGGTGCGGACATTGCCTTTGGTATCGATCAGGTGCGGGCCGATGACCAGTTGATGGGTGTCGTGGTGGATCATGCGGTTGGCGTAGGTGCCGACGACGCTGGCGGGGTGTTTGTGCAGTTCCATATCATCGTCGATCCAGAACAGACCGGTGCCGCCGCCGGTACCGGATTTGTGGGCGACATAGGTGACAAACCACAGCCGATCGGCCCACGGCATCAGCGCGCCGATACCGGTTTCGGAACGCCGTGGCAAGTGCTCTGCTTTGACTGCGAGATGCGGAAATACGCCGTTGATGTTCACTTTGTTCATGGTCTCAATCTCCGTAGTCCTGTCTTTGGTTTTGGCTTTCTATCTTGATATGAGAAGAGAATGGATCTGTTATTTTCATAGATAAATATCTTCGGGATTTCTTGCATTAACTTAGAAAATCCAGAAAAGTATCTTTAAAAAACAAAGATTAGGAATGGACTGATGGAATGGTGGAATGGTGGAATGATGGAATGATGGAATGATGGAAGATTAAGGACAGGATTAAGGACAGGATTAAGGGCAGGATTAAGGACAGGATTAAGGACAGGACTATGGAAGAGAAACGGATGTCGGCGGCATTCACATTTTCAGAGATGATGGACTGGGTCGAAGCGCAGACCGGGGCAACGGTGAATTTTGATGATGCGGCTGGTATTACCCACACGGTGCCGCGGTTGAAACTGTCGGCCCGGCAGGCATACCATCATTCGGCCTATTGCGAGTTCGCCAAACGCAACGGCAATCATCAGTCTTGTTGCCTCAACAAAAGGCGGTCCAAGTCCATTGCGCAACGATGGCGCCGGCAGTTCTGCGGGTATTGTCCGTTCGGCGTTTGGGACCTGGCGCAGCCGGTTGTGTTTCGCGGGCAGGTGACGGGGATCATCTACGTCGGTTCATTGCGGGGCGCTCACGCCTTTGCTGCGATCAACGGACAAATGTTCGAGGGACGGATGGCGTCACGTACGGAGGCGCGTGTGCAGTCCTGCCGACAACACGCGCGGCTGTTGGCGCAGACGATGGTCCTGATCATTGAACAGTGGGTGCGCGAAGGGAATCAGTTGACCAAGCAGCGGCCGACAGATTTCTATGTGGACGCGGTGGCGGCAATCATCGACCAGCGCTACGAACAGCCATTGCGTCTCAGCGAAGTTGCCGAAGAACTGCATGTCCATCCGAACTATCTCGGGCAGTTGCTCAAACGCGAAACCGGTCGTTCGTTCCGTCAGCTGCTCTGTTGCCAGCGCATTGAGAAAGCCAAGGTAATGTTGTCCGTGGGGAAGTCGGTGACGGACACGGCTTTCGCCTGCGGCTTCAGCGACGGCAATTACTTCAGCACGGTGTTCAGGCGCGAGACCGGAATGACGCCAAGTCATTTTGCCAAGCAGCATCAGAAGGGGTAGTTCGTCTTTGTATCATGAGCATTT
>CAYLNH010000047.1:0-33919 GCA_964384625.1 uncultured Lentisphaerales bacterium
CTAATATAGCACACACCGCGAGAATGTCGCCTATTTGCGTGCCGGATTAATAGAATGCCGCGTTGAGCCCGTAGCCCGAATATTCCGTATCGATGAACTTGTTCGGCTTCGGTCCCCAGACGGTCTTGTAATTGCCGCACCAGTTGTCGTCGCCGGCGCGGGCGGTCTCCGGGCAGACGGCGACTTCGTAGTCGTTGCCGTGGTACTGCCGCATCAGATAGGTCCACGTCAGGGGCACATTGGTTTCGTCCCAAGTCCCGGTGACTTCGTTGAAATACGGAAAGGTGATGTCGTCGTATTCGTCCAGGTACAGGCGATAGGCCAGGCCGATCTGGCGGATGTTATTCATACACACCACGGTTCGGGCGCTCTTCCGCGCCCGCGTCAGCACCGGCAGCAGCATGGCCGCCAGAATGCCGATGATGGCGATGACCACAAGCAGTTCGATCAGCGTGAAGGCGTTCGCAATGGCTTGCGTCATTGCGGTTGTCGACGCTCGACCTCGCCGCCGGCTGGTCTCGCAGGGTGTTGCCGGTTCCATCCGTGTAGCATTCTGCTGCGTCATCTGGTGTCCTCCTGTGGCGGGCGACTGCTGTCGCGGACGTGGAAGTCAAGCGGAAGCGTTACCGGGGACCGGCGGCCGCCGTGGGCGACCTTCTCCAGCAGCATCCGAACTCCGGCGGCGCCGAGCTGGCTCCAGGGGGTGACCATCGTGGTGATCTCGCCGAAAAACTCGGCTTCCCTGTTGCCGAAAGCCGCCCAGGCCAGTTGCCGAATGCGGTCGGCGCCCAGGGACTCCAGGAAGGCCTGCAAGCCGCCGGCCTGGCTGATGACCGCAGTCGGTGGTGCGGCGGTTGCGAACGCCTCGCGGATCGCGGCGTCGAAACCGTCGGCCGGTTGGTCCCCGGGCGTGCTGAGCAGCACAGGTGCATGGCCGGCGGCACGCATGGCGGCGGCATAACCGTCGTAACGATCGAGCCGGCTGTAGTGCGGTCGGTCCGTCCGGAAGGTGAAGTACGAGCGGTCGGCGTAGACGATGCGGGTGTGACCCAGGGCCAGAAAATGCTCGGTCAGGCGGCGGCCGGCTTCGAAGTCCTGGAAGTGGACGCAGTCATGCGCGCGTTTTTCGTTCAGCCAGACGGCCGGGACGTCCCGCTCACGCTGCACGGCTTCCAGACGCGGCGGCGCCATGCCGGCGTAGTTGATCAGGACGCCGTCGACCACCTGCTCCCGGTAGATCCGCGGCAGGTAGGCGGAATCGTCCCAGCGCTCATTACGAAGGCGCGCCATGACCAACAGGTTGTCTTCGAGTTCCAGTGCGTCGCAGATTCCCTGTTCCAGATTGCCGGGCAGGGAGGCATCGTAGTTGGCGTCCTGGAGCAGGGCGACGATGCCGGTTCGTCCCGTGCGCATGGTGCGCGCGGCCGTGGTCGGGCGGTAACCGAGACGGTCGGCGATTTGCCGGACCTTGGCGCAGGTCTTCTCACTGTAGCGGTCCGCCCGGTTGCCGAGGATATGCGTCACGGTGGCCAGCGACAGACCGCATTCGCCGGCGATGTCTTTCAGGCTGGCGCCCATAGTCAGCTCCTTCGGGGTGGCGCAATCGACTGTTCATTACGTAGTGAATATGCCTCGAGCCAGACGCTCTGTCAAGCTGATTCCGATTATTTCCCGCGATAGATGCCGGCGATCTCGCGGACGATGTATTGCGGCAGGTCGAGATCGTCCAGGCCGTTGAACTGGCGTTCGCTCTCCAGGTTCGGGTAGGCGTCGAAACGATCGATCGCCAGGGTGTAGACCTGACCGGTTTTCATGTTGCAGACCGTCGGTACCGGTTGGCGTTTCTGCATGGCCCAGACAAATCCCGCCACCTGTGTCTTGGGCTTCAGTCCTTTGCCGGCGAGGACCTCCTGGATTTCGAATTCGTAAGCCGCCAGCGCCCGGGTGTAGTTGCCTTCCACACTGCGGGGCATGTCGGTTTTGACCAGCAGTCTGGCTTTCACCCGCATCGGCGTCGCCGCCGGTGTCTTTCGGGCCGCGGCACCCCGGCGGATCTTCTCCATGTCCAGTTCGTGCGGCCGTTCCACCCAGACGTCCGGATAGACATCGGCGAAGTTGTCGGCGGTGATCTGCGCTGCGGCTTCCACCGCCCGCAGGTCGGGGGTCAGTCGGGCGATGTAGAAGTCGGCGTTGCGGGGCGCCCCTTCGAACCCCGTGATCGGCCCGGCGAAGACGATGAGGCGCGGGTCGTTGGTGCTCCACTTGGGATAGTAGAACTGCGGCCGGATGCCGCGCCTTTTGTTTTTGCTGTCCTGGTTTTTCGCCGCGGCCCAACGCAGCCATTGCTGATAGACCGCCGTCTTCTTGAGTTCCACGCTCCAGCCGCCATCCGCCCCAATGCGGCGCATCGGCAGTTTGTCGTGGCTGCCCGGAAAGATCCAGTAGATGCCGGAGTCGTCGGGGCAGACCGCCGGCCAGCAGCCCTTGCCGATCTTCGTCGCCGTGCCGGTTTTGAAATCGAGTCGTTTTATTGTGCGTCCGGACATGGCGCCGATGCCGTAGCGACCGTCGCCGGTCACCTGGAAATACCCCCAGGAGATCTCGTTGCCGCGGCCGGTTTTCTGCCACAGAACGTGTTTCCGCTCCGGGTTGTCCAGGTCGACCCGCCACAAGGGGGAGCCGCCGGCGCCGTGCTTGTGATTCGGTTTGGGTTGATTGACCACATAGGCCCAGGATTTGCCGGAGGCCGGATCATGGCGAATATCGGTGCAGTGTGCCCCGTCGACCAGGAGCCTGGCTCGGCCGCCGGCAAAGGGGACCACATAGACCTTGCTCCGGCCTCTGCCCTGCCCGCGGTACTGGACGCTGGTGAAGACGACGCGTTTGCCGTCGCAGGTCAGGTTGGGGCGGGTATAGCCGAAGCCTTTCTGCTGATGGATGACGGTCAGTTTTGCGGTTTTGCTGTCGAAGCCGACGAGGGCGCCGCGGTAGTTGTCGGTATGCGGCCCTTTCATGGCGGGCGTTCGCACCCAGACCGCGCGGGTCCGGCTGCCGGCAGTCTGTTCGACAATCTTGGCGACGACGCCGGGTTGTTCGGCGAGGGCCTTGTTGAGGTCGCCGGTTTCACCGGCAATGAACCTCGGCAGGGCGGTGAGAAGGATCAGGACGAGGAGGTGTTTCACGGCGGTGCTCCTGTTTCGCGATATGGACTTGGTTGCCATTGGGATAGACCCCGGCTCCGGCGCTTTGTTCACTACGAAATGAAAAAAATCACGACGTAGTGATTTTTCCGGCTCAAACATTTTCCGGGGTTATCCGGCGATTCCGCCAAGATCCCCTTGAAAACCGTCATATAAACAGCTATTTATATTAATAAGAATTCATAAGTATAATTAGTCGGAGCCGAAGATGGCCAGACCGCCGGAGAAAACGCGGGCCGTGCAGGAGCTGCTGCTGCAGCAACTCGTCGATCACCGCTGGCGGCCCGGCGAGAAACTGCCGCACCGCAAGGACCTCGTCGCGATGACCGGCGCCAACTGGGTTACGGTCCAGCGCGCCTTCGACCGGCTGAAGGCCGACGGCCAGGTCCGCGCGGTCTCGGGGCAGGGCACCTACGTCACGGCACAGCCGCCCTGTCTGTCCACCTTCGGGCTGGTCACTGCCCGTCGCACGCGGACCGAATCGCACCTGCGCCGCGCGGCCATTGCCGCGGCGGCCGCGGACCTGGCCGCGTCCGCGTCGATCCGTTTTCAGTGGTACCGCGATCTTTACACCGCACCGGACGGTTTGTTTGACGAGGAGCTCCTGGCGCAACTGGAGGAAGACCTGGCCAGTCGCCGGCTGGCCGGGTTGATCTTCTGCAGCAATCCGTGGCCGATCGGGAACGCCCCGCTGCTGCAGCAGGCGGCCGTGCCGCTGGGCGCGTTGATGAGCGAACGCCAGCAGCGGTATCCGCGGGTGCAGGCGCTGGCGCCCGGCATTGCGTTGCCGATTCTGGAGCTCGGTCTCGACCGGCTGGCAGCCGAAGGATGTCGTCGCATTGCTTTGCTGGCGACGGCGAAATCGTTCAACCCGCAGATGCAGTCGACCTTTGCCGCCGCCGTGGAGCAGCGCGGCATGACCACGCGGCGTTGGTGGATCCAGCATCCGCAGCATGAACACGCGGACTGGGTGGCCAATTGCGTCGAACTGCTGCTGCGTTCGACGGAGGCGCCGGACGGCTTGCTGATTACCGACGACCATCTGTCGGCGCCGGCGGTGCGCGGCATTGCGGCGGCAGGCCGCACTGTGCCCGACGATCTGGTCGTGGTGGCGGGAGCCAATTTCCCGCGGACCGAGTCGGTGCCGCTGCCGTTCATTCATATTGGCCATGACTTTCATGAGATCATGGCGCAGGCAGTGCGGCGGCTGCGGGGCTTGTCGGCGCCGGCGGCGCCGACGCTGCAGATTCAGCGATACGATGACGCGATGATGCCAATTGGGAGTCTGGAACATGAGAAAACGCAATGAAGGCCGGTCCCCGGCGCGGGGATTCACTTTGATTGAGCTGTTGGTCGTGGTTTCGATCATCGCCATCCTGGCGTCCATCCTTCTGCCCGTGCTCGGCCGGGCGCGGCGCAAAGCCGTTGAGATCACCTGCGCCGGCAATCTGCGGCAACTGGGCACGGCGGTGGTGAGCTATGCCGACGACTGCGACGGCTGGTATCCGAATTTCGATCCGGGCACCACGGACGCGAATGTGGTTGCCGGCCTGCGGCTCAAGGCGCCGATTCCGGGGAATCTTGGTGACTATCTCGGCGATCCGGCTGTGGCCTATTGCCCGACGAGCTGGTTCAGCGCCGCAAAGAACTGGGGCTCGGCCTCGGCGGATATGGGGTATACCAACTTCTGGGCGCGCTGGGAGTGGACTTGGACGGATGACGGCGGGGCGACGGGACAGAATGTCTGGCGCGACAAACAGCAGGCGAAGTTTTCCTTGCGGCGGACGCGCGTCGGCGTGTCGGAGCGGTTCAGCTTTACGCCGCGGAACGAGCCCTGGCTGTTCGAACCGGAACTCCGCCTGCTGGCGGCCGACTCGGTGTACTATCGCAGCGGCAGCGGCGCCGGCCGCTATTTCGCCTTCAATCATCGCCGGGGAAACTACAGCCGACTGGAAGAGGGGATTCCCGGGTACAACACGCCGGCTGCGGTTCTCGAGTTGAACGTCTGGGGCCAGAACCATGTCTACGAAGACCTGCATGTGCGCTGGCTCACCGGCAGCGACTCGGTGAACTACACCTACTGCGGCGTCGGCGGCAACTTCACGGTTCGCGCCACGAAGTGACCGGTCAACATGTATGCCCTCGTTTACTGCCCTTCTTTGCATCCGGTCCCGACTCGCAAGAGGTCGGGAACCTGCGGTACTTGAGGATGATGCAACCGACAGAAGTCCTGCGGACCGTCTCAGACGGTCTGCTTCCGAGCGTGGCCGCGGTCGTCTCGACCGCGCATCCCCGACTTCTGTCGGGAACATCGAGGATCTGTCACCGGCATTCAGTACGTGCCGACCTCGTTCTCCTGCCGCTCTGGTTGCCAGGTCGACCAGAACGGCAGGAGAACGGAGGGGAGGCAGCCGTTTGTTGCGGGTGACCGATCCTGAAACTCCGCACCGCAAAGGTGCGGGATCTCGACGCAGGACGCATAGGGCAGCAGACGAGGGCTTACGTCAATATCGGGTTGACACGCGGCCCTTCTCTGGTTAACGTTAATGTTAACCTAATGCAGGGCTGCCATGAACAAGCCGGTTTCCATGAAAGACGTCGCTGCCGAAGTGGGCGTTTCCGCCATGACGGTTTCGGCCATCCTGCGCGGTAAGGGATCCTACGCCGAGGAGACCATCCGGAAGGTCCACGAGGTCGCCAACCGCCTCGGCTACCGGCGCAACTCGCAGGCGCGCGCCATGCGCCGCGGCCGCAGCGACTGCCTTGCCCTGATCCACGGCCGCAGCGACCACCAGAGCAAATTGGAAGAAGGCATTGTCGCCGGCATCGATGCCGCCCTGGCCGATACCGAATTCCATCTGGCGACCGGGATGTGCCGGGAATCCACCATTTCCGAGATGAGCGAGCTGCCCAAGATCCTGCGCGAGAGCGCCGCCGACGGCGCCTTTGTCAACTATCACTACAGCCCGCCGCCGGCGGTTGAGGAACTCCTCAAGAATCACCGCATTCCCGCCGTCTGGCTGAACAATAAGCGGGACGTCGACAGCGTCTATTTCGACGACCTCGGCGCCGCCCGGCTGGCAACCGAGCACCTGCTGGACCTGGGCCATCGGCGCCTGGCCTATGTCGAATGGTCCGCCACCCATAAGCTGATCAGCCGGCATTACTCCCGCGGTGATCGACAGCAGGGCTATGTCCGCGCCATGGAAGCGGCAGGCCTGATGCCGCAGGTAATCTGCGATGACGGCAAGACGCCGTTTGCGACCGCGTTGAAGGCAGAACTGGAGGCGGGCGTGACGGCGTTCATTACCATGACGGACTGTCAGCAGCTGGTCGGGCATGCGGCCCTGATGGGCTATCGCGCGCCGGATGACTTTTCAATTCTGGCTCTGGCGCACCGGCCGTTGGGATCCTATGTCCCGCTGGCGACGGTGCAGTTATCCTGGAGCAGTCTGGGCCGCGAAGCCGGCAAACTGATGTTGCGGAAACTGGCGGCCGACGGCGCCGCCGTCGAGTCCGTGGCGGTTGCCGGCGCCTTGCATGAAGGCGGTTCGTGCGCTCGGCTGCAGCCGGGCTGAGCTCTTTTTTTAGCCCGCGCAATTAACGTTAATGTCGCGGGCGAAGGCGTCAAAACAGATCGTCAGGGAGTTGAATCACCTCGACTGTCCGCGGCCGCGAAGGGGAAAGGCGGCGGCGCGGCGGTAGAGGGCAAAGGAGAGTGCGCATGAGCCGCGTGAATGTTGTTCCCGGACGGGTTTGGGTGTGTCTGGTTGCTGTTGTCTGTTGTCTGATCAGCCCTGCCGGCGAGGCGGTATTTCCCGAGGATTCCGGCGTTGTCAATGTGAAACGCGCGCCGTATAACGCCAAGGGCGACGGCGTCGCTGATGATACCAGAGCGATCCAGGCGGCGCTGGATGCCAACGCCAACAGCAGCCGGATCATCTTCCTCCCGGCCGGCACCTATCTGGTCAGCGATACGTTGAAGTGGGGCAAAGGCAGACACGGCGGCATGTCCTACAAACGTACGATCATGCAGGGGCAGGGCGCCGGCAAAACCGTCATTCGTCTGCAGGACAACTGTCCGGGCTTCCAGAAGCTGACGGTGACCAAGCGGCGGAAAGGCAGGAACGCCGAGTCGTCCAAGGCTGTGATCTGGACCGGCAAAGCGCCGGCCCAGCGGTTCCGGAACGGCATTCGCGATCTCACGGTTGATATCGGCAAGGGCAACGCCAAAGCGACCGGCATCCAGTACATCGCCAACAACCAGGGCAGCCTGCGCAACGTCCGCGTCGTCAGTGCTGAAGGCGGCTACATCGGTCTGGATCTCGGGTTTTCGGATGAACAGGGACCGTGTCTGATCAAGAACGTCACCGTGGAAGGCTTTGCCACCGGGATCCGCACGAAGTATGTGGTCGACAGCGTGACGCTGGAGGACATCCGGGTCAAGGGCCAGTCGAAACTCGGTTTCGACAACGGCGGCCAGTGCGTCAGTCTGCGCGGGTTCAAGAGCGACAACAACTGCCCGGCAATCCGCAATGAAAGCATCAACAGCCTGTTGACGTTGATCGAAGCCGAGCTCACCGGCATGGCCGGGGCCGGCGAGATGGCGGCGATCGAGAATACCGGCTACCTGCTGGCGCGCGACTGCAGGACGTCCGGCTACAAGTTGGCCATCGACAGCAAGGTCGGCAAGGACAAAAAATACCATCGGACGGCCGCCGACGGCGCCGTCAGCGAGTTTTTGTCGCACGACGCGTATACGCTGTTTCCGGCGCCGGCGAAGACCTTGCGCCTGCCGCTCAAGGAAACGCCGAAAGTGCCGCTGCACCCCTTGGCCGATTGGGTCAGTCCCGTGGCCTTCGGCGCGCGGCTTCAGGACAAGCAAGACGACACCGAAGCGGTCCAGAAAGCTGTGGACGCCGGCAAGAGGGTAGTGTATCTGCCGCCGGGGTTGCGAATCGACGGCACGGTTGTGATTCGCGGCAGCGTCGAAGTGGTTACCGCCTGCGAAGGGTCGGTCAGCGGCAAGGGCACTTTCAAGATTGCCGACGGCACGCCGGCGACCGTGTTCGTGGAACGGATGAACCTGTTGTACCAGGGGATCAACCTCGAGCACGCGACCTCGCGAACGCTGGTCATCAGCGGCATCACGTTCGGTCACGGCGAATTCCGCTATCCCGGCACGGGCGATCTGTTTCTTGAGGACGTCTGTATGGGCAGCCTGCAGATCAAGGGCCAGAACGTCTGGGCCCGGCAATTGAATATCGAGACGAAAGGCGGCCACAAGATTCTGAACGACGGCGGCAAGCTCTGGCTGTTGGGTTACAAGACTGAACAGCACGGGATCTGCTGCGAGACGCGCAACGGCGGGCAGACCGAGATCCTCGGCGGCTTCATCTACGCCCAGGGCAAGCCGAAGGCGACGCCGATGCTGATCTGCAACAACTCCGACATGTCGGTTACGGTTGGTGAAGTCTGTTGGAACTTCGGCCGCCAGGGCTACGGCACGCTGGTCCGTGAAACGCGCGGCACGGAGACGAAAGAACTCAAGGGCGGCGCCAAAGCCGGCCGCTACTGGCACGCCAACGGCGCTTCCATGGTGCTGTTGTATTCAGCCCGCCGAAAGTTGCCGTGATCAGGGAGTTTTCTGTATCACAAGCGTTTCTTCTTGATGCCACCGACAGAAGTCCTGCGGACCGTTTCAAACGGTCTGCTTCCGAGCGTGGCCGCGGTCGTCTCGACCGCGCCCGTAGCTTCCAGCTCCCGCCCTCACCCCGTGGCCGCGGTCGTCTCGACCGCGCCCGTAGCTTCCAGCTCCCGCTCTCATCCCGTGGCCGCGGTCGTCTCGACCGCGCATCCCCGGCTTCTGTCGGAAACATCCTGCTTGCGATACTGACATGAGCAGGGATCCGTCTTCGCCCCGACCTCTTGAGAGTCGGGGCTTCGCCGAGACACGTGCTCATGATACATGCCCGGCGGCTTGTTCAGGCGAGGGATCCGGCCGATTCCACACTGCTGCCGCAGGATACATTGACATTGCCTTTCGTGGTGAGACCGTTATCGCACACCAACATAGGAATCTGCATATGAAAACCACATCACTTGGTCTCTCCGGTGAACAGGTCAGCGCCATGGCGCTGGGCACCATGCTCTACGGCACGAAGTACGACGAGGACCGGTCGCGCGCGTTGCTGGACCAGTACTTCGAAGCCGGCGGCCGCTTCCTCGATACCGCCAACGTCTATGCCCACTGGGTCAACGACGATACTCGCGGCGGTGAAAGCGAACTCCTTGTCGGCCGCTGGCTGAAGGACCGCGGTAATCGCGATGAACTGTTCATTTCGACCAAGGTCGGCTTCGGTTTCCCGGGTACCGACGAGTATCCCGGTCCCGATGACACACTGTCCGCGAAGGTCATCGAAGCCGAATGTGAAAAGAGTCTGAAGCGCCTGGGCCTGGACTGCATCGACCTGTACTTCGCCCACTGGGATCATCGTCCAACGCCGTTGCAGGAGGTCCTGACGGCGTTCGACAAACTGGTCAAAGCCGGCAAGGTCCGGCACATCGGCGCCAGCAACTACGTCGCCTGGCGACTGGCTGAAGCGTTGATGACGTCCGACGTCAATGGCTTGGCAAAGTACGTCTGCACGCAGCAGAAACACACGTATCTGCGGGTGAACCACGGCGTCGACCCGCAGAAATGGCCGCCGGCGAACGAGGAGTTCCTGGAGGTCTGCAAACTGAAGAACCTGGCGATCATGGCCTACTCCCCGGTCCTGCGCGGCGCCTACAGTCGTGAAGACCGGCCGATCCCGGCGCGCTATCAGAGCCCCGACAGCGAGGCGCGACTGAATGCCCTGCGGACGATGGCGGCGGCCAGGGGCGTGTCCGCCAATCAACTGGTTCTGGCCTGGCTGCGGCACAGCGACCCCGTCGTTATCCCCTTGTTCTCCGCGAGCACCCCCGAGCAGATGCAGGAAAACCTCGGTGCTCTGAAGATCGAGCTGTCGGCAGCGGAAATGGCACGCTTGAACAGCGCCGGCGCCAACTGAGCCCCGGCGTCGCGACAACCCTGCCGTCCGCCGTCCGGCCGTTGCCCTCCTACAGTTCCAGTGCTGCCAGCCGCAGCGGCTGCCGGCGGGAACCCCATTTCCCCGGGGCCGCCTCGAAGACGCCCGCACAGCGGGCGTCGCAGTTGGCGCAGTTGCCGCCCGCCGTCAGGTTCCAGTCGCTCAATTCATACCAGTCCCGGCCGATGAGGAGTTCGCCGCAACTGTGGCAGTAGGTGCTCTGACCGGACTTGTCGTGAACGTTGCCGGTGTAGGCGTGCCGCACGCCGTTGCGCCGGGCAATCGCGCGCGCTCTCTGCAGGGTCGCCGCGGGCGTCCGCTGCAGACCCGTCATCTTGAAGTCCGGATGAAACGCGGAGAAGTGCATCGGCACGTTCGGGCCCAGGTGCTCGACAACCCATTGCGTCATCTCATCCAGTTCCGGTTCGGAATCGTTCTCGCCGGGGATGATCAGCGTTGTCAACTCCAGCCAGCAGTCGGTTTCGCCGGCGATGAACTCCAGTGTTTCGAGGACTGGTTCCAGCCGGGCCGCACAGTGGTCCCGGTAGAAGCGTTCGCGGAACGCCTTCAAGTCGACGTTGGCGCCGTGCATATGCCGGAAAAACTGCTCCCGGGCTTTGCCGTGAATGTAGCCGGCGGTGACCGCGACCGACTTGACGTCCAACTCCTGAGCCGCTTGGGCGACGTCCACCGCGTATTCCAGGAAGATGACCGGATCGTTGTAGGTGTAGGCGATGCTGCGGCAGTTGTAATGCGCCGCCGCCTTCGCGATCTTCTCCGGCGGGGCCTCGTCCTGCAGGCGATCCATCTGCCGCGCCTTGCTCATGTCCCAGTTCTGACAGAACCGGCAGCCCAGGTTACAGCCGGCCGTGCCGAACGAAAGTACCGGCGTGCCCGGCAGAAAGTGATTCAGCGGCTTCTTCTCGATCGGGTCAATGCAGAACCCGCTGGAGCGGCCGTAGGTCGTCAGCACGACGGCATCGCCGTCCCGTTTGCGGACGAAGCAGAACCCGTGTTGCCCGTCCTTCAAACGGCAGGCGCGCGGACAGACCAGACAGCGAAGCCGGCCGTCCGGTTCGGTGGTGAAAAGTTCTGTTTTATGCATCAGGAGCACCTCTGTGTTTTCGCGTGACCGGCCGGTGCGGCGGCCCCTTGGGCCGCCGGATTCCTGTCCCGAAGGAGCGAACCAGGCCGGCCAAAGCGGCTCCGGCGCTGATGGGGAACGGCGCCGTTCCGGGTTTGGTCGCAACGCGGTAACATACCACGCCCTCGGGTCGACGCGATCCCCGGGGAACCGCAGTGCTGCAGCGCCGCCGGCTTCCCGGGCTTGTGCCGCTGGACGAGACGCTGTATGGTCAGCCCTTCCGGAGGAACGCAATGCGCGCAGTTGTCCAGCGAGTGAAATCGGCATCCGTCACGATCGACGGCCTGACGGTTGGGGCTATAGGTCCCGGTTTGGTTATACTGGTCGGCATCAAAACCGGGGACTCGTTGCCGGACGCCGTCTGGGTGGCGGAGAAATGCGTCAATCTGCGGATTTTCAACGACGCCGCCGGCAAATTCAACCTGTCGGCGCTGGATGTTCAGGGGGAGCTGCTGGTGGTGTCGCAGTTCACTTTGTACGGCGACTGCCGCAAAGGGCGGCGACCGAATTTCACGGCGGCGGCGCCGCCGGAGACCTCCGAACCGCTCTATGAGCAATTCGTCGAGGCAATCGGCGGGTACGGCCTGAAGACCGCCACCGGGAGGTTCGGTGCGATGATGGATGTGGAACTGATCAACGACGGTCCGGTGACGGTGATCGTCGAACGCTGATCAACGGTCGCGGCGCAATGCGGCTTCGAGGGCGCGACTGAGTTCGGCGCGGCGGAAGGGCTTTTCCAGAAAACCGTTGATCCCCAGGTCCCGGAGTTCCTCGGCGTCGGCACTGCCGGTGAAGCCCGAGGCCATGAGCACGACGGCGGCGGGGTTGATCCGCCGGATCTCGCGCAGACAGGTCTGGCCGTCCATTTTCGGCATGATGACATCGAGGATGACGGCATTAATGTGCCGGTGCTTGTCGCGATAGACCGCCAGGCCTTCTTCGCCGTCGGCGGCGAGGAGAACGGAATAGCCCAGCGCCTGCAGGGTGATCATGGCGGTCTTGCGGATGACCTGTTCATCGTCGACCACGAGGACGCAGCCGGAGCCGCGGGTCACATTGCGTTCGGCATCGTCAAGCCGCGTTTGGTCGTGCGATTCAGTCGGCAGGTAGACATGGAAGACGGTGCCCTTGCCGGGTTCGCTGTAGACGGTGACGGCGCCGTGATGGTCCTGCACAGTGCCGTAGACGGCGGAGAGGCCGAGGCCGGTGCCGTGGCCGACTTCCTTGGTCGTGAAGAACGGTTCGAAAATCTGTGTCCGGGTCTGTTCGTCCATGCCGGTGCCGGTGTCGCGGATCGTGATTTCGATGAAGTTGCCGGGTTCGAGTTCGAAGGTGCTGCTCCGGCAGTAGTCGGGATCAAGCGCCTTGTTCTTGGTGGCAATCGTCAGTTCGCCGCCGTCGGGCATGGCGTCGCGCGCGTTCAGGCAGATGTTCAAAACGACGTTCTGCAGTTGGGTCGGATCGCCGCGGACACTGGTCTCGGCGGCGGCCAGATCGCGAATGATCTCGATGCGGCGATCGATCGTACGCGACAGCAGGGCGAGGGCGTCGTCGATCACTGTGTGCAGGTCAAAGGCGGTGGACTGGATCTTGCCTTTGCGCGAGAAGGCGAGGAGTTTGCGGGTCAGGTCAGCGGCGCGCTGCGAGGTGTCGACGATGAGTTTCACCATCTCCCGGCCCTCGTCGTCGTTGACGGAGTCCTCCAGGAGTTCGGCGGCGCCGACAATGCCGCCCAGCATATTGTTGAAGTCGTGGGCGACGCCGCCGGCGAGCTGGCCGATGGAGTCCATGCGGCGGGCGTGCTGCAGTTGTTCCTCGAGTTGTTTTTGCTCGGTGACGTCGCGGAAGACGAGGACGACGCCGACGATGTCGCCGTCGCGGTTGCGGATGGGCGCACCGCTGTCGGCGATGCGGCGTTCGGTCCCGCCGCGGGCTTCCAGCAGGGCGTTGGGATGAAGGCCGATGACTTCGCCGTTGTCGACGATCTCCGCGACGGGTGTGGGCAGGCGTTCCCGGGATTCGGCATCCCGGAGTTTCAGGACCACCTGGAGTTCTTCACCGAAGGCGTCGTCTTCGGTCCAGCCGGTGAGTTCGGCGGCGACGGGGTTGAGACCGGTGACCAGGCCCTCGCGATCGGTGGTGATGACGGCGTCGCCGATGGAGTCGAGGGTGATGCGCAGGTTTTCTTCGTTCTCGCGCAGCCTGGCCTCGGCCTCGTCGCGTTGCTCGATATCCTCCTGCATACGGCGGCGCATCTCGTTGATCGCTGTGACGACCTGGTCGAGTTCATCGGGCTTGTCGTCGCGCCGGTCGCGGCTGAGCTGCAGCGGTTCGCTGAGGCTCTCGAGGTTCAGGCCCTGGGTATAGGCCGCCATCGCCTGCAGGTGCCGGGTAATCATGAATTGGATCACCGCGAAGATGCAGAGCGACGCGAAGAAGGTCTTGATCGCGTTTGACCCGAGCAGGATCAGCGCCCGGTGCCAGAGCCGCTGGTAAATGCCCTGCAGACTGGCGGCGACCCGGAGCTCTGCCTGTTGCGGGGTGCCCGCCGGGGCGTTGGGATAGGGCAGGGCAAAGGTCTCGTAGATGTCGCGGGGAGCGTCGGTATCGCCGCGGGCCGCCAGCAGTCGTTCGCCGCCGGCATCGACCTCGACGACCTCGAGGTAGACGATGTCCGGCAACTTCAACGCGCCCTCCAGCAGCGACCGCATCTGGCGGTCGTCCAGGTCGTAAGCGCTCTGCGCCAGTGCCGGCAGATAGCTTTCCTGGATGAAATCCACGCTTTCATGAACGGTCCGGATGTCCCGCTGGAAATCGAGGTAAAGCTGAAACGCGGTGACGACCAGCGTGAACGCGGAACTGATCAGCACGACGTAGAGCAGCAGCCGCGCCGACAGACGCTGGTTGCGGCCGGGCAGCAGGCTGATGCCTTGATTGGCGACGGTTTCGTTCATTCCCGATCCAGCATGGCGGCGGCCTGGCTGGCCGTGGCGTAGGCGACATTGACGGCGACATGATCCCGCGCCCGCGCCTGCAGGTGCTCCCAGATCTTCAACCGGTCGGCTGCGGTCAACCGCGAGGCGCGCCTGGAAAATCCGAGAAACGTCGGCCGCGACGACAACGGCCGGTCGTGAATGTACAGCTTGCCGCGGAACGCCGGCAGGCCCGCGACCTCTTCAGCAACGAACGACGGCAGAATCGCACAGCCGGTGCGGTCGCGCAAGAGCTTGCGGACGTTCTGGATGTCTGTGGCCACCGCTTCCGCCTGGCGGCCGGCAGCCCGGATGGCCGCCGTGAACGGGTCGCCGTGGACGACGCGCACGGGTTCGGGCAGGGCTGCCAGACGGCCGCGGTATTCGTCCTTCGGCGTCGTCCGGGCCGCCGGCGTGACGACAACGTGGTCCTGGGTCATGATGCGCCAGCTCCGATGCCAGCGCCGGTGTTCGGCGGGCTCCTCGGCGGGCGGCGCCGGATGGCAGCGGACGAGATCAGCCAGGTCTTTGGATTCATACACCGGGAACATGGCGTCGGCCGCGCCCGTTCGAATCAGCTGCAGGCAGCGGCGGATCGGCAGGATGCGGATATTGGGTTGGAAGCCCGCATCGCTGAGGGCGTGGGCGACGAAGTCCGCCTGGATGCCGCGGACCTCGTTGTTCCGTCTGTAGGCGTCCGGGAAGCGTTCGGCGCAGACGACCAGGATCTCCCGGCCGTTGCCGGGCACGGCCGGCGGCCGGTCGGCCAGCGGGACGTCGGCAATGCTGCGGTCCGGGTCCTTTTTGGGCGCCCCGGGTTTCTCCAGCCAGTATTTGCGCGGCATGCGCGGGTTGAGTTTCGGCGAACGGTGCGGCAGCCGGATACGGCTCATGACGTCGTCCACCGCGGCGGCCAGCCGCTGCATGACGGTTTCGGGCGGGACGCCTTCGACTGCCATCTTGACGTGTTCATACCAGAGCGCGGCGATTGCCGGGTAGTGCGGCACGTTGAGCCCGGTATCGGTGAAAGCATGCTGGATGTCGCTGAGGTAGAATTCCACCAGCCCGCCCCAGCGATAGGCATTGGCCTGGGTCCAGGGATGCTTGAGCGTCGACCGGCGGACCGGGGTGACGCCTTTCTCGAACTTGGCGACGGCGGCGATCTTCGAGGTGCAGAATTGTGCCCAGAGCCAGGCCGCCAGGCGGTAGTCGTGGCGGACGTTGGTGCAGATCGTGTGGGCTCCGATGTCTTTGTAGCCGATCTTCATGCCCTGCTGCCAGAACTTGCCCCGCGGCTGCGGCACCATGCGCCAGACCGGCCGGCCGTCCCGGCGACACAGCGGTCCGGGCGTGGTGAACGACGGGACGAAATTCATGAACACGCTGCAGAAGTAGATCGTCTGTGCCACGTCGCCTTTCCCCAGCGCCCGCGCCATGTCGTGCCAGTTCATCTGCTGCGCCTCCGGCGGCGCGTATTGGCGCCAGTCAAGATACTTGCGCAGGGCATAGACCGCCGCCGGACTGTCCAGTGCCCCGCCGCGGTTGACCGACGCCCCGACCGGGACGCCGTGCAGGACGCGAATGCCGTACTCATCCACCGGCAGGCCGTTCGGCAAGCCCGGATCGCCGACGCCGGCGTTGCCGAGCTGGACGTCGGCAATGCGCCAGCCGAGACTCAGATCGTCGACCCGGTAGTAGTCCAGATGGCCGTAGGCCGAAACCGTCTTGCCGTCGGGATTCTTCATCTTGCGCCCCTTGAAGAAGGCGGCGATTTCTTCGTATTCCGCCCAGGTCTTGGGCACCGCCAACTCGCGGTTGAAACGCTTTTTGAAATCCGCCTGCGTCCGGCGGTCGGCGAACCAGTCGGTGCGGTACCAGTAGAGGATGGGAAAGGACTGGTCCGGAAGCTGGTAAATGCGGCCGTCGTAGTCCTGCACCGCCTTCAGATTAAGGAAGTCCTCGAGATCCAGCCGGGGACTGGTGAACGCTTTGCCTTCGCCGGCCATGAAATCGCTCAGACACACCACCTTGCCTGAGCGCGTCACCAGTCCGAGATTGTCGGCGTCGAGAATGAAGTCGTGGTAGATCCGCCGGCCCGTGCTGATCTGTTTGGAGAAGCGATTGACCACCTCGCCTTCGTGCAGCAGGTCGTGACGCACCTTGATCCCCGTCAGCTTGTGAAACAGCGGCGCCAGCACGTCGCGCTCGTACTCATGCACCGGCAGCGGCTCGGAACAGGAACGGATCTCAGCGCCGCCCAGACGCGCCGCCAGCGGCCGGGCGGTCTGCCGAAACCACCGCAGCTCGGTGCGAAGCTCCGCGGCCGACAGTGCCGACCGCACAAACTGCCCGGCCACGGCGTCGACCACCGCGGCGGAATCGTCCTGCGCCCCGCTGGCGCCGGCCCACAGTAAGGCCGCCAGGACAAGCACCCGGGGAGTCCGGTACAACATCTTTCTGTGAATCCGCTTCATATGCCCTTCACTCTCGCGGCGATCGCACGAAAATCAACCGCCGCCGCCTCTTCGCCGCCGGCGCCAACGGCCCGGGGGCAGCCCCAGTTCCCGGCGGCAGGCACGGATGAACACGTCCGCACTGTTGAAACCGCAATGGAACGCGATGGCCTTGACCGGCAGGTCCGTCGCTTCCAGATAATGTTTGGCGCGATCGATTCGCAGGCGACGCAGATATTGCCGGAACTCGACCCCGGCAAAGCGGCGGCAGAGGCGTGATATGTGGTTGGGGTGCAGCCTGAAGACACGGCCGACGTCGTCCCGCGTCAGCGGTTGTTCCAGGGCGTCCTCGAGATACAAGGTAATCGCCCGCCAGGTCTGGCGGGCTTTGCCCGGCGGCTTCGGCGGCGGTTGCTGCAGGAGGTCCCGTGCGGTGAGCAGCAGCAGTGCGATGAGGTGGACGGCGGCGGCGGAATCGTCCCGGTCGGCGGCGTCCAGCAGCAGGTCCAGGAGCAGCCGGCCGTCACGGTTCAACCCCGGAAGGATCTGCGAGGTTTTGTGCGCCCAGTCGGGGCGAAAGGCGCTGCTGCAGCCGCGCGGCCGGTAATCAAGATGGTAGAGGCGGAGGAAATTCCGGCCGTAAACAAAGCCGATACTGGCGTAGCGCCGCGAGGTCGCGTTGGCAATCCACGTGTCGGCCGGCAGGACGATGGCATCGCCGGCCTGAAAGTCGATCGGCGCCGGCCGGCCCGGCAAGCGGTAACGGCCCACGCCCTGCAGGCAGACAAGCAGCCGCGGTTCCCTGGCGAAACTGTGGGCGTCGCGCGGCGGCGGTGCCGGCGCCGCGAAGTAAACGGCGCCGCCGATCGGCGCCGGAACGTTCGTCAGCAGCCGGCGGAAATAGCTGCGGTCGCCCTGGCTGTCGGTTCCGAGTGTCATCGTGATAATGTTACAACCGATCGATAACTGTTGCAAACAGCCGCTTGTCTTGCATTCCGGCGGCGAGTATCCTATACCGCAAACGGGGACGCAAGAACCGCAAACCACAACCGAGGTGTGATTGTGCGGGTTCGGAAACGGCAAAACCGGTTCACCGGGATCGAGGTTCGCGTCTGCCGGGCGAAGTCGACCCGGCGCAATGTGCCTGGAGCCCCCGCCTCCTGCGGGGCAGGGCGCGCGATGAAGTGTACGCTCATTGAACTGCTGGCCGGCCAAGGCGCAGCCCAACGGGCGAAGCGCGTAATCAGGTTTACCCTGATTGAGCTTCTGGTGGCGATCGCGGTTATTGCGATCCTGGCGGCGTTGCTCTTGCCCGTGTTGTCGCGGGCGAAATACTCCGCCAACCTCGCGGTCTGTACCTCGAACCAGCGGCAGGTGGTCATGATGGCGCTGATGTACGCCGACGACAATGACGGGCGCTATGCCCCGGCCGTCGCCTATGATACTGCCGTCGACAACTGGAGCATACCCTACTGGATCGTCTATCACATGGACACGGCCGGCGGTCGGGCGCTGATTCACTATATGGGTGAGTATATCCAGGATCCGGAGATCTTCTTCTGTCCGCTGGTGCCGGGACGGCCGGAGGATACCCGCAACCGCTTTCTCGACGCCGATGTCCGATTTCTGAAGGGCTCCTACGCGCTGCTGTGGAACCACCGCAAGTATGACGGCATCAATGACTGGCAGGCGCCCCGCCGGGTCACTGACGGGACAAAACTGCTGACCGCCGACATGCTCTACTGGGTTGCCTTCGGCTACGACGAAATGCGCTTCAACCACCATAACTTCAACCCGGACGTCCAGGCGAACAGCAACGACTGGGAGAGTTTCTGGATCATCCCGGGGCCGTCGACCATGGCGGTGCCGGCGACCACCCTCAATGCCGGTTATGCCGACGGCCATGTGGAAAGCTTCCCGAGCGACAAGACGGTGACGCTGTCAACGGATGCCTCTTCCTGGATCGTAATCCCCGACCGCTTTGATTAACCCTACTGCGGCGCCCCGGCCACGGCCGTGCCCCAGTACCAGAGGGCGCCGTTGCCCGCGTGCTGCAGCGATTGGTTGCTCCAACTCAACGGCGAACCGTCATAGTATGTGACCGTTGCATCGGCTACGTGGGAGTCGGCGAACAGAACAAACTGGGCGTCCGGTTGGGTGAAATCATTGCCCTCCGGATGGTTGATCCGATAGCTGTTGCCCCAGTCGCCGCCGCCGGCCCAGTACACCTCGTCCGAACCGAGTACCCGTTCCTCCGGCCCCTCATCCGTTACCTTGATCGCCGGCGGCAGCGAACCCCAGTTGAAGGTGCTCTGTGAGGGGTGGGCTGTGCCGCAGCACTCCGCCGGGCCGCCGACGAATTTGTCTTTGCTGAATCCTCCGACATAGGTGTAGTGATTGCGGTAGATCGTCTTCCAGTTGTTGGCGTTGAATTTTTCCCCAACGATCGGGTCCCGGCGACTGGGACACGTGATCAAGGCATCCTCCAAACCGTATTCCTGCAGCGTCTGGTAGGGCGTACCGTAACGCCGAAACCAGGTTGGATCCGATCCCGCTTCCGGCAGGTTGTCGTAGTTCAGGTTGGCCGGGAAGGCAAAACTGCCGTTCCAATCGGAGATATAGGCTGCCGGGAAGTAATCATCGTGGTCGTCGGTAAACATGTGCGCCACGAGCCCCCATTGTTTCAGATTGCCGGTGCACGCCGTGCGCTTGGCCTGTTCCTTGGCCCGGCTGATCACGGGCAGCAGCATCGACGCCAGAATGGCAATGATGGCGATGACCACCAGAAGCTCAATCAGGGTAAACCTGATCAAGCGCTTCGCCCGGCGCCAAGCCCCCGGCGCGCGGTATACTGCGCCGCGACCGGCGAGCAGTTTTCTCCGCCTGCAGTCGGCGGGCGGTGGCACTGAAGTCTGGTGAAACACCATGTCGGGGCACTCGGCATTAACGTTAACTCACATGCCAATATAGCCGCTGACCGCGCTGTTGGCAAGGGAATGTAGCGGATAACCTTGGCGGCGACGGTGATTTCGGCGTAAGGTGCAGTCGAACGTCAACCCGGGAGAGAGACGATGATCTGGTCGAAGTGGATTCTGATCGCCTTGCTCACCGCGGCGCTGCCGCTGGGCGCTGCCGAGCCGACGCCGACGCAGAACGCCATGGCACTGGCCCAGCAGGGGCGCATCGACGCCGCGGCGGAAGTGCTGCGCGGCCATCTGCAGACGACCCCGACGGATGTGGAGGCCCGGGAACTGCTCGGCGCCTTGCTCGCCTACGACGGTAAACCCGATGCCGCAATTGCGGTTTGGACGGCGGGGCTGACCAAGACGAAGGAGGACCTGCCGCTGTTGCTGGCGATCGGCGCCATTCAGTTGCGGCGGGCCAGTGAGGGTCCCACGGTGAAGCACCGGCGCGGTTCCGTGCAGTACAGCCCGAGCCGGGACGAGGCCGCCGAGGCGGCGTTCAAGCAGAAGCACGCGGTGCTGGCGGTAAAGACCTTTGAAACGGCGCTGGCCCTGGAGCCGGAGCGCGGCCGAATCGCCTTGCGCCTGTGCGATGCCTACTTTCGGACGCAAGCCTGGGAGAAAGCCGTGCCCTTCCTGCAGAAACAGGCGCGGCTGCATCCGGACGCGCCGATCTTTCTGGAGCGGCTGGGCAGCGCTCTGATCCGGCAGGGCAAACACCCCGAGGCCGCCAAGGCCTTTGACAACTGCGTGCTGCTGGACCGGCGCTACGTTGCCGCGCACCGCGGGCTGGCGGCGTACTACGACGGCGAGGGCAAGGACCCGACAAAGGCAACGTTGCATCGGCAGCAGGCCGCGTTTTATGCCTGGCTGCCGCGTTTTGTGGACGTGCCGTATACGGACAAGAACTTCGAGACGTGTCAGATTCTGGCCGGCCGTCGCGGCGGCATCCGCGTGGATCCAAAGCAACGCGAGAAACGCATTCAAGCACTGATTGCTGAGAACTCGCCGACGGCATTGGGCTTCCTTGCCGCCCTCTGCTGGCATCACAGCGACCACGGCCCGCTGGAGGACCAGGCGTTTGCGGCCATCGAGAAGCAGGGCAAAACGGGTGTGCCGACGCTGATCGCGTTGGCCGAGAACGCGCAGACCATCTGCACGATCCGTCAGTCCATTCACGCGTTGGCCCGGCTGCAGGCGAAGGAGGCCTACCCCGTCATGGTCGACGCCTTGCAGCGGGATATCCGGCCGATGTGGGTGTCCGATGCGGCCGGAGCCCTGGCTGTTCTCGGCGATGAACGAGCCGTGCCTGAATTGATCAAGATGGCCGATGTCACCCGCGTGCAGACGGCGAAAGATCGGGATAAGCAACCGATGAACCTGGGGGACGGTCGACTTGGCGCCCGGATCCGGGCCACGTTTGCTCTGGGCGCCTTCGCCGGTAAGAAGAAAGAGATCTCGAAGGTGCTCAATGAAGGACTGAAGAACGAACAGGTTGCCGTTGCCTGTCGCGCGGCTCTCTACCGCCTGAACCGCGAGCCGAAGGATCTGGACGCGCTTCGTGCCGCACTCGAACAGGACCGGAAGAGCATGGCCCGATTCTATCTGGTGCAGGCAATGGCCGACAGCGGCAACGAGAACCTGAAGGAAGTCGCGAAAGAATTCGAAAAGTAGCTGCACCTGCCGCGAAACGGGGTGGATCGTGTTCCTGATCTCCGGGGAAAAGGCCAGCTACAACTCCTTCAGAGTTGATCGTCGACGCAACCGATACCTGGGGTAGGCCCTGACGGCCAACCCCAGGCTGTAAACCGGCACGCCTTCAGCGTGAAGAAACCCGAGTGCAATCCGGCAGAGTTGTGTGCCGCAAGTTCGGTGGCAATGCCTGTCGCGAAACGGGGGCGGGTCGGGTCGCCGTTCTCTGCGAAGAAGGCCTACGGCAATTCCTTCAGTTCTGCCGGCCCCACCACCAGCCCCGCCGTTTGCTCCGGACATCCGATGCTCAGATCGACCTTGATATATGCACGGGGTGTGGATATTGTTTTGGTATACGCATTAAAAAACGCCGGCGCCGATACCCGGAGGATACCATGGCAAAGCGCAAAGTGCCCGTACATGAGCAGCTCAAGAAGAAGCTGATCAGGAGTTTTCAAGACTATGAATTGGATGCGCGGCTGCCGTCCGACCGGGCGTTGGCCGAGGAACTCGGCGTGGCGTACCTGACGATAAGCCACGTGATGCGTGAGTTGGAATGGGAGGGGTATGT
The DNA here is from genome assembly GCA_964384625.1 of uncultured Lentisphaerales bacterium. Classification (GTDB taxonomy): domain Bacteria; phylum Verrucomicrobiota; class Lentisphaeria; order JABSQK01; family JABSQK01; genus CAYLNH01. The sequence goes on from CAYLNH010000047.1 coordinate 22,066, forward strand.
CAAGCGTCTGCCGCGCAAGGGCACCTACCTGGCATCGCGCGAGCGCCTGGTGCGCACGGATCAGGATACCGGGGTCGGCGCGGACCGGATTGTGCTGTTCGCCTATCCGAACTGGTTCTCCTACGCCTCGTGGTCGCGGCTGCATCGCAGCGAAGAACTCTGCGTCAAGCGCGGTTTGGGGCTGGTGGAGTATAAGATGAATCCGGATACCACCTACGCGGCACTGAAACGCATGATCGCCAGGCGCGACAACATCTGCGGCGTCTGCCTGTTGCCGATCCCCGAGTCGATCGATCGCCAGACGTTCTCCATGCTTGACGACCTGGGCGTGCCGATTGTGCTGTTTACCGCCAGCGAACTGGTGATGGGCGGCGCCAATATCGCTACGGTCAGTGCCGATTGGTCGAAGATTGGCTACCTGCAGGTCAAAACGTTATTGGACTACGGCCATGATAAACTCGCCTACGTGCGGCATGAGCCGGAATCGCTGGAGCGCCGCAATCTGCTGGCCGGCATGAAACAGGCGTTGCGCGACTACGGCCGGCGCCAGCGGGACATGACGTTGATCGGCGACTGGACGCAGCCGTGGGAGATGAGTATCGAGATCGGCTATCAGCGGGTTACCAACATGATTAAGAATGGCGTCAAGGCAACGGGGTTGATGTTCGACTCGTTCGCCGGCGTGACCGGCGCCAGTCGGGCGCTGTGGGAAGCAGGCCTGCGGATACCCGACGACCTGAGCATCATCACCAACGGTACCGAGCATGTGCAGGAAGACTACTTCGCACCGCCGTTGTCACGGGTCGAGATCCACTCGGCCGAGGAGGTCCAGATGGCGTTTGACTGGATGCTGGATGAGGATCGCCGGGCCGGCATTGCGATGACCGTTGACCCGCAGCTGGTTGAACGCGAGAGCATCGGCCCGCCGAAAGCATAGCCCGCGGTAGTCTGCAGCATCTTATGAGAACTGTAGCCCTGATCTGGCCAAGCCTACTGCAACGCCTTCAGCGTCGAACCGGCTGGGTACTCATCCCTGGGGTTGGCGCCGCCAACCCCGGGCTTGAAACGGTCGCGCCTTCAGCGTGCGGAGTTCCGGCCATGGGAAAAGCTGAAATGCTGTAGTTACGGCGGCCGACCTTGGAGGCGGCAGCAATTCAGTACCGGTACGACCGCTCTGTGCCGTTGTGGTGGCTTGCTGCAAGCATCTCCAGCCGGTCGTGTACCATGCCAAAACTGTGGGGTATTGCCATCCCGCGGAACGCGCCCGGATTTCCATTTCCTGCTTGACATGCCCCTGTTTTGAGTATCTGATATATGCAGTGATTTAAAAAAGGGAACCTGACTAATTCAATGGGGTCGAAAGATAGGCAAAGACGGAGAAGATGATTATGAACGCAGTGTACCGAGCCGGGCTGGTTATCGCGCTGCTTGCCGGTGTCAAAGTAATGGCGCGCAGCAAAACCGAGCGGGAAGAAGCGATATCGCTCATTCGTACAGACATGCCTCACGGCGGCTGGCGCTTTGACAACGGCAAGGAATTTGAAGGCGCCACCGGTGCTCTCAGTGACGAATCCGACGCGCCGAAGAACTGCCGGCCGGCCATCAAGCTCGATGGTGATTTCAGTGATGGCGGCCAGTATGTGCAGGCTGCCGCGCGTTTGCCCAGGGAGGACATTGACAAGATCACCTTCATGCTCAAATACCCGCACTCCAAGACCGTAACGATTCGTTTGATTGACAGCGGTGGGCAATGCCACCAACTGGTGTTGCGGCTTAAAGGCGGCAAGAGTTGGGAAGAGATCGAGTTGCCGTTGGAAGAGATCTTCGCCGAGAAGAAATCGCGTGACATGAAGAAACTCATTGCCCGCCGCGAGAAATGGGGCGGCGACAACGACGGCAAATGGCATGGCCCCGGCAAGAAACTGGTTGTCATCCTCGGCAAGGGCAACCTGGGCAACCGGAAATCCGGCAGTTTGTGGATCGGCAACGTCCAACTCCATCCGCAGAAGCCGAAGCTGACAAAGACCGTTGGACTCGACAAGCTTGATCGCAGCGGCAGGAACGAGTGGGAGTTTCATCTGGGCAAGGAGTTCAAGGGCGCCAAAGGTGAATGCGAGGCCAAACGCGATCGGGACCGGAAGAAAATCCTTGTCATCTCCGGCGACTTCACCAAAGGCGGCATGTACGTCGCCGCCACGCATGAGACGAAATTGAGCAAGACCTACAAGGTGAAGTATTTCAGGTTTGAAATGCGCTCCGACAACGTGACCAACTACGGCATTCGTCTGGTCGATCAATCCGGCCAGACACATCAGACCAAGGGCTTGAAGTTCAAGCCGGACAACAAATGGCACACGGTCACACTACGCCTCGACGAGATGGTCGGCGGCGAACACTGGGGCGGCGAGAACGACGGTGAATGGCACGGGCCGAAGTCGATTGCCATCACGTTGGCCAAGTACTCCTCCGAAGACAAGAAGCCGGAGATTGCGATTCGCGGTTTGCGCGCGGTTTGCAGGAGGGAGTAGCGGTCGGTAATCGGTAATCGGCGGCCCAAAAGGGGCAGGACTTTGGTAGCTCTGCTTGTGGACCTCGACGCAAATGGAAAGCCGCGCCTGGCCGCTCCTGATAACGGTGCAGTAGAAGACTCAATATCAGACAACGATCATGGCAACGAGATTAGATGGAAGAAGCTGAGCTGATGAAACCAAACGTACACATCGTCTCCTATACGCACTGGGACCGCGAGTTCCGCTGGGAGTTTGAGCATACGCGAATGAAGTTCGTCGAGTGCATGGATCACCTGCTGGAGATCATGCGCGAGAAGCCGGACTACAAATCGTTCCTGCTGGACGGTCAGGTGGGGCTGTTGGACGACTACCTCGAGATCCGTCCCGAAGTCGAGGAGGAGATTCGCGGGCTGATCGAACAGCGGAAACTGGAGATCGGTCCGTGGTACAGCCTGCCGGACTGCGCCACGATCCACGGTGAGTCCGTCATCCGCAACCTGCAGCACGGCGTGCGCGTGTCGGAAAGCTACGGCAGCGTGCTGAAGTGCGGCTACAACGTTTTCTCGTTTGGTCAGATTGCGCAGTTGCCGCAGATCTACAAACATTTCGGCATCGACATCATTATCTTCTACAAATACATGAACCCGGTTCGCTCGAAGCTGCCGGAGTTTGTCTGGGGGGCACCCGACGGCACGCAGGTGTTTGCGTCCCGCCTGGGCCGAGAAGCCCGTTGGAACTTCTTCTTTGCCGGCCACATCCCAATCGTCTATGACAGGGATCCCTGGGATAAGGAGTGGCACTACGATTACGGAACCCTCGGCAAGGTCGTGCATACTGCGGGCCCTGCTGACTACGGGTTCTTCCACGAGATCCTGGATCCCGATACGTCCTACCACAAGAAGAACATTGAGATGGGGTTTCAGCGCTCCCTGGAAACCGTTGAAGGGACAGCCGCTCCCGAGACGTTGTTGTTCTTCGACGGCACTGACTTCACCGAGCCACATCCGATGATTCCCGAGATTATCGCTGACCTGCAGGAGAAGTTCGGCGATCAGTACAACATACAACACAGCACGCTGGCGGCGTACCTGGAAGAACTGAAAGCCGCCATGGCAGCCAAGCGCGATGAACTGGCGCTCGTCTCCGGCGCCATGCGTGACGGCCCGGTGGGATCGATTCATACGGACGTGATTACGACGCACCCGGAACTGAAGATTGCCAACAGCACGACGGAGAACCGGCTGGTGCGCTATGCCGAACCGTTGTCGACGATGGCCTGGGCGCAGGGGATCGACCGCTACCCGGATACGTATCTGGAAAAGGCGTGGAAGCTGTTGTTCGCCAGCCACGCCCATGACTCCATCCACGGCCTCGGCCCGGTGGAACTGGGGCAGGGCGGCATGGCCCGGATTCAGCAGGCCGACCTGATTGCGCAAGCTCTCGAACGCAAGGGCCTCAACAATCTGACCAAAGAGATCGCCACCGACGACATGGACGACGCGGAGATGTTCCTGGCCGTCCATAATACGGCTGCGTTCACGCGCAGCGAAGTTGTCGAAGTCTGGGTGGATATCCCGGCCGAAGTGGCGCTGGACGAGGTGGTCCTGGAGGACATGGCCGGCAACGTCGCCGAGATCCAGGAGGTCCGGCGAGAGACCGCGCGCGGCGGTATCTATCATCCGCGCAGCCGCAATATGCCGTACTACTGCACGCGCGTGCAGTTGCTGTTCCTGGCTGAAGATATCCCGGGACTGGGTCACAAGACCTACAAAATTAAATGGACGGCCAAGGCCGAATACCCGTATCCACACGAGGACTGGGATGCGCCGAAACTGATTGCCAAGGACCTCCTTGTCGCCCCGCGCGAAGCCAGGAACGAGCATGTTCACCTGCTGATCAACGGCGACGGCACATTCGATCTGACCGACCTGACCACAGGACACACATGCCGTAATCTGAACCACCTGCTGGACGTTGGCGACGTCGGCAATATGTGGATGGCGAACGCGCCGGAAGGCGACGCGATCATGCAGTCGATTGGCGGTCCGGCCGAAATTCGTTGTTCGCTGCACGGCGACTTGGCCGCGGCCTTTGAGATCAAGACCTCCATGGTTGTGCCGGCGCGGTACGATTTTGCCGCTAACCGGCGCTCCGATGACAGCGTGACGTTGACTGCTGTTACCACGGTGATACTGAAGAAAGGAAGCCGCTTTGTCGAGGTGCAAACAACGCTCGACAATACGGCGCGCGATCACTATGTGCGCGTGTGTTTCCCAACGGGGCTGCAGGCGACGACAACTTGTGCCGACGGTTCGTTTGCCGTGACGGAGTACGCGACCAATCCGGACTTGAGTTGTGAGTTGGCGCGCCATCCGGTGCAACTCTGGCTGGACCTGCACGATGACGACAAAGGTCTGGCTCTGCTCTCGAAGTCGACCAAGGACTACGAGATTCTGAATGACAATGGCGGCCAGACGCTGGCCGTCGGATTGGTCCGCAGTACGCGGTTACGGATCGCCTGCGATAATCGTCTATGGATGGAGTATCCCGGCGATGAGAGTTCCCAGAGCCTGAATAGTCAGACGCACAACTACGCACTGATGCCCCACGCGAAGACGTGGAATGAGGATGGCCTGTATCATCAGGCATTGGCGTACAACCAGCCGTTGAAGCCGGTGCAGTTCGGCCGGCAGCCGGGACGGCTGGCGCCGACATTCAGTTTCCTGGAGGTTGCAGATCCGAATCTGGTTCTGAGCGCCGTGACGAAGGCCGTGACGCGCGACAGCGTGTTTGTCCGGCTGTTCAATCCGACGACGGATGACATCGATGCCGCACTTGTACTGGGTGTTGCTGTACGTTCTGCTTACGTGACGAGATTGACGGAAAAGCGCGATATCGAGTTGCGCATCGAGGACGGCAGTATTCGTGTTGTCGTGAAGAAAGGTGAGATTGTCACCGTCGAATTTGAGCTGGAAGAAGCAAGCATATGTTAACGAGGAAGAGAACCATGCAGAAACACACAATATGTACTTTTCTGGTGCTTTGGGCGATGCTTGCGGCGTCGGCGGCGGACCCCCTGCATCTTGCAACCGGCAAGGAGCCTTTGAAGGGTTGGGTCTTTGGCAACGGATTCGAGTTTCCCGGAGCCAAGGGAACACTCAGCGTTGCGGACGGGGAGAAGCCGGCACTGAGACTGAGTGGTGACTTCAGCGGCGGCGGCCAGTATGTGGAAGCGCGGCACGTGTTGCCCGGGGAACGGGTTGACACCTTGTCGCTCTGGCTGAAATTCCCGGGAGCAAAGACGTTGACGGTTCGATTTGCCGGTCAGGGCGGGTTGTGTCACCAACTGAAACTGGAATTGCAGAAGACCGATGACTGGCAGAAAGTGGTGTTTCCGTTTGCCCGCTACCTGCGAACGATGGGCACACCGGAGGCGCCGACCAATGTGGCGAAATACCAGACCTGGAAAGTGAAGGACGACCGCGGCTGGGTCGGCGCGAAGTACCAGCTCTGTCTGTTGTTCGGCCGCCACGGGGCCGATCCCGAGACGAAGAAAGGCAGCCTCTGGTTTCGCGATGTGAAGGTCACTTTCGAAACCGATGCGGTGCTGAAGAAGACAGTTCGCCTCGACGAATCGCTGCAGGCAGGCGTTGTTGACTGGAAGTTTGACAACGGCCGCGAATTCCCGGGAGCCAAAGGTTCTCTGGACCTCGTGAAGGACCAGCCCGAGAACGGCAAGAACGCCATGGCGCTGCGTGGCGACTTCACCGGGGGCGGCGCCTACGTGCAGGCAACGAAGAGTCTGACTGCGATTGGCGCCCGGGAATTCATCAGGATCCGTTTCAAGATCAAGTCCGACAACGTCGGAAAACTGACGTTGCGGCTGGTCGACAGTACGAACCAGTGCCATCAACGCAAGAACTTCAAGGTGACGCCGGACGGCAAGTGGCATGAGGTCTCACTCAAGCCGGAAAAGATTGCCGGCGGCGAACACTGGGGCGGCGCGAATGACGGCAAATGGCATGCGCCGGCGAAACTGATCGCCATCATCCTGGGCAAGGACTTCGCTCCCGGTTCGAAGCAGCCGGCGTTCATGGTGACGGATATCACCGCGGATGCCCTGATGCCCGCCAAGGTGGCGCCGGCATCGTATAGCGAAGACTTCGATGCCTCGGCGAAGGTGCCGAACGGCTGGAAGGTTGTCGGCGACGTATCGGTCCAAGCCAGGTTCGGCGACAAGAGTGCCAATGCACTGCGCGTCCATCGGACGCTGGCAAACGTCGACAAACCCGTGTCGGCGGTGGGGCCCACATTCAAAGCCGCCCCCGGCATGTGGTTGCTGAAAGGCGCCTGCAGTTCGGACCTGCATTCGCCTGACAACTCGTTCCAGGGCGTTGTCGACATCGAGTTCATGAATGCCGGCGGCGGGGTGCTCGAGAAGGCGACCTGCGCGCTGCTGTATAAGAAGCGGTCCTGGGAGACATTCGAGAAGCAGGTCGAAGCCCCGAAGGGCACCACTGGAGCCCGTTTCAAGGTCCTCCTGAAGAAGACCTACGGCACCTTCAATGTGGACAGCCTGCGGGCGTCGTACCTATCGCCGGCCGGCGAGAAACGCATCTACCGCATGAACATGCCGTCGAACCGCTTCAGCAATATGTTCTTTCCTGAAGATGACCCGGCGTTCCACGTGAAGGTGCGCGCGTTCAGGCCGCTGTCGAAGCGGGAACAGCGGGTGGTCTACGAGATCCGCGACTACTGGGGCGCAGAGCAGTTCAAGGCGACGGAAGTCGCACTGGCGCCGGCGGGCAGGGAGAAGCAATACCTGGTCTACACCGGCGATATCCAGCTGGATAAGTCGCAGCTCGAGATGGGCAAATACTATGAGATCCATGCGGAGATCCCATTGGAACGGGCGGAGCCGTATCGCGAGTATCGCGGGTTGGCGATCCTGCCGAAAGCTGAGACCAAGAAGTACCGACCGAAGGATATCCCGTTCCTCGGACGCAGCTGGGATAATCGCGCGCGGGACTACTTCTATTTGTCCGATCGCCTCGGCATTCGCACCTGCGGGATCTGGGGCGGGTGGAAGCCGGAGCCGCCCTATGAGAATAAGGCGCCCGGCCTGAAACACGTGCAGGCGCTCGATATGGATTGGGCCATTAACAGCCCGGTGTCCGCGATCGAAAAACACCGCAAAGGTTACGAGAAGTGGACGGCGACGCCGCTGCGCGAAGGCGCAAAGAAATACGTCGAGACATACGGTAAGCAGCGCCTGACATGGTTCGGTCTCGGTAACGAACCGCACGGCGGCATTGAACGCGTCAGAGAGAACGTGGCCGGCTATAAGGCGGTGTACGAAGGGATTAAGGCTGCCGACCCGAATATGAAGGTCATCTCGACAGCGGTCGAACCCAACCCGCTCTACTTCCAGGAAGGCTATTACAGGTATCTCGACTACTACGATTTCCATACGTACGAGCACTACAGCGGTGTGCGCAAGACGATGCAGAAATACAAAGCATTGATGAAAAAGCACAACGCCGTGAAGCCGATCGTCTCGACGGAACTCGGGCTGAACAGCCAGGGCCGGCCGCGCTGGGATGTTGCCGTGTCGCTCTACAAAAAGCTCAGTGTCTTCTTCGCCGAAGGCGGCGTGCTCGTCTCCTGGTTCGGCATCCAGTATCCGGACAGAGAGGGCAAAGCAAGAGCCTCCTTCGGGTCGGCGCACAATGTGTTCGACTGCTACTACAATGAGTTCAACCCGAAGCTGGACGCGGTGGCGTACTACAACATGATAAACGGCGTCTGCATCAAGAAGTTTGTGCAGGAGAAGCACTATGCCGATAAGACGCAGGCATATCTGTTCCGCGATAAGGAAGACCGTTGTCTGCAGATCATCTGGCGTGACGAAGGCCGCAAGGACGTGTTTGTGAAACTGCCGAAAGTTACCGACGTCAAAGTGACGCGTATAGACGGCAGCATCGGCAAACTCGACGCCGCCGGCAGCGGCGTCATGTTGAGTGTGTCCGCGGCGCCCGTATTGCTGCAGTACAAGAGCCTGGAGAACTTATCGGACACCTTGGGAAAACCGTTGGTAACGGTTGATTCACTGGCGAAAGAGATCAGCAAAGGCGGCGCCGCGAAGCTCGTCCTGAACGGCAGTCCGAAGTTCGTGACGGTTACTCCGCCGCCGCTCTGGACGGTTGAGGAGAAAGCCGCAGGCGGCAAAGCCGAGTATACGCTGACGTGTCCGCCGGATACCGCGGCACGCGAAGGCCGCATCCTGGTGAAGCTGGCCGGCAACCGCGGCGAGTTGTTCCTGCCGATCATGGTGACCGAGTAGGGGAGTGGGATGATTTCCGGACGTCGTGACTTCGTGACCCCCGACGATAGGATGACCGGATGATGTCGGGATGCCGGAATCCTAATCCCGGTCCCAGCAGTAATCACCGTTGCTGTCCTTCGCCCACCGATCCCCAAGACTGCCGCTCTGGTAGAAGGCCCACGGAGTTTCGCCCTTGACGCCGTCGACATGGCCGTCGATCCAGGCGACGATGCAGATGTCCTGGTGCCGGCCGTAGGCCATCGGGTTGTTGCCGTCGTCCCAGGCATAGACATGATAGTAGCCGCGCAGATTTGTGCCTCCGTTGGGGACGGCGGCATTGTCCAGACAGAAGACGGTTCTGTCGGGTTTGGCGATATGCTGGAGTTTCGCGGACTTCCGGTATTTGGAGTAGTAGTCCTTTGGGTTCCAGTCATACGCCACCCAGTGGGCGGGGCCCGCTGCGGCGCCTTCCGGGACGCCGCCGAGCATGACCTGGTTGTAGCCGTAGCTGATGCGGCCGTAATTCAGCCGATGATCATCGGTGTAACCCTGATCGTCACTGGGACAGAAGAAAGACTGCAGGGCACCGTAGCCGAATTCGATGTAGAGCTGGTACCAGCCGTAATCCAAATCGTTGGTGCCGCCGTTCAGCCGACGCCCGGCCGGCAGATGTTCTTCGCAGTCGTCGGCGTACATCGTGGTCATCAGTGCAATCTGTTTGTTGTTGTTGATGCATACCGTCTTCTGGGCCGTCTGTTTTGCGCGGCTCAGCACGGGCAGAAGCATAGCCGCCAGGATGGAGATGATGGCGATGACCACCAATAGCTCAATCAACGTGAAGCGTCGCGTCTGCATGATGGTGCCTCTGCTGCTCTGTGATTCCACTTGTGATCGCAGTTGTTCGATGCTTTCCACGATTGTTCAAAGCTCAATGCTGACGCCGGTTCTGGTGAAGAAGCGGGTGGCCTGCATGATCCCGGTGTTGAGCTGACGCACCTCCTGAACTTCGGCATGACCGTCGTAGGCGCAGGCGTTGGCGCGATCGCGATGGAGCAGGCCGATACGCGTGGACCAGTCCGAGTTTCCCAGCGGATTGAAGGCGCCCATGACACGGCCGGGACCTTCCTGCCACCAGTCGCGGGAGCTGTAGCTGTCCGCCAGCATGAGGATAGAACCCGGATCGGGAACGCGGGAGAGAACCTGAACCCGGCAGAACGGCCGGCCGCCGGCATTCACCGGGTACATCTTGTGATGCGTATCAAAGTCCCATTTGTACCTGTGCTCCAGGTCCCAGGTGCCGGTCTTGAAGATGCCGTACGCGATATTCGTCCGGCCGTAGTTGTCCATATGCCGACTGAACTTCGGGCTGGAAGGGCAGCCGAAAACGGCACTGGGTTCGATGTAGTTGGCGCCATTTACCGGAGGTCGGGTGGCTCCGGCGCCCTTGTCCCCCTGCAACCCGGTCACGAACGTCGGCCAATGGATGATGCGACCGTCCTCGCATGTCCAGGACGTCAGGATGGCGCCGCTATGGTCGTCGGCATAGAGCTGCAGGGCGAGGTAACACTGCTTCTGATGGGAAAGGCACATGGCCTGTCGAGCCGATTCCTTCGCCTGTGATAAGGCCGGGAGGAGAAGCGCCGCCAGAACGGCAATAACAGCCACCACAATGAGCAACTCGATAAGGGTGAAAGGTGCTTTTCGACAGATCTGCATGACTGTAATCCTCGCGCCGTCCCGCGGGCCCCGGCGGTTTTCTGATAATATCACAAATATAAAGCATCTATCCTGCATATATCAAGCGGATTTCCCGGATTTTTGTCCGGTCTGCCGGTCAGCGGGCGGACAGCTCGGCGCGGCGCCATTGGGCGAACTTGTCTACCACGGGGCGGAGGCCGCGCTGATGGCGGGGAAGATCCAGATAGGCCTGGTAATGGTCGGCAGCGGGTTCGCCGTTGATTTCCGCCTTGATTGCCCTGGCCAGCGGCAGCAGGTGTTCTACCTGCCGCGCGTGTGGTTGTCGACGGAATTCGGCTGCATCGATGCGGCCGGTGATGAATGCCGTCAGATGCCAGAGCCGCTGACCATAGACGAACCGGCGATCTTTGATTGTCCGTTCATACCGCTTCTCCAGGCGGGTTCTGTCTCGTTCCGCCAGGAAGTCCAGGAACGGCGCCATGACGTAATGCGGAAACATCAGCTCATCTTCGGCCAGACCGACGAATGTATCCGTCACGCCCTTCAGCACCTGTTTTCGAGCGCGAATGTCGTCGAGGGCCAGGCAGTATCGAGCGAGGATGGTTCCGGCGAACGAATCGCGATGTTTCGCCAGGACCTCCTTGGGGCGATTGAGGTAGAGCAGGGCGAGCACCTGTTCGTGGCGTCGGTCGTGATAGCGCGCCAGGACATCGTCGCAGCGTCCCAGGTAGAGCAGGGCCCTGGCCGCCTGGCCGCGCTGGCTGGCGCATGTTTCGAGGACCTCCTGATGTCGACCGAGGGCATTCAGTGCTACCGCGCAGTCGCCTCGCCGGTGCGGGTATTGCCGCAGGATTTCCTTGTACTTGCCGGCCTGCATCAGGTTTCGGATCCGGAGGAGTCTGCTGTGGGGGAAGTGTTTGAGAGCGGGTTCCAGCGATTCGCCGCGGGTACTCAGGGCCAGGGCGTACCAGTGTTGATCGCGGCGGAAGACGGGGAGGGTGGACTCGACCCGGCCCAGGTGGCGCAGGGCATTGGCGCGCACGTCCGGGTGCACGTGATCCTTCGTGAGCAGTTCGTCGACTCGTCCCAGCAGGCGGTACGGGGCGAATCGCTCTTTTCTTCCGGGTGGGACACAATCCAACGCGGCCTCATAGTTCCCGAGTTGGAGATGGGCCCGGGAGCAGGCTTCCCAGTTCTTCGGATATATTTCCAATACAGCGTTCGGCCGGCCTGTTTCGAGCAGCAGCGAGGCATGCGTCCCCGGAGTCTTAGGGTCGGCGCGGAAATAACGTCGCATTATTCGGGGCAGACATACCAACCT